>NZ_JBFAQA010000026.1:0-173957 GCF_040677005.1 Nonomuraea sp. NPDC049421
TGGCTGTTCATGGCCGGCCTGCTCGGTGTCGGCCTGGCGCTGATCCTCGGCGTCGCCGCCAGGCTCGCCGCCGTCGCCGGCACGCTGATGCTGGTTCTGATGTGGGCGGCCGAGCTGCCCCTGGCCAACAACCCCTTCATGGACGACCACATCGTCTACTCCATCGTTCTGATCGGCCTGGCGATGGCCGGTGCCGGTACCACCGTCGGGCTCGGCGGCCTGCCGATCGTGCAGCGTCACGCCTGGCTGAAGTAGTGCGCACCGGGACACGCCCGCCCTCGGCACCACCGGGGCGGGCGTTCCGCTGTGGACCAACGGCGCCGGTTCGCAGGACTTCCTCCTCGGGCGCCGCGCCGCCGCCCGCAGGACAGTAGGGGCGAGACGGAAGGAGTCATGTCATGAGGGCACTGGTCGTGTACGAATCGATGTACGGCAACACCCAACAGGTCGCGCGGGCCGTCGCCGACGGGCTGGCCACCGGGATGCCGGCCGAGGTGACGGAGATCGGAGCCGCGCCGGCCCACGTGGGCGACGAGGTCACGCTGCTGGTGGTGGGTGGTCCCACGCACGCCTTCTCCATGAGCAGGGCCTCCACCCGCGACTCGGCCGCCCAGCAGGCGACCGGGCCGCTGGTGTCCAAGGATCAGGGCGTACGCGAATGGCTGGCCGCGCTCAGCACGTCGTCGGCCGGGTTGTGCGCGGCGGCGTTCGACACTCGCGTGGCCAAGCCGCGCCTGCCCGGCTCGGCCGCGCGGGCGATCACCAAGCGGCTGCGCCGGGTCGGCGTCAGGGTCGTCGTCCCGCCGCAGAGCTTCTACGTCACCGGCACGCAAGGGCCGCTGGCGGCCGGGGAGCTGGAGCGGGCCAGGCAGTGGGGCGAGAGCCTGGCCGCGTCGTTCCCCGTACCCGCCTCCTGATAGGCCGGGAAGCGGCGTCCACTTGGGCGCCGCTTCGCGCGTGGCTCAGGGACGGGGCGACGGGTGCAGGATGCGGTCGAGGCGGGCGGCGGCGTACCCCGTGACGGACAGCGCCAGGACGATCAGCAGATCGCCGGGAGCCAGCGGACGCGTGCCGAGCAGCTCCTGCAGCAGCGGGAGATAGACCCCGGCCAGTTGCAGCACGAGCGCACCCGCCACAGCGACCAGCAGCATCGGGTTGGCCAGGGAGCGCGGCCGGGTACGCGTCCCCAGCGCCACCCCCAGCTGGGTCGCGCCGAGCGCGAAGAACGCCATGCTCTGCCACGGCCGCCCGGTCAGCGACGCCCACACGGCGACGCCGAGCGTGACGGCGGTGAGCACGACGGCGATCCGCAGCACCCGCTGCCACAGGCCCGCCCCCATGATGCTCTGGCCGGGCGGCCGGGGCAGGCGTTCCATGGTCCCCGGCACGGTCGGCTCCCCGCCGAGCGCGACGCCGGGCAGGCCGTGGGTGAGCAGGTTGATCCACAGGATCTGCGCGGGCAGCAGGGGGAGCGGCAGGCCGACGAACGGGCCCAGCATCATCACGGCGATCTCGGCCGCGCCGCCCGACAGGCCGTAGACGAGGAAGCGGCGGATGTTCGCATAGACCCGGCGGCCCTCCTCGACGGCGGCGACGACGGTGTCCAGGTTGTCGTCGGCCAGTACGAGGTCGGCGGCCTGCCGGGCCACCTCCGTGCCGCGCCTGCCCATGGCGACACCGATGTCGGCGCGGCGCAGCGCGGGGCCGTCGTTGACGCCGTCACCGGTCATGGCGAGGATCTCGCCGCGCTTCCGCAGGGCCTCGATGATGTCGAGCTTCTGCTCGGGGGTCGCGCGCGCGTAAACGGCGGCCGCCGCGCCGCTGGAGGTTCCGGGCTCAAGCCGGTCAGCGGCCGGTCCGCCGTCGAGGACGCCGGGTTCGCGGCAGTCGACGGCTCGGTCCGCAGGGCCGATGATGCCGAGGTCGGCGGCGATGGCGCGGGCGGTGCCCGGATGGTCGCCGGTGATGAGGACGGGCCTGATGCCGGCCTTCTTGCAGTCGGCCACCGCCGTGGCGGCCGCCGCGCGTGGCGGGTCGAGGATCGCGACGAGGCCGAGCAGGCCGAGCCCGCTCTCCCGTACGGACACGGGAACGACGTCCAGGTCGGCGGCGGCTACCGCGAGGACGCGGTAGCCGTCACGGGCGTACCGGTCGGCGCGCTCGGCGGCACGGGCGAGCAGCGCGGGGTCGTCGGTCAGCACGTCAGGGACGAGCAGCGCCTCGGGGGCGCCCTTGCAGACCACCCGGGCGCGGCCGTCCGGCAGGAGGTGCACGGTGGTCATGCGCTTGCGGTCACTGTCGAACGGCAGCTCCCCGGCCCGGGGAAACCGGGCCCGCAGGTCCTCGTGGTCGAGCCCGAGCCGGGCGGCGGCGGCGAGCAGAGCCGCCTCGGTCGGGTCGCCCAAGGCCGTCCACTCCGGGCCCGGGCACAGGCGGGCGTCGTTGCACAGCGCCGCGGCCGTCAGCAGCGCGCGGAACTCGCCGGGGTCCGCGGCCTCGATCACGCCGCCGGGCGCGTAGCCGGAGCCGGTGGTCGCGGCCTCGGCGGCCGGGGTCCACAGGTGCCGGGCGACCATCCGTCCCTCGGTGAGGGTGCCGGTCTTGTCGGTGGCGAGCACGGTCACCGAGCCCAGCGTCTCGACGGCGGGCAGGTTGCGTACGAGGGCGTTGCGCGCCGCCATCCGGCGCGCCCCGAGCGCCAGGCTCAAGGTCACGACGGCGGGCAGCGACTCCGGTACGGCGGCCACCACCAGGCTGATCGCGGTCACGACCATCAGCTCCACCGGCTGGCCGCGTACCAGACCCAGGGCCAGCACCAGCGCCGACAGCAGCACCGCGATCCCCGCCAGCAGCCGCCCGACCCCGACGAGGCGGCGCTGCAACGGCGTGAGCCCGCCGCCCTTGACCATGAGGGCGGCGATGCGGCCGCTCGCGCTCGCCGCGCCGGTCGCGGTCACCACCGCCCGCCCCCTGCCCCGCACCACCACGGTGCCGGACGAGACCAGTGCCCCGGCCCTCTTGTCCACCGGCACCGACTCGCCCGTCAGCGCCGACTCGTCGGCCAGCAGCGCCGCCGACTCGACCACCTCGCCGTCCGCCGGGACGATGTCGCCCTCCGCCAGCACGACCAGATCGCCGGCGACGACCTCGCTCGCCGGGATCTGCGTCTGCCGGCCGTCCCGCACCACCCGCGCCTCGGGGGTGGCGAGGTCGGCCAGCGCCGTGATGGCCCGGTCGGCGCGTACCTCCTGGGCCACCCCGACCGCCGTGTTCACCACGATCACCAGCATGATGACGACGGTGTCCGTCCAGTCGCCGGTGGTGATCGTCAGCACCGCGGCGACGAGCAGGACGATGATCAGCGGGTCGCGGAGCTGCGTGCGGACGCGCCGCCACGACGGCGTCGGCGGCTTGCGCGGGAGAACGTTGGGTCCGTCACGCTCAAGGCGTGCGGCCGCCTCCGCCGCGGACAGGCCGGATGGCGAGCGCGTCACGGCAGGTCAGGACGGCCGCGGCAGGCCGGTGCTGGGCCGGTCGGGCTGCGGGGACGCCAGCGACGCCTGCGGGGCGCGCAGCGTGGACAGCGCCCAGCGGCCAGGACCGAGCACCGCGATCAGCAGGAAACCCCAGCAGAACAGGGCGGCCTTCTCGCCGCCGTTCTCGATCGGGAACAACGCCTGCGGCTGGTGCACGACGAAGTACGCGTACGCCATGGTGCCCGAGCAGATGACGGCGGCGGCGCGCGCGGCCACGCCGAGCAGGACCATGGCTCCGGCGACGAGCTCGATGACGGCCGCCCACCAGCCCGGCCACTCGCCGAAGGCCGGGGCCTCGCCCTGCGGGCCGCCGAGCACGCCGAACAGGGTCGCCGCGCCGTGGCAGCTGAACAGCAGTCCCAGCACGATCCGATAGAGGGCCAGGAAAAGGTCCTGCTGCCGGTTGACCAGTGCTTCCATGAAGGCGTCCTTCCTCAACGTGCTGATTGGTGTCATCTCCAGAACCGGAGATGAAAGACGTGGGAGCGCTCCCAAAAGAGTCAAGAATGCGCCTTTGCCCTGTCAACTCCGGTCGGTCAGGGGGTCCGGCCGGATGGGCGCGAAACGCCGCGCTCACTTGGTCTGACGCCGATCGGGGGAAAATTTCGGATAGTTGAAAATTTCACCGTCCGTCCGCCTTCCGCCAGACCGATACGTGGCTTCTGCTCTCGCCGGTGAACGGCGTGCGGGTCCAGTCGGCCCAGCGCTCCTCCAGGCGCATCCCGGCGATCCGCGCCATGAGGTCCAGTTCGGACGGCCACACGTACCGGTGCCGCGAGGAGAACGTCTCCATCCGTCCGTCCGCCACCCAGTAGTGGTGGGAGGTCGCGATCTGCGACGCGACGTCGTACTCCTCGAACCCGAGGTGCTCCCGGCCCACGGCGAACGCGTGCACGGTCTCGCCCGGCGGCAGCCGGCGCAGCTCGGGGACGTAGTTCTCGATGACGAAACGACCGCCGGGCTCGAGGTGGGCCGCCGCGTTGCGGAAGCACTCGACCTGTTCGTCCTGGGTGGTCAGGTTCGTGATCGTGTTGCGTACCAGGTAGACGAGCGTGAAGGTCGCCTCCAGCCTGGTGGTCGCGAAGTCCCCGACCGTCGTACGGACCGCGCCGGCGTCCGGCTCGGCCCGCAGCCGCGCGATCATCGCGGCCGACAGGTCGATCCCCTCGACACGGACCCCGCGCCGGGCCAGCGGCAACGCGATGCGCCCCGTGCCGACGCCGAACTCGAGCGCGGCGCCGCCCAGCTCCGCCAGGAAGCTCACCGCAGGTTCGATCACCGCAGGGTCGAACAGCTCCGGCCACTTCGCCTCGTACGTCGCCGCGATCCGCTCGTCGAAGCTGTCCTCCGGCATGCTTCAACCCTGCCCGCTGCACCGCGTCAGGACCACCTTGAGCGCACCGGTCGAGGCCGGGTCGGCGAACGTGTCGTAGGCGGCGGGCATGTCGTCCAGGGCGAAGCGGTGGGTGATGAAGCCGGTCGGGTCCAGGCGCCCGGCGGCGACCATGTCCAGGAGGGCCGGGGTGGAGGAGGTGTCGACCAGGCCGGTGGTGATGGTCAGGTCGCGGATCCAGAGGTCCTCCAGATGCAGGGTGGCCGGCCGGCCGTGCACGCCGACGTTGGCGACGTGGCCGCACGGGCGGACGAGCCTGGTGCACAGCTCGAACGTCTCAGGGATGCCGACCGCCTCGATGGCGACGTCCGCGCCGAGACCTTTGGTCAGCTCGGCCACGGCGTCGGCCGGGTCGTCACCGGCGCCGACGACCACGTCCGCGCCGAGTCGCTTGGCCGCCTCCAGCCGGGCCGGCGCCGGGTCTACCACGACGATGTGACCAGGCGTGAACAACTGCGCGGTGGTGATCGCGGCCAGGCCGATCGGCCCCGCGCCGACGATCACGACCGTGTCGCCCGGCCGGACGCGGCCGTTCAGCACGCCCACCTCGTACGCGGTCGGCAGGATGTCGGCCAGCATGAGCGCCGCCTCGTCGGAGACCCCGTCGGGCAGGATGTGGGTGGAGGTGTCGGCGAACGGGACGCGTACGTACTCGGCCTGCGTGCCGTCGATCCGGTGCCCGAGGATCCAGCCGCCCCCGCCCAGGCACTGGCCGTACGCGGCGGTGCGGCAGTAGCGGCAGCGGCCGCAGGCGGAGATGCACGACACCAGGACGCGGTCGCCGCGCTTGACGGTCGTCACCGCCGTCCCGGTGGCGGTCACCGTGCCGACCGCCTCGTGCCCGAGAACGGTCCGCGGTTGGACGGCGGGCACGTCGCCCTTGAGGATGTGCAGGTCGGTGCCGCAGATGGTGACGGCGTCCACACGCACGACCGCGTCCGTCGCCTCGACCGGGCGGGGATCGGGCACCTCTGTCCACGTACGCCGCCCCGGCCCCTGGTAGATGAGCGCCTTCATGGCTCCTCCTCGTCGCTTCCTCCCTCCACGCTCACCCGCCACCGCCCCCACCGGCCAGGGACGAAGGTCCCGCGGGACGGGTCGAAGGTCTTCGGCTTTTGACCAGGAGAGCGAACCGCGTCAGCAGCAGAAGCGCAGATAGCCCTGCAGATCGTCGAGGATGCGGGAGACGCTGTCGCGATCGCCCCTGTACAGCACCTCCTTGCCGGCCCGGCGGGAGGTGACGATGCCGCCGCGCCGGAGCAGGGCGAGTTGCTGCGAGGCGGCGGACTGGCTGATGCCGGCGCGTTCGGCGACCTGGTTGACCGACAGCTCGGCGCCCCGGGCGAACAACAGCATGATCTGCTGGCGGCTCTCGTTCGCCAGGGCCTTGAGAAAGTCCTGGGCGGCCTGCGGCAGCTGCGGCGCGCACGTCTCCCCTGCGGCGTCTGACGATGATGCCGTGGTCTCTGCCATGCCTGCTCCTCCCGTTCATCGCACCTTACCGCTCGTACCAACTTATTGACATATTAGAGAATGACGGTACGTTCGCGGCATGTCCAATGACCGCATCCTGATCGTCGGAGCCGGGCAGTCCGGCCTGGCCGCCGCGTACGCCGCCTTGGAGCAAGGGCTACGGCCCGTGCTGCTGGAGTCCTCTGACCGGCCGGCCGGTTCCTGGCCGCGCTATTACGACAGCCTCGCCCTGTTCTCACCCGCCCGCTACAGCGGCCTGCCCGGCATGGCCTTCGGCGGCGACCCGGAACGCTACCCGCGCCGTGACGAGGTCGTCGCCTACTTGGAGCGCTACGCCGCCGCCCTGATCGAGCGCGGCGCCGAGCTGCGCACCGGCGCCCGGGTGGAGGCCGTCCAGCCCGGCGAGAGCGGCTTCCTCGTACGTCTGGCCGACGGGCAGGAACTCGCCGCCCCCGCTGTCATCGCGGCCAGCGGCTCCTTCGGACGCCCGCACCGGCCCGCCCTGCCCGGTCTGGACGCTTTCACCGGCCCGGTGCTGCACGCGGCCGGCTACCGTTCGCCGGCCACGCTGCCCGGTGAGCACGTCGTCGTCGTCGGGACGGGCAACTCCGCGGTCCAGATCGCGTACGAGCTGGCCGCCGAACGCCGGGTGACGCTGGTCGGCCGCGCGCCGATCCGCTTCGTCGAGCAGCGCCCGCTGGGTCGTGACCTGCACTTCTGGTTCCGCGTGACCGGGTTCGACCGGCTGCCGCTGGCCCGCGCGGAGGCCCCGCCGCCGTCGCTCGTGCTCGATGACGGGCGCTACCGCCGGGCGCTGCGCGAGGGACGCTACACGTGGCGGGCGATGTTCGCCCGGCTGGACGGTGATCAGGCGGTCTGGCCCGGCGGCCGGCGCGAGCGCGTCGATGCGGTGCTGCTGGCCACCGGATACCGGCCGGACCTGCCGTACCTCGCCGGGATGGGTGCGTTGGATGGCGGTGGGCGCCCGCGCCAGCGCCGCGGCCTGTCCCTGACTCATCCCGGGCTGGGCTACCTGGGCCTGGAGTGGCAGCGTACGCCCTCCTCGAACACCCTGCGCGGGGTCGGCGCCGACGCCCGCCGCGTCGTCGCCGCGCTGGCCCGCCACCTGCGCGGAATCCGCCAGGCGACCTCGGCGTGGCCTCCGCACGCCGGTTGATTCGATGAAAGTCGAATTTGACATCCATCTAAGTTTTCGGGCATTCTGCCGATGACGCTACTTAGACGGATGTCGAAACAGGAGAGATGTCATGAGTGGATGCTGCGGTCCCACCGCCGTCGAGCTGGAGCCCGGCCGCCCGGCCGCCCGACCTGATGACCTGCCCGTCGCGGTCATCGGCGCCGGCCCGATCGGGCTGGCCGCGGCGGCCCACCTCGCCGAGCGCGGGCTGGACTTCGTGGTGCTGGAGGCGGGAGAGCGGGCGGGGGCGTCGATCGCGCAGTGGGGGCACGTACGGGTGTTCAGTCCCTGGAAGTACGACATCGACCCCGCCGCCCGCCGCCTCCTGGAGGCCGCCGGCTGGAGCGCGCCGGACCCCGAGTGGCTGCCCACCGGGGCCGAGCTGATCGACGACTACCTGACGCCGCTGGCCGAGCTGTTCGGCGAGCGGGTGCGTACCGGGGCGAAGGTGACGGCGATCAGCAGGCTCGGCTACGACCGCGTCCGTACGGCGGGCCGCGAGCAGGCGCCGTTCCTGATCCGCCTGGCCGACGGGAGCGAGCTGCACGCCCGTGCCGTCATCGACGCCTCCGGCACCTACGCCACCCCGAACGTGCTCGGCGCCTCCGGCCTGCCCGCCCACGGCGAAGCGGACGCCGGTGACCTGATCGACCACGCCCTGCCCGACGTCCTCGGGGCCGACCGCGACCGGTACGCGGGCAGGCACGTCCTGGTCATCGGCGCCGGCCACTCGGCGGCCACCACGCTGCTCGCCCTGGCCCAGCTCGCGGACACCCCGATCACGTGGGCGATCCGCGCCGGCAGCGCCGCCCGTACGTACGGCGGTGGCGACGCGGACGCCCTGCCCGCACGGGGAGCGCTCGGCACCCGCCTGCACGCCCACGTCGAGAGCGGCCGCATCAGCCTGGTGACCGGCTTCTTCGCCCATGCCGTCGAACGGGACGGCGACCAGGTACGCGTGCTCAGCCGCGACCCCGCAGGCCACGAGCAGACCGTCACCGCCGACCGCATCGTGGCCGCCACCGGCTACCGTCCCGACCACACCATCGCCGGGGAACTGCGCCTCGACCTCGACCCGATCCTCGGCTCCACCCGCGCCCTCGCCCCGCTGATCGACCCCAACGCGCACTCCTGCGGCACCGTCCCGCCGCACGGCGCCGACGAGCTCGCCCACCCCGAGGACGGCTACTACGCGATCGGCGTCAAGAGCTACGGCCGCGCCCCCACGTTCCTGCTGGCCACCGGCTACGAGCAGGCCCGCTCGGTGGTCGCCGCGCTGGCCGACGACTGGGAGGCGGCGCGGGACGTCCAGCTCGACCTGCCCGAAACCGGCGTCTGCTCCTCCAGCCTCGCCGAGGCCCAGGAGCAGCGGGTCGGCCTGGCCACCGGGATCAGCGGCGGTCTCCTGAGCACTCCGCTGCCGCTGGTCGGGGCGTCCCAGGGCGGCTGCTGCGGCTGACCAGGAGATTCGGGTGTACAGGTACAAGTGCAGAGCCACGGACGAGCAGTGAACAGACGTGAAGCCGGGATCGGTCTGTCACGCCTTGGCCAAGCTGGAGGCCGAGGGGCTGGCCGAGACGCATTCGGAGGAGCGCGCCGGCGATCGGCTGCGCCGCGTTCACGCCATCACGCCCGAGGGCCGGCGTGCGCTACGCGACCTGCTGCGCAAGGCACTGTCCGCGCCCCCGCACTCCACCAGGCCCGACTTCGCACTGGCGCTGCGCTGGCACGCGTTGCTGGATTCGGGAGAGGTGCGGGAGTTGGTGGCGGCCTCCTGCCGGGCGCTGGAGGGCCGGCGGGCGGACATCGCGGCGGGGCGGGAACCTAAGGCCGGCCTTTCGCCGCTGGCCGACGCGCTATTCGACAACGCCGATGCGCATCTGGCCGCTGACGCGAAACGCCTGGAGGACATCCAGCGCCTGCTCGGCCAGTGACGGCGAGCCGTGACTCGCATCATCTCTGAGCGGGTGGCCGAGCCCTGCTCGCAACGGGCGCTCGGCCGGTCCACCCCTTGCACGTCTACGTGTACATGCCTATGTACGTCCGCCTGTACGCCGACGTGGCAGTGACGTATCTCATTGGGCGCCGCCCACGGCGAGCGAGTTCGCGTCGCAGTTCGAGGTTCTCGCCGTGGGCTTGTTCGAGTGCTGTGCGTAGTTCGGAGCCACCGCGCGCGATGCGCCTCCAACCAGGGACTGGCGGCTGGTGCCGTCACCCACGCCTGCTTGATCGCCGCCGCCGCACTGACCGGCCACCACCGACTATCATTTAGACGAACGTCGAAACATCCGCCAGGTCCGGAGGCCCCGCATGACCGCCACGACCCTGCCCCTCGTCCAGGCCGGCCAGGGCGCGCAGGATGGGGCGTGCTGCGCGCCGATCGCCCGCGAGCCGCTCAGCGAAGGCGACGCCGCCGAGCTGGCCGTGCTGCTCAAGGCGGTGGCCGACCCGGTACGCCTGCGGCTGCTGTCCATGATCGGCTCTCACGCCGGCGGCGAGGCGTGCGTGTGCGACCTGACCGACGCCTTCGACCTGACCGCGCCCACCATCAGTCACCACCTCAAGGTGCTGCGCACCGCCGGATTGATCGGCAGTGAGCGGCGCGGCACCTGGGTCTACTACTGGATCATCCCCGATACGGTGAACCGGCTGGGCGCCCTGTTCGCTCCGCTGACCGCCCCTGCCGTCGCGCGGTAGCTCGCCGAGCAGCCTGACGACCTGGGACCGGATGCCGTCGCGGATGGCCCGGACGGCTTCCCTGCCCTGCCCGGCCGGGCCGTCGAGCTTCCAGTCCTCGTAGCACCGCAGACCGCGGGATGTTCCCGCGTGGGTCAAATGCCGACCGCCGGGCTGCGCCGCTCCACCATCACCACGTCCCGCCACACCCCGTGGTGGCAACCGACGCGCTCGCGGGTCCCGACGACGCGGAAACCCAGCGCCTGATGGAGAACCAGGCTGGCCGTGTTCTCGGGGAAGACGCCGGACTGGATCGTCCACACGCCGGCGTCCTCGCACGCGGCGATGAACGCCCCCATTAGGGCGCGGCCGATGCCGTGAGCCTGGCAGCCGGGGTGCACGTAAACGCTGTGCTCGACCACCCCGGCATAGACGCTCCGAGACGAAACCCGCGAGGCCGCCACCCAGCCGAGCACCTCGCCGGAATCCGTGTCCACGGCCACGTACCGAAGATGCGGCAACCTGCTCGCGGCGAACCCTTCCCAGCTGGGCGCGACGGTCTCGAAGCTGGCCTGGCCGGTGTCCAGCCCGGCCTGGTAGATCGCCAGCACCTCCGCGGCGTCGCTCTCGCGCATCGGCCGGATCTCCAGGCCGGGCCCGATCGCGGGCTTTTCAGCCTGGACGATCGCCGAGTGCACCCCATCGCCGTGATCGGCGGTCAAGGTGACCGTGACGGAGACGAAGCCGGCCGTGACGAGCAGGTCCCGATACTCCTGCACCGTGAGCGATCCGGCGACACACCCGATGCGCTCCTCGGCCCGCTGCCGCGCCTGCTCGTCGAGCACCTGCGCGGTGACGACGTCGCTGACGCCGAACCGGCCGCCCGGCCGCAGCGCCCGGAACGCCTCGGCCAGCACCGCCGCCTTGTCACCGGACAGGTTGATCACGCAGTTGGAGATGACCACGTCCACCGCGTGGCCGGGCAGCGGGATCGCCTCGATCGTGCCCTGCAGGAACCGCACGTCGGTGACGCCCGCCTCTTCCGCGTTGCGCCGCGCCAGCTCCAGCATGGCGGGGCTGGCGTCCAGGCCGAAGACGGTGCCGTGAGGGCCGACGCGGCGCGCCGACAGCAGCACGTCGATGCCACCACCGGAGCCGAGGTCGAGCACCGTCTCACCGGCACGTATCTCCGCGACGGCGACCGGGTTGCCACACCCCAGGCTGGCGCGGAGCGCCCCGTCGGGGAGCGCGGCGGTGTCGTCGTAGCCGGCCGGACCGAAGCCGCCGCCGGCGAAGGCGACGGGGTCGCAGTCGGCGACGCGCTGCCCATGAAGCGCGCTGCGGGCCAGGGCGGAGTAATGGTCGATGATCTCGTCGTACGCCACAGAGATCTCCTCACTCACAGACCGGCGCACCCGGCACCGGCTTGCCCATCACCACGTCGGCGGCGGTGGGGAAACAGCTCACGCAGTTCTCGTTGATCCGGTACAGCGAGGACGTCCCCTGCCGCTCCACCAGCACGAACCGCACCTCGGCCAGGATCTTCAGGTGGTGCGACACCGTGGACTGCCCCACCCCGGAGGCCGCCACGATCTCACCCACGCTCATCGGCTCACGCCGCCTGGCCAGCAACGACACGATCTGTATCCGCGTCGCGTCGGCCAGCGCCTTGAACCAGCTCGCATACTCCTCGGCCTCCGCGCGCGGCAGCGGCCCCGTCTCTTCCTTCATCGACAATCGACGATATTCGATGAAGGGAGGCCTGGCAATAGGCTCTGAATTCACACAAGCGATCCTGAGGGCATACCCGCATGGCAACCGCAGCTCAGCAACTGATCCAAAGGGCACGTCCCGCGCCGCCGCCCGTCCCGTACGACTGGGAACGGGTCATGCGCCGGCTCGGAACCGCCGTACCACAGGACTACCGCGAACTTCTCGACGCAGGCGGAGGCGGCCTCTGGCTGGGCTACTTGAGACTTCACGTCCCCGCAGGACTCAAGCACATCGACCTGGAGCGATCGAAGCTGGAGTGGGAGCAACTCCAGGACCTGTTCGATGACGAGGTCGTGGGGCCTCCCGACGACCTGGCCCCTGATGACGGCCTGCTGCCCTGGGCCTCGACCGGCGCAGGCATCACGCTCTACTGGCAGATCTCACCCGAGGCGAGGTCCGGCCCGTACCCGATCCGCATCTCGGACCGCGACGGCGACGTCTGGGAACGGCACGACCTGCCCACGACGGACCTCCTCCTCGGAATCGTCCAGGGCGAGCTGCACAGCGAGCTGCTCAACGAGTCGTGGATGCAACGCGACACGCTCTTCACGCCTTACGCCGACGCGTAGCCGCAAGCCGTCAAGAGGATGCGCGGGGGAACTCGCTCGTCTCAGACAGGGCATCACATGCGGGATGGTCCAAGAGGTAAGTAGCGTAGCGACTCGTAGCGCTCACCATATTCCAGTACGCATCACCGGTCGCACCCGAGCCGGCACGCAGATAATCCTTGTACGCAGCAATCCCAGCGGTACGTGCTCTGACAATGCCGGCGTCGGGGCCGATATCAAGGGCCTCGTGCAGCTTGGCTCCGACTGCGAAGATCTCAGTGCAGTGCCGGTGCAGGCGAGTCGACGGTCCTGGCGTGCGCCCTGTCGCCAGCCTGTCGCTGTACGCGTACAGACGTGCGTCTTCCTGGTCGGCATACCCGAGCAGTCGAGCCGCACTGCCTGCGATGTCCTCGGGGATCGTGGTCCAGGCTTCGGCGTGAGCGTAGGTCAGGAAAGAGCGAAGATGCCAGATCAGCGAAGAATAGTGCTCCTTCCGCTGTCTTTTATCCTCTTTGCCCGCATACCAGTTGAACCCGACGCTGATGACGAGAGTCGCCGTAGAGAATCCCACCACGCCGGAGATCAGATTGACCATGATGGGATGTCTGTCAAGGTAGTCGAGATGATTCTGCTCAAGATGAACACTGAGACAGAACGATAGAGCCGCTGTGGCGAAGAGGAGGGCCTGAATTCTCAACGGCAGCGGTTTCATGAACGCTCCGAAAGGCAGGCAACGGCCGATTGAGGCCCGGCATCTACAGGTGCAACGCCGAATGAACCGGCACGGGTTCCCTACGGCCGGTACGTTCGCCGGTCCGAGCTGATGAACACGAGCGTCAGAGTTTCCGGAGGGTGCGGCCGAGGAGGTGGGTGGCGGGGTAGGGGCCTGAGAGGCGGGAGTCGTGGCTGGCCTTGTTGTCGCCCAGCACGATCAGGGTGCCGTCCGGGACGGTTCGCAGGGTGCCTGATGCTTTTCTCGCCGGTTCAGGGATGGGGTCGCCGGGGAGGGCGGCTACTCTTTTCACCTGCCATTTCGTTCGGGTGGGCAACGGGGCAAGGGCTGTGACCTCGGGGGAGACGGGGATGCGCGGGGGTTCCAGGACCACTATGTCGCCGACCCGCAACGCGGTGAGGTCGCATCTGCGGACCAGGAGTCTCTCGCCGGGGTGGAGGGCCGGGGTCATGCTGGTGCCGGAGACGGTGACGATCACGAGGGTGCGGCGGATGAGGATGATCGTCAGGACCAGGGCGGTGAGCAGGGTCAAGGGGATCATGGGATCGGGTCCGGCTGGTAGCCGGAGGCCTGCATGCGGAAAAGGCGGGCGTACGTGCCGTCGTACGCCATCAGCTCCTCATGGGTGCCTCGCTCGGTGATGCGGCCGTCGTCGAGGACGGCGATGTGGTCGGCCATGCGGACCCCGTTGAGGCGGTGGGTGATGATGACGCTGGTGGTGCCGTGGCGGTGTTCGGCCAGGCGGCGGTGGATGGTGTGCTCGGCCTCGGCGTCCAGGCCGGAGCTGGGTTCGTCGAGGATGAGCAGGTCGCGGCGGCCGCGCATGAGGCCGCGGGCGAGGGCGATGCGCTGCCACTGGCCGCCGGACAGGGTCACGCCCGTGGTGGTGTCGCCGGAGTCGGAGTTCATGAAGAACATGCGGCTCAGCAGGGTGTCGTAGCCGTGGGGGAGCGCGGTGACGGTGGCGTCGACCTCGGCGGCGGTCGCGGCGGTGCGGATCCTGTCGCGGTCGTGCAGGGCGGGCAGGTCGCCGATGCCGATGTTGTCGGCGGCGGTGAAGTCGTAGTTCATGTGGTCCTGGAACACGGTGCCGATGCGTTCGCGCAGGTCGGCCACGTGGATGTGGCGAAGGTCCACGCCGTCCCAGGTGATCGAGCCGCGGGTGGGCTCGTACAGGCGGCACAGGAGCTTGACCAGGGTGCTCTTGCCGGCGCCGTTCACACCGACCAGGGCCAGCAGGGAGCCGGCCGGGATGCGCAGGCTCACGCCGCGCAGCACCCAGGGCTTGTCGGGGTCGTAGCGGAACCAGACGTCGCGCAGCTCGATCGCGCCCCGCAACGAGGGCGCGGCGGCGGGGAGGGCCGGGGCGGGCACGTCCGGTTCGGCGTTGAGGACGGCGAGGTAGTGCGCGAACTGCAGGAGCGCCTGGTGCCCTGAGGCGAGCTGGGAGACGAGCCCGGACAGGCCGGTCTGTACGCCGGCGACGGCCGCGATGAAGACGATCACGTCGCCCGGGGTCAGCAGGCCGGCGCGGGCCTGCAGGATGCCCCAGACCAGGCCGACCCCGGCGACGGTGGCGGTCAGCGCGGCCAGCCCGAACTGGGTGTGGCACACCCGCCGGTCCAGCCGCCGCTGTGCGGTGTTGACCTGGCGCAGCTCGTTCAGCATCCGCGAGCGGACGAAGTCGGCCAGGCCGAACAGCCGGATCTCCTTGGCGGCGGTACGGTCGATCATCAGCTGTGAGTAGAACACCTGCCGCCGCTCGTGCGGGCTGACCGTCCACATCATCCGGCTCCGCCGGGCGCTCAGGCTCAGCTCGGCGGCGACCACCGGCACGGCCGAGACCAGCACGACCGCGGCCATGACCGGGCTGACCGCCAGCAGCGACCCGGTGAACCCGAGCATGGTGACCACCGTCCGCACGCCGCTCAGCGAGGCGTCGAGCATCGTCTGGGGTGAGATCTCGCCGGCCTGCTGGGCCAGCCGGATCCGGTCGTGGAAGGCCGGGTTCTCGAACCTGGACAGCCCGGCCAGCCGGGACAGCGCCGCGTACAGCCGGTCGCGGCTGTGCAGCCGGATCGAACGGCCCATCTCGGCGTCGACGTACTGGAAGAGATGCGGCAGGGCCGCCGCGACCAGCCCGAGCCCGGCCAGGAGCGCGCTCTGCCCGACCAGCCAGCCGATGGGCTGCTGTCGTCCCAGCAGCTCGTCCAGGATCCGCTTGGTCAGCCACGCGACCGCGACCGGCGTCGCGCCCATGACCAGCGCCCCGGCCAGCTGCGCGGCGAGCAGCGCGGGCCTGGCCCGCCAGGCCAGGCCGAGCGCGGTCACGCAGCGTTCCCGCCAGCCGGACTCATCCTCCGCGAGAGCGCGCATCACACCGAGACGGCCTGCCGCTCGAGAGCGGAGACGCCGCCGACGCCGGCGAGGATCGTGCCGTCCTGCCCGAGCAGGACGAACAAAGGCCAGCGCCGTACGCTGAACGCGGTCGCCACCGGGCCCTCGTCCGGCTCGACCACCACGCGGGCCACCGGCGAGACGGCCTCCACGACGTCCGCGACCTCGTCGGGCGACCCGGAGACCACCGCCAGGTGCCGTTCGCGGCCGCCCGGCGCGGTGGCGGCGTACTGGACGAAACGCGGCAGCTCGTCGTGACAGGCCGGGCAGCCGGTGGCGAAGAACGCGACCAGCAGCGGAGCGTCCACCCCGCTCACCGCGGCCGGGTCGCGCAGGGCGATCTCGGTGCCGTCCAGCGTGGTCGCGGTGAAGTCGGCGACCCGCGTGCCGGCGTCGGGGAGGAACCTGCGCTGGGCGAGGTCGTCCATGCCCGACCGTGCCCATTTGTCGTCGTACTCGCGCAGCCGCCGCAGCACGGCGAGCATCAGCAGCAGGTTGAGCCCGCCCAGCACGCCGACCACGACGACCGCGGCGATCAGCACCACATCCATCGACTCACCATCCTTCGGGAAGCGTCAGCGGGGGAGGACCGCCGACACGAGATCGTCATAAGAGATGACAAGGGCGGCCACGATCACCGCCATGAACCCGGCCACCAGCAAGGCCCCCGGGTTCCACCCCACGGCCGGCGCGGTCCCCGTGGCGCCCGCCGCCGCCACCAGTAGCAGGAGCGCGTTGCGTATGAGGTGCCGCCGGCCCAGCGACTGCGTCGAGGCGCCGAAACACCGGCAGCTCACCGACGAGCCCCGCCGCAGCACCGCGCCGATCGCCAGCGCGAAGACGATCAGCAACACCGACCCGAGGGCCAGCCCCGCGAGCGCGGTGACGTCGGCCGCCAGCAGCGCCGCCGTGGCCAGCTCACCGGCGATCACCACCGCGGCCACGGCGGGCCTGAACCGGGCTTCGACGCCGAACGCTCCCAGGGACGTCCGGAAGGCGGCCCGATCGCGCCGGTTGCGCACTTTGCTCACCGCCGCCGCCAGGAAGACCACCGCGAGCACCACCCGGCAACCGAAGCCAACATAAGCAAGCACTGTTCCGACTCCCACAAAAATCCGGGACGAATTCCGCTTGGTCCCGCGTGACGCGGAACCAAGCGGAATCGTCGATGCGGCGCTAGGTGGTGCAGCAGCCTGAGGAGACGATGTCGCAGTTGCTGTACAGGGTGTACAGCGTACGCGGGTAGAGGTTGGTCCCTATCTTGCATTGCGGGGAACTGCAGAACCTCTCGTATTCGCAGGCTCCCGCGCTGGCGACCGCCTTCGGCGCGAGCAACGTGAGCAGCCTGTCGCCCACCGACGCTAAAGCAGTTCTCATGCCGTTTCCACCTTTCTGTGTGCGTTCTCTTTCAGGAGTATCGACGCACAGGTCAGCAGTTCAAAGGGCGTGCGGAGGGTATCTGCCGGACATTCACCGGGCGCGGGGGCCGGCCATCGACGCCGCGCGACCGGCAGTCGCGGGAAATGTCCGGTGAATGGCCTGTCACTGACCTGTGATGGATTCGCGCACCGACCTAAGCTCAATGCTGTCGAAGGACGGGTCGCGAGAAAGGTCCGTTACTCCATGACCGTTCATCAAGAACCCGAAGGCGCGGTCACCGTGTCGACCGATTTCGGCACGGTCGACCTGACGCCGGCCGCCGGTGGCCCGAATATGTGGGTGCTGATTCTCGACCATTTCCCGCAGTCCTATGTGGACCTCGCCGACCCTCGCCGGTTGAGAATGCCGTACGTGCGGGTGCTGGCCACCATCGCGGACGGAGCCGCGCCCCCCGGCGCGCCGATCACGGCGCTGCACCTGGGCGGCGGAGGTCTCACACTCCCGCGCTACGTCTCCACCACCCGCCCGGGATCGTCCCAGCTGGTCGTGGACCGGGACGCCACGCTGATGAGAACGGTCACGGAGGTGCTGCCGCCGCCGTCCGGCCTGGAGATCCGCATCGCGGACGCCCGCGACGCCGTCAGCTCCGCCCGCCCGCACGCCTACGACCTCATCGTCACGGACGTGCTGACCAGGACCGGCGTCCCCGCGCGGCTCACGAGCCTGGAGTTCCTCACCGCGGTGGCGGCGGTGCTCAAGCCGGGCGGCCACTACGCGCTGAACATCCTGGACGCGGTCCCCTTCGCCTTCGCCCGCCGCCAGGTCGCGACGTTCCGGGCGGTGTTCGACGAGGTGCGCCTGTTCGCAGAGCCCGACGTGCTGCGCGGCGACCGGATCGGCAACCTCGTCGTCGCGGGCGGCCCGCCGGCCGGGACGACGCTGCTCAGCGGCGCCGAGCTGGACCGCTTCGCCGGCGACGCCCGTCCGCTGACCGACGCGGACGCCGTCGACTCGCCGCCCGCGCTCCCACTCAAGCCATCCGCCGACAGGTGACCAACCCAACGAAAGGAAAGATGATCATGACATCAGTGCCCGACCCCCGCGAGTTCATCCGCTCCAGCACGTCGGTGGAGGCTCCGGCCGTGACCTCGGACAACGCGGCCGAGCGCGACTGGTACCCGCGTGACCGCGGCCCCCACCGTCCCGACAACACGTGATCCGGTGGCCGGGTGCCGACCGGCACCCGGCCACCTCCGTCAAGGAAAGGAGCCTGCCCATGACGCTCTGGCAGGAGGTGGAGCGGCTGCTCGGCACCGACCCCGAGTACGGCGACGCCGCCGCCATCGAGCGGCGCGTGCTCGGGCGGCTGCGCGTCGGCCTGACCCTGCTGGCCGAGCTGACCCCGCACAACGCCGAGCCGGTACGGCGCTGCGCGGCAGCGCCCGACGCGGACCTGCGGGTGCTGAGCCGCGACCCGGTGCTGCGCAGCGCGTTCGAGAGCGACCTGCAGACCGTCACCACGCAGGACCTGCAGACCGTCACCACGCAGGACCTGCAGACCGTCACCACGCAGGACCTGCAGACCGTCACCACACAGGCGGACACCGGCCTGCTCCTGCCCGGCCTGCTGCCCGCCGACGCCGGCTACGCGGTGAGCCGCGCAGCCGCCGGCGGTTACGCGGTGAGCCGCGCAGCCGCCGGCGGTTACGCGGTGAGCCGCGCAGCCGCCGGCGGTTACGCGGTGAGCCGCGCGGCCGGCGAGTCTCCGCGTTCGGCCTGGGCGTGGACGGAGACGACCCGCAGCACGAAAGATCCCGTCACGGCACGCCTGTGGTCCCTGCTCGACGAACAGTTCCCCCGGGGAACGGCCGACGTCCCGATCAAACCCTCCGCCGCCGAGCTCAAGATGATCGACGAGGCGGCCGCCCTGCTCACGGCACTGATGCCGTCCGTCGGACCGGGCGTCCTCGCCAACGTCGGCATGATCGGCCTCGCCCGCGACGAGGGCGAGGACGGGCCGCTGCACTCCGTCTCCGGCGGCGACCGCTTCCCCGCCACCGTCTTCATCGCCCCCGAGAAGCTGCAGAACGTCTGGGACGCGGCGGGAGCACTGCTGCACGAGGCGCTCCACCTCGCCCTCTTCGAGATCATCCGCTGCGGCGCCGTGGTCTTCGACCACGTCGACGCCACTGCCGACGTCGTCCCGATCCCGTGGCGGCGCGAGGCCTGGTCACTGATGCGGGTGCTGTTCGCCCTGCACGTGTACGTCCACCTCGCCGTCTACCACGGCCTGGCCCGCTCGGCCGGACCCGAGATCACGAGCCGGTTCGGAGAGCCGCCCGCGGACGCCGCAGTCAGCCGCGCGACCTTCGGCGGCGCCCGCTACGCCACCCCCGAGCTGCGCGCCCGCCACCTCGCCGAGCAGCTCGCGCAGCGCTCCGGTCTGTTCACCGGCTACGGCCACCAGCTCATCGCCTGGCTGGTCAAGGCGCTCGACCTGCTCGCCCCGCCCACACCCGGAGGCGGGGACGGCACGACGTACCAGGCCGTCGCCCCGGTCGCCGCCGTACCGCTGCCCGAACAGCGCCGCCTCGTCGTGGCCCTCGCCGACCCGCCCCGCGTGCGCTGGCTCAACCCCGCCGCCTGGCTCGTCTACCGCCTGTGCGACGGCCGGGACAGCGCGGCGATCAGCAAGGAGTACGCCGAGTCGGTCGCCGGCGTCGTCCCGCCCGCCGAGGCACTCCGCCAGGCCGGCACGGCCCTGCGGGCGCTCGTGGACGACGGCCTGGTCGTCACCGCATGAAACCCCGCCAGAGATCACGCCCTATCCGGAAAGAAAGGTGACCGCCATGAGCATCACGCAGACCGAACCCGCGACCGACGACCTCGACGAGTTCGAGCTGGACATCGAGATCTCCGTCCTGCCCGAGGGCACCCAGCCCGTCGGCCGGCACACCCACTGGTGGACGTGTGCGCCGTGCATCACGGTCACCTCGTGGCCCAGCAAGTGCTGCTGAGCATCAGGTGATCCGCCCGTCGCGGCCCGTCCCCATGCCGGTCGCGACGGGACGGCACGGCGAACGAGAGGTCTCCCATGCCCGCAGAGCGCGTCATAGCCGTCTCCCCGCGAAAGAGCGGAACCCATCTCCTGCAGGAGCTGATGATCCTGCTCGGCTACCACACCGACGGCGAGGCCGTCCCGCCGCGCGCGGCCGTGGTGGCGCTGAGCCTGCGCCGGCGCATCGAGCTGGCCCGCCACTACATGCATCCCATCGCGGCGGCCGAGCTCGACCACCGCGCGGACCGCGACGGGTTCGTCCAGGCCACCAACCTCCTGTGGTTCCAGGTCGCCGAACTGTGGCGGGCCAAGCTCGCCGCGGGCAACGTCTTCCACACCAAGCTGGCCAGCCCCGAGCTGGACCAGCCGGTGCCGATGCACCCCGAGGCGTGGGGGCGGCCCTTCTCCACGACCCCGCCCGGCATCTGCTGGACGTTCCACTCGCTCGACATCTGGCGGATGGACCCCGCGTTCCTGCGGGAGTGGCAGAGCCCGGAAGGCCCGCGCGTGATCCTGGGCTACCGCGACCCGCGCGACACGCTCATCTCCATGGCGACGTTCCTGTCCGGCGAGGGCGGCCACGCGCTCGGCCGCCAGCCCGAGGCCGCCGTGTTCCGCCCGATCCTGCGCAGCCTGCCGACCATGTCCGAGCGCATCACCTATCTCCTCCGCGACCCGGCCGTCCCGCTGCTGTCCGACTTCGAGGCCGCCGTCAGCCTGTTCCACCACCCCGACGTGTGCGCCGTGTCGTTCGAGGAGCTGATCGGCGAGCAGGGCGGCGGCAGTGCCGAACGCCAGCTCGCCGCCGTACGCCGGGTCGCCGAGCACGTCGGCACCGACATGGACCCCGAGGTCGTCGTCGGCAAGGTGTACAACCGCAACGCCTACAGCTTCCACCGCGGCCGGATCGGCACCTGGCGGGAAGTGTTCACCGCCGAGCACCACCGGCTCTTCAACGCCCGCTTCGGCCACCTCCTGGAGATCTTCCCCTTTGACTGAGCTGCTGCCCGCCGCGACGGCGTCCGAGGCGCGCAAGGCCGCGGCCGAGATCCTGCACCGCCTCCGCGACGAGGAGCTGGTCGCCGAGGCGGCGCGGTCGGCCGCGGCGACGGTCGGCCGCTCCCTGTGGGAGCCGGGCGCGGCCCTGTACGGGGGCGCCGCCGGCAGCGCGGTCGCCTTCGCGCACGCCGCCCGCGCCTTCCCTGACTCCGGCTGGTGGACGCAGGCGCACCGGTGGCTGAAGGTGGCCGCCGCGAGCACCCGCGAGCGTCCGCTGCAGCGCCCCGGACTGTCACTCGGCACCACCGGCATCGCCCTCGCCGTCGCCGAATGCGATGAGGACGGCCGGTACGCCAGGACGCTGCGCGGCCTCGACAGCCGGTTGGCCCAGCAGCTCGACGGGTTCGGCCCCGCCGCCGATCGGGCGTTGACCGTGCACGACTACGACGTCATCAGCGGCCTCGCATACTCGGCTACGCCTCCCGCCGGCCCGCGATCGTCCACCTGGTCATCGAGCGGCTCGTCGCCCGCTGCGCCACCGGCCATGGGCCGCTCACCACCTCCCGCTGGACGCCTTGGCGGATCGCGCCGGAGAACTACGGACGGGACGGCGAACGCGAGCTCCACCCCCACGGCTACGTGGACCTCGGCCTGGCCCACGGCCTCCCGGGGCCGCTGGCGGCGCTCAGCAGGGCCTGGCTCGCCGGTCATCGCGCCCCCGGCATGCGCGGGGCGATCCGCGGCCTCGCCGATCAGCTCGTCGCGGCCTCGTGGTGGGGCGAGCACGGCCGTACGTGGTCGCGCGTCATGCCGTTCGACGCGTCGGGCGAGATCGCGCCCCGGCTGGGGCAGCCATCTGAGCCCGCGTACTGCTACGGCGCACCCGGCATCACCTCCGCCCTGCTCGACGCCGCCGAGGCGCTCGGCGACGCGGCCGTACGGGCCGTCGCGGTCGAGGGTTTCGAGGCCGCGCTGCGCCGGCTGGAGGCGCGGCCGCGCACCCTCGGCCCGGGGTTGTGCCACGGACTCGGGGGAGTGCTGCTGATCTGCCGGGCGTTCGCCGTCCGGACCGGCAGCGCGGCGGCAAAGGCGGCGCTGGAACGCCTGGTCGAACGGCTGCTCGGCGGCTGCGACCCCGGCCACCCGCTCATCGTGCGGGACTACAAGCCGCAGGTGACCGGCGAACCGGGATCGCCGCTCGCCGCCAGCAGCGGCGGCGCCTGGATCGACCAGCCAGGACTGCTGGAGGGCGCGGCGGGCGTCGCGCTGGCGCTGCTGTCCGTCACCGAGCCGGTGCCGCCCCGCTGGGCCGACGCCCTGATGGCCGGCTGAGCGGCGTCGGCGAGAGCAAGGAGGACCAGCCGCATGGCACATCCTGAGCGTCTGTACGCGGCGTCGGAGCTGTTCATGCTCCGCGCCCCCGTCCTGCCCGCCGACACGCTGACGATCCAGGACGCGCCGGCCGCTCTGGCACAGGCCCGTGACCAGGGACGGCGTGCGCTGCGCGAACTCGCCTTCGAGCCACGCGTCCGCCAGGCACTCCAGGTCGCGAGCCCGGACCTGGCCGCCGCGCTGTCCACACCCGGCACCGGCGGTAAGGCGGCGAACCGCCGGGACGCCGCCCTGCTCAGGTACCTGACGAGGATGTCCACCCGGCCCACCCCCATGGGCCTGTTCGCCGGCGTCGCCACCGGCGCCTTCGACGACGCCTCCGGGATCGCGACCCTGGCCGCCGACCCGGTGCGGGCGACCAGGACCAGGGCCGACAACGTCTGGCTGGCCCGCGTCACCGATCGGCTCGATCGCGACCGGCTCGGCGTACACGTGAACGCCCTGCTGCACCGCTTCGGCACCCGCATCGTCCTGTATGCGCAGAACCGGCGCATCGAGCTCTCGACGAGCCGCCCTCTCACCGCCGCGCTGGAGCTGGCAGAGCAGGGCCCGACGTACTCCGAGCTGAAGGCCGCCTTGGCCGGCCGCTTCCCGAACGCACCCCACCACAAGATCGACCGCCTGCTCGACCAGCTCTTCGACCTGCGCATCCTCCTGCCCGATCTGCTCCCCGCCCCGGCCGAGCCGCTGCCCGAAGTCCACCTGGCCAAGCGTCTGATCGACCGCGGCGTGCACGACGACGTCGTAGCAGACCTCCAGAAGGTGCGGCAGCTCGCCGACGAGGTGGACAGGGAAGGCGGCGCCGCGCGAGTGGCCCGGCTCGAGGCGGGCCAGCGCGCGATGGCGCCCGGCTTCACCGGCCCGACGTTCCAGCTCGACACGGCACTCGCCCTGGAGCGGGCGACGCTGCCGGCGGAGATCGGCACGGCGGCGGCCGAGGCGGGAGAGCTGCTGATGCGGCTCGGCTGCGCCTGGCAACGGCGGCCGCACATCGTCGACTACCACCACGTCTTCCTGGAGCGCTACGGCGCCGGCGTCGAGCTGCCGCTGCTCGACGTGCTCCACCCGGAGACCGGCCTCGGCCCGCCCGCCACCTACCGCGAACCGGCACTCGCACATGCGTGGCCGCACCAGCCGGAGCCCGAGCACCCCGAACGCGACCGCGCCCTGGTCGAGACCGCCGTCCGCGCCGCCCACGACGGGCTGCTCGCGGTCGAGCTCGACGACGACCTGCTCGACCGGCTCACCGTCTGGCGCCCCGACGAGGCCCACAGCCGCCCGCGTACCTCCCAGGACGTCTTCTTCCAGCTCGCCGCCGCCTCGCCCGAGGCGCTCCGCGACGGCCGGTGGCGGCTCGTGCTCAGCACCATCGGCAACTACGGCGGCGGGCAGTCCTTCGGCCGCTTCTTCGACCTGCTCGCCGAGGCCGCCCTGGCACGGCTCCGCGCCCAGCAGCGGCTGGAGGAGGAGCTGCGTCCCGACACGGTGTTCGCCGAGCTGAACCACGGCATCACGACCAACCGCAGCGGCAACCTGGCCGTCCATCCACCCACCCGCGACCACGAAGTGTGCGTGAACGCCGAGCCCACCGGCCCGCCGGTCAAGCAGATCCCCCTGACGGACATCGTGCTCGGCGCCACCGGGGACCACTTCTACCTGCGCTCCCTCTCCCTGGGCCGACCCCTGGCGATCGGCCAGACCCACGCGGTGAACGTCACCCACGCCCCGAACATCTGCCGCGCCCTCCTGGAGTTCTCCGAGGACGGCTACACCCCGCTGTGCGCGTTCGACTGGGGCCCGGCGGCGGGCGCCCCCTTCCTGCCCCGGCTGACCCGCCGCAAGGTGGTGCTCCAGCCCGCCCAATGGGCGCTCACATCCGCCACCCTCCCGCCCACCGGCGACCCGGACGCCTTCTTCCACGCCTGCCAGAGGTGGCGGCGCAGGTGGCGGGTGCCGCGCCACGTCTACCTGACCTTCCGCGACAACCGGCTGCTGCTCGACCTGGACCACCCGCTCTGGGTGGACGAACTGCACCGCGGGCTCCGGCGTCCGGGCGCGGAGATCCGCCTGCTCGAAGCCCTCCCCGGCCCCGGCGACCTGTGGCTGCGCGACCGGGCGGGCCGCCCGTACCACGCCGAGATCGTCGTACCGCTGGTGCTGCGCGACCGCACCCGCATGCCCGAACCCACCGCTCCCCGCACGGCCGCCGCACCCGCCGTTCCCCGCCGCTGGCTGCCGGGCGGCGAGTGGATCCACATGAAGCTGTACGCCGCCCCTGACCAGCACGACGCGATCATCACAGGGCCGCTGCGCGCCCTGCTCGCCGGCCTCGGTCACCTCACCGACCGCTGGTTCTTCATCCGGTACGCCGACCCGCTGCCGCACCTGCGCCTGCGCTTCCACACGCGGGACGACGCCGCCGAGGTCATGTCCCGATGCGCGGCCTGGGGGAGCGGCCTCGTCCGCGACTGCCAGGCCACGGACCTCGCGTTCGCCAGTTACGACCGCGAGGTGGAGCGGTACGGCGGCGGCCACGCGATCTCCCTGGTCGAGACCGCGTTCTGGGCCGGCAGCGAGGCCGCCGCGGACCTCCTGCGCACCGGGCTCGACCCCGACGTGGTGCAGGTGGCCGCCCTGCACGAGCTGTACGCCGCCTGGGCCGCCCACCCCCACCCCCGCGACGGCGAAGCGCACGTCACCCACACCGCCCGCAGGCGCTTCCGCGAACTCCGCCCGCTGCTCTGCGAGCTCCTCACTCCCGGCGAGCGCCGCCCCGACCCGCGCGCCCCCGAGTACCGGGCCGTGCTGGACCCCGTCTTCGCCCGGCAGCGCCAACCGCTCGCCGACACCGGCCACCGCATCCGCGAACTGGCCGCCCGGCACGTGCTCACCACCCCAGAACAGAACATCCTCGAAAGCCTCGCCCACATGCAGGCCAACCGGCTGGCCGGCATCGACCGCGACCGCGAACACCTGTGCCGGGCCCTGTGGTGGCTCAGCCGCCGCGCCATCCGCAACCGCCCAGGATCGGAGCCCACGACGTGCTGACCGACGACGCGGACCCCGCACTGGTCGCCGAGAAACTCATCCACCCCCAGTTCCCGCGCTCGGCCACGTACGACCCGGTCTGGCAGGCCCGCTACGCCGACGGCCCCAACCCGCTGTGGCTGGCCGAGTCCCTGACCGGCCTGCTCGACCTGACGCCCGGCATGCGCGTGCTGGACCTGGGCTGCGGCTGGGCGACCAGCTCGATCTTCCTCGCCAAGGAGTTCGGCGTGCAGGTCGTGGCCGCCGACATGTGGCTCCGCCCCGAGACGTGGCCCCTGATCGTCGAGGCCGGCGTGGAATCCCAGGTCCTGCCGGTACGCGTGGAGGCCCACGACCTGAGATTCGCCCACGAGTACTTCGACGCGATCATCAGCCTGGACGCGTACCAGTACTTCGGCACCGACGACCTCTACCTCGGCTACCTGCAGCAGTTCCTCGCCCCCGGCGGCGTCCTCGGCATCGTGGTCCTCGGCATCACCGAGGAACTGGACGCCGGCCCACCCGGCCACCTGGCCGACATGTGGACCTGGGACCACCAGGCCTTCCACAGCCCGGCCTGGTGGCGCACCCACCTCGAACGCTCGGCCCCCATGACCGTCGAACACGCCGACCTCGTGCCCGACGGCTGGAGACACAGCCTGCGCTGGCAGGAACTGGCCGCCCAGACCGCCCCGCCCCAGGCCCGCCCGGCCTGCGCCGAGTGGGCCCGCCGACTGGCGACGGACGCCGGCCGCACGATCGGCTGGCCGAGAATCGTGGCCAGGAAGACTGCCCCCTCCGCTTGAAAGGGACATATCCGTTGGTTCCGTCGGGACTGATCCCCATCCTCGCCACCTCCTTCGCCGACGACGGCGAGCTGGATCTGCCGAGCAAGCTCGACGACGTCACCTCGGTGAAGGTGGAGACGCCGCCGACCACGCCCAAGGCCGGGGCGGTGGCGACGATGGCGCGCGTACGGAGGCGACGGCGCCGGAGAAGGAGCCCGAGAAGGAACGGGCGGCCGTCGAGCCGGCCTCGTTCAAGGGCGAGAACATCTGCTCGATCTTCCCCTCCGCCCTGCTGAAGAAGCTGGTACCCAACGCGCAGGAGAATCCCGCCGACGACACCTCCACAGGGCGGAGCGGGTGCTGAACGCGATCAAGGACGTCGCCGGGCAGCTGGCCGCCCGCACCACCGGCGACTGACCCCCGATCTTGGGACCAAAGGCCTGCTGACCTGGGACTTCCTCCTGGTGCGGCTCTCCCCGGCCGAGAGCGAAACTGGAAGTAAGGGACGGAACGGCCCGAGGAGATGCGATGACCAGGCAGATCGTGGTCGGCGTCGACGGATCGGCCGCGGCTCGCGCGGCGGTGGACTGGGCGGCGCTCGACGCCGGGCGGCGGGGGCTGGACCTGCGGCTGGTGCACGTGTGCGAGCGGTGGTCGCACAGCGAGGGCGTCGAGTACTGCGCCGACGCGCTGGAGGCCACCGCCGATCGGGCCCGTGGCCTGGCCGGCGTCAAGGTGACGGCGGACCTGAGGCCGGGTAACGTCGTCGAGGAGCTGATCGCCGAGTCCGCGACGGCCGACAGTCTCGTGCTGGGCAGCCGCGGCCTCGGCGGGTTCAAGGGCATGCTGCTCGGCTCGGTGAGCAACGCGGTCGCCGGGCACGCGACGGGCCCGGTCGTCGTGATCCGCGCCCTGCACCCCGTGGAGCACCGGCGGATCGTGGTCGGCTACGACGGCTCCGAGCACGCGCGGGCGGCCATGGAGTACGCCATCGAGCAGGCCAGGAGCCGCCGGGCCGAGCTGCACGTGGTGACGGCCTGGCAGGTGCCGGCCTTCTCCCCGTACGCCGTCGGCTACAGCATCCTGATCGAGGAGATCGTGCAGGCGGAGCCGCGCAGGGCACGCGAACTGGTCGAGCCGTGGCGCGACGCCAACCCCGACCTGGTGGTGACCGACGAGCAGCCGTGCGACCACCCGGTCACCGCCCTTGCCAGGGCGGCCAAGGCGGCCGATCTCCTGGTGGTGGGCTCGCGGGGGCTCGGCGGGTTCGCCTCGGCGCTGCTCGGCTCGGTCAGCCACGCCGTGCTGCACCACGCGACCTGCCCGGTCGCCGTGGTCCGGCCGGTCAAGGAGTGACCGTCACCCGGCCGGGCGGAGGCGTACGCAGCAGTGCTCCTGGCTCGGCTCCAGCAGGGCCGTGAGGCCGGGCTCGGGGAGCGCTTCGAGCAGGCCGGCGAGCAGGCTGAGGTTCATGCCGCAGACCAGGGCGGTGTGCCGCTCGGCGAGGCTGCGGAATGGGCAGTTGGCCAGGGCGATCGTGCCGTCGCAGGCGCGCGGCTCGAAGCCCAGAGCCTCCAGGGTCGGCATGACGCCGGCGGTGGCGTCGCGGCCGAGGGCCCGGCCCAGGTCGCGGGCGCGGCGGTCGAGCACGGTACGGGGCGGCTCTCCCGTGGCCTCCGCCTCCTGGAGGGCGTCGGCGAGCAGGTGGGCGGCGGTCTCGTAGCGCCGGTCGGGCAGGGAGACGGCGATCTGCCCGGGAGCGCGGCGGTAGAGCTTGGCGGGACGGCCGGCGCCGGGGCCCGACCGGCCGGTGCGGCGCTGGTAGACGGCTTCGAGCAGCCCTCCCTCGACCAGCTTCTCCAGGTGGAAGGAGACGGTGTTGCGCGGCGCCTGCAGGGCGTCGGCCGCCTCGTCGCGGCTCACCGGCTCCGGCTGGCGCACCACGTACGCGTACAGGCGGCGCCGCGTCGGCTCGTCCAGCGCCGCGATGGCGGAGATGCCGTCGGCTTCGCCCATTCTAAAACCCACTCCTGTTGACGAAATTATCGTGCCCCTTCTAATGTTAACGAAACTTGTCGATAGAAGGGGGGCGGCATGAGCGAGTCCGTGGTGGAGGAGGCCGGCGACGCCGAGCGCCGGTCGCGGCGCCTGCGGGTGGTCAGGGGCGGGGGAGTGGACCTGGAGGCCGCCCAGCGAGCGGTGACCGACCTGCTGACCGCGCTGGGCCGCGACGTGCAGTCCGAGCACCTGGCCGACACGCCGAAGCGGGTCGCGCGCGCCTACGCCGAAATGCTGGAGCCGCGCGAGTTCGACCTGACGACCTTCCCCAACGAGGAGGGCTACGACGAGCTCGTGCTGGTCCGCGACATCCCCGTGCAGTCGTTGTGCGAGCACCATCTGCTGCCCTTCCAGGGCGTGGCGCACGTGGGCTACCTGCCGGGCGACCGTATCTTGGGGGCTGTCGAAGCTCGCGCGGGTGGTCGAGCTGTTCGCCCGCGACCTGCAGGTGCAGGAGCGGCTGACCAAGCAGGTCGCCGACTGGCTCCAGCGGCACCTGTCGCCGAAGGGGGTCGGCGTGGTGATCGAGGCCGAGCACCTGTGCATGTCGATGCGCGGCGTACGCGTGCCGGGGTCCCGCACGGTCACCTCGGCCCTGAAGGGGACGCTGCGCGAGGACGCGAGGTCCCGGCAGGAGTTCTTCGCGCTGACCGGTCAGTCCCATACCTGACGAGCAGACAGGAGATCGACGATGGCGGCATTCGTGATCGTGGGCGGCGGCCTGGCCGCGGCCAAGGCGGCCGAGGCGCTGCGCGAGGAGGGGTTCGACGGCGAGATCGTGCTCGTGGGACGGGAACCCCACCTGCCCTACGAACGCCCGCCGCTGTCGAAGGGCTACCTCCAGGGCAGCGACGAACGCGACAAGATCTTCGTCCACGACGCGGACTGGTACCGCGAGCACGACGTGGACGTCCGTACCGGCGTCTCCGTCACCGCCGTCGACCCGGCCGCGCACGAGGTGACGCTGTCCGGCGGCGAACGACTCCGCTACGACAAGCTCCTGCTCGCCACCGGCGCCCAGCCGCGCCGCCTGAGCGTGCCGGGCCACGAGCGGGTGCTGTACCTGCGTACCGTGGACGACTCCGACCGGCTGCGCGCCACCCTGGCCGCCGCGCGCAGGGTCGCGATCATCGGCGCCGGCTGGATCGGCCTGGAGACCGCCGCCGCGGCCCGCGCGGCCGGAGCCGAGGTCACCGTCGTCGAGCAGGGGCAGCAGCCGCTGCTGTCCGCCCTCGGCCCCGAGATCGGCGCCGTCTTCGCCGACCTGCACCGCGAGCACGGCGTGGACCTACGGCTGGGCGCCCGCCTCGCCGAGGTCACCGAGACCGGCGTACGCCTGGCCGACGGCACCGCCATCGACGCGGACGCCGTGCTGGCCGGCATCGGCGCCGTCCCCGACACCGAGCTGGCCGCCGCCGCGGGCCTCACCGTCGACAACGGGGTGAAGGTCGGGGCGGACCTGCGGACCAGCGATCCCGACATCTACGCCGCCGGCGACGTCGCCAACGCCCACCACCCCCGCCTGGGCCACCACGTGCGGGTCGAACACTGGGCCAACGCCCTCAACCAGCCGCCCGTCGCCGCCCGCGCCATGCTCGGCCGCCCGGCCGCCTACGACGAACCGCCCTACTTCTACACCGACCAGTACGACCTGGGCATGGAGTACCTCGGCCACGTCCCGCCCGGCACCGACCACGACGTCGTCATCCGCGGTGATCTGAGCGGGCGGGAATTCCTCGCGTTCTGGCTGCGGGACGACCGGGTCATCGCCGCGATGAACGTCAACATCTGGGACCAGGGCGACCACCTCAAAGCCCTCGTCCTCGCACGAACCCCCGTGGACCGCGCGGCCCTCGCCGACCCCAAGGTCCCGCTGGAGAAGCTGGTGCGCTCGTGAAGCCGTTCACGGCCGGTGCGGGTGGCGCCACCGCTCGTCGGCCCGCTCCCAGGCCGGCTCCACTCTATTCCGGCTGATACGGAACCACCGGGATCATCTGGAGCTCCGATCCGCGACCCCTCCGCATCGAGCACCGCGCCGTACATCACCCGCGCCCTGGGCCCCACGCGGATGTCACCGACGAGGGTGGCCGTCGGGGCGACGTAGGCGGTGGGATGGACCTGCGGTCGACGCCCGCGGTGCCGGATGCGGATTCCCTGCGGTTGAGCGATCACGAGCGGATTCTCCTCCGCCCGGCCGCCGGCATGCTGGCGCATTTCAGACGTCTCGTTCGCTCGGCGAGCCCCTCCGGAGCATGGGCGTAAGCCGTTCAGGAGGAGCGACGATGCTCCGCGGGGACGAGGCGTGAGCGCGGGGACGAACCCCCGGCGATGGGCGATGCCCGCCCTGATCGGGTACGCCTTCGCGCAGGCGCCGCTCATGACCGGCGCGACCGCGGTCCTCGCGGTCGTCGCCGGCGGTGCGGCGCCGGTCGGGATCATCATCGGGATCGGCCGGCTGGTGGGCGCGCTCAGGCGAGATCACCGATCTCCCCGGCCATGACAGGCACGACCCGGCCGGGAAGAACAGCCGCAACGGCAGTCGCGCCAAGACCGTGGTGACCGGCCGGCCTCAAACGACGAAGGGCCCACGCAGGAGGAACAGGGCGTACGCGGCCAGCGTGGAGTCATCGGTGACCACTCCATCGCGGACCATGCGTTCGAACTCCGCCCGCGAAAACCACTGACGCCGCAGATCCTGCTCTTCGGCCTCCGGTCTCGCCTCCCCGTGGGTCAGCTGCGAGGCCACGAACACATCGAAGCCCTGTGACGACATGCCGGTGGCACAGTTGAGCCGTCCCAGATGCCCCATCGCCCCGGCCGTGATGCCGGTTTCCTCGTGCAGCTCCTGCCGGGCCACCGCTTCGGGGTCGCCCGTGGCCAGGCCCGGCAGCGCTCCTTGGACGAACTCCCACGATCGTGCACGCACCGGATACCGATATTGCTCCACGAGATGGAAACCGTCGTTCTCGACCGCGATGACCAGGGCGAAATCGGGCTTGTCCACGTAGCTGTACACGCCTTCACACCCGTCCAGGCGGACGATCCGGTCCTCCCGTAGCCGCATATACGGCGACTCGTAGACCACTTTCGTGGAGATCTGGCGGATGGCGTGCTTGACGTCTGGCTCCATGGTCTCGCCCTTCTTTCATCCTGACAAGTGGTCGTATAGCTGTATATACGTTTGGTGTACGGTTGTCGATGTGAACGCGACAGCCAAGCGGCCCGAGGATTTCGCCCCTCGCTACTTCGTCATCGAACAGGCACTGCGCGAGCGCATCGCCGCCGCGCAGCCGGGTGACGCGCTGCCCTCGGAAACGGAGTTGAGCGAAGAGTTCGCCGTCAGCAGGATGACCGCTCGTGTTGCCGTGCAGCGCCTGGTCACAGACGGTCTGGTGATCCGGCGACCGGGGCGGGGCACCTTTGTGGCCCCGCCGTCGGGCAGCCGCCGTGCCGAGAGCCTGGTGCGGTTCAGCGAGGAGATCCGCAGGCGCGGGCAGCGGCCCTCCTCCCGGTTGCTCACGGCCAGCACGCGCCCCGCCACCGCGCAGGAGACCGACCGGCTGCGGCTGGGCAAGCGAGCCCGGGTTATCGCCGTCGAACGTGTTCGGCTGGCGGACGACGTACCGATCGCCCTCGAACGCGCGGTGTTCCCCGGTGGCCTGCGCGGCCTGCTGGAGGGCGACCTCGAGCACGGCTCCCTGCACGCCACACTGATCGCGCTCGGCCGCACTCCGGCCCGCGGCCACGCCCGCATCGGCGCCCGAGTCGCGAGCGAGGATGAGGCCGCCCTGCTCGCTGTAGACCCCGGCGCACCGCTGCTGGTCGAGCATCGCCTGATCCTCGATCAGCACGACGAGCCGCTGGAGCTCACCGACACCCTCTACATCGCCGTCCGATACAGGCTCGATGTTGCCTTCACCGTCGAGTCCCCGGCGAGCGACCCCCTCCGCCCGTGAACGTCACCCCAACCCATCCCCGATGACCATCAAGGGAGCCGGATAACCGTGATCAGCGCCGTCGCCGACGTGGCCCAAATGATCGATCACTCACTGCTGCGCCCTGAGCTGACCAACGACGATGTACGAGCGGGATGCGACCTGGCCGCCCGCTACAACGTCGCTTCCGTCTGTGTCAAACCGTGTGACGTGGAGCCGGCCGCCGAGCGACTCACTGGAAGCGGCGTGGTGATCGGCACGGTGGTCGGCTTCCCGCACGGCTCCTCCTCCCCACGCATCAAAGCGGCCGAGGCGCGCGCAGCAGTCTTCGACGGAGCCGGGGAGCTCGACATCGTGCTCAACATCGGACGCCTGCGCGCCGGCGAAGACGAGGCCGTGCTCGCCGACATCCATACCGTCGTGGAGTCGGCCCCCGGTATCGTGGTGAAGGTCATCTTCGAGAACGCCTACCTCACCGATGACGAGAAGATCCGGGCCTGCCGACTCAGTGAGCAGGCCGGTGCCACGTACGTCAAAACCTCCACCGGGTTCGCGTCTGGCGGCGCGACGCCAGCCGACATCCGGCTCATGCGCGCCCATGTCTCCGACCGGGTCAAGGTCAAGGCGGCCGGCGGCATCCGCACCCTGGACGTGCTGCTGAAGCTCCATGAGGCGGGCGCCACCCGCTTCGGCGCCACCGCCACTGCGGCGATTCTGGACGATCTCACCGAACGGCTCGCGCGCCAGGGGCACGTGGGCGATTCATGTCGATAGGGTATGTCCGTAGGATTTGGCCATGCGGGTGTCAGTAGTTCAGGCGGTATCGAGTCGAGCCCAAGAGCCTCGACTACCGTCAGCTCATCACGGCGCCCCCCTGGTACGGCGACGCCGGTACCGGATCGCGGACTGCCTCACCGTGGAGGAGGCAGGGAGTATGTCGATCTGGTGGACCTCGCGGAGGTCGTGAAGCTCCCTGCCCGGCGCAACACCGGCTGATCATTTCTGCCCGCGCTTGTCATCGCTGATTCACCGGGTCGTGGCCGCCACCCTCGCTGTGATGGCCCACTATGGGGGCATCGAAAACGCGCGTCTGCGCGTTGCGACATCAGGTCACCTCAGCGATGACGTCGCGGAGGTACTGAACGGCGAGCTCTTCGGCATGGTGATGGCGTTGGATCACCGCTCCAGCGTCACCGAGCCACCGCAGGTAGAGCGCGACACTGGCGAGGAACGCCTGACCGATCTCATACTGGTCGTAACCGCAGAGCGTTGCCTGAAGGTCGCGTGCCTCTTCCGGCGCGACGGACTCGAGGTGACGCACGCCGCGGGGGATGGCACCTACCCGGCGAGCGGCCAGGGGAGCCAGCACCGTCTCGCGCAGGTAGTTGAGAAAGCCGATGGCCTCGAACAGCTCACCGCGGCCGAGCTTCGTCGCACCGTAGTGCACCCAGATCCAGAACCGGTCCTCGATCCACTGCAGGTCAAGGGGCGGGCTTACCGGCGGATGCTCCACGAGCGTCTTGGCCAGGTGGCCATCTCGATCCCACAAGACGACAGGATCCTCGCCACGTTCGGCGAAGTCGGAGGCCCGCACGAACTTGAAGTCCACATGCAGCAGGGGCGGTCCGACGAGCGTGATGATCAGACGGGGCTCTCCGACATGCTCTCCGGTGAATCCGGCCACCAGCTCAGTCCATGCATCGATCAGCGTGAGCCGTTCCTTCATGACCGCGTCGAACGCCTCGTCGTCGATGACCACGATCAGATCCACATCGGAATAAGCGTCGGCATGACCTCCCGCAATCGACCCCGCGACGGCCACACCGGTGACGCGGGCATCATGCCGAATCTGAGGGACCACATCGCTGAGAAATCGGCGGTGCAAGGTAGGGGCGTCCATGGCGTTCCTTCATGATCGGAGCAAAGTCTTGCAACATACCACACAGCCAAGTCGAAGTACCCTCTGCCCGCGCCATCACCCCGACCAGGTTCCCGGTTCGGTCACGACCACGTACGACGGCATCGGCCACGGCCGGTACCTGAACGCCGGTGACCCTTGCGTGATCGGCCACGTGGACCGGTACCTGAACGATGGCAAGGTGCCCGCGCCCGGCACCACGTGCCCCGTCCGGCCGGCGTGATACTGGTCGCGTGAGACGACTTCGTCTAAGGTTTGATCGCCAGGCCCCCGTACGCCCAGGCGTGCCCGCCGGGGATCTCCTCCTGGTATTCGGTGAGGTCCGGCCGCCAGGTCACCACCTCGACGAGGCCCGGGTCCAGCAGGTTCCAGCCGTCGAAGAAGCGCATCGTCTCGTCGTGGCTGCGCGGCACCATGGGCGCGGAGCTGTTGTCGTACGGCTTGGTGAACTCCTCGCGGCTCAGGTGGTCGGCGAAGTCCATGGTGATGTGCGACAGCAGCAGGTGGCTGCCGCTGGGCACCGCGGCCTTGAGCTGCTCCACCACCCCGTACGGGTTCTCGTCGTCGGTGACGAAGTGCAGGATGCCCGCCAGGATGACGGCCACGGGGCGGGTGAAGTCGAGCAGATCCCGGACCGCGGGGTCGTTCAGGATCTTCTCCGGCTCGCGCAGGTCCGCCTCGATCATCTCCGTGGCGCCCGCCGGGTCGCCGGTCAGCAGGGCGCGGCCGTGCACCGAGACGATCGGATCGTTGTCCACGTACGCCACCCGCGCCTCGGGCACCGCCCGCTGGGCGATCACGTGGGTGGGATCCTGGGTCGGCAGGCCGGTGCCGATGTCCAGGAACTGGGTGACGCCCGCCTCGGCCGCCAGGTACCGCACGGCCCGGCCCACGAAGGCACGATGGGCGCGTACCCCCTCCCGCGTGCCCGGCGACAGCTTGATGAGCGCCTCGGCGGCCTCCCGGTCGGAGGCGAAGTTGTCCTTGCCGCCCAGTAAGTAGTCGTAGATGCGCGCGGGGTGCGGGATGTGCGGATTGATCCGCGCAGCCGGGACGTCGGAGTACTCGGGGTCCTGCGGGTCCGTCTGTCTGTCGGTGTTCGTCATCCTTCTCTTCCTGCTGGATCGACGACTACCGCCGGGCCTGACGGGGGGGCCGGGGCGAGCTTCGCCGAAGGGTTACTTGCCTGCTTTCAGGTGTTTCCTTCCTACTCGACCCAACGTTACGGCGCTGGCCCTCCGGAAAACGATGCCGACGTTCGGGTCAGGACGGCCAGGCCGAGATACCCGGCGATCTACGCCTCGGGCTCCGTGACGGTCAGGTGTTCGTAGGACGACTTCAGCGCGGGGTAGTAGTCGTCGAACTCCGGCTTGGCGGAGCCGTCGTGCGAGGCCGCCAGCAGGTCGAGGTAGTACTCCCAGCCGGGGCCGATCTCGCCGATGCCCTCGGCACTGGCCAGGTGCTGGACGAAGCGCAGCTCGGTGCCGCTGTCCGCTTCCGACAGCAGGAGTTCGAGGTGCCAGGAGCCGGCCGTGTCCTTGGCGGTGATCTCCAGCCGGCGGGGCGGCTCGCAGGCTTCGATGCGCATCTCGGCCCAGGGAGCCTTCTCCTCGAACACCAGCTGGACCCTGATCGTCCGGCCGGGTCCTGCCTCGCCCTCCCACGGGCCGAACCAGCGCGCGGTACGCTCCGGCTCGGTGACGCTGGCCCACACGTCCTCGGCGGGCGCGCGGAACGTCCGGGTGAGGACGAGGTCGACGCCGTCGTCCGCGCGGAAGAGCTTGCCGGTGGGGAAGCGTTTCATGCTGTTTCTCCCTTGCTGTCGGTCTCGCTGCTTGTCTTTGCGCTGTTCGTACGGCGTTCGCGGCGTGTCCGGTAGACCTCGGTCTCCAGAGCGTCGAAGCGGTGCTCCCAGCCGGAGGGCCCGAGGAACTGGGCCAGCCAGCCGGCCAGCTCGGTGAACTGCTCCGCGTCGAGCGTGTAGAGGCGCTGCCGGCCGACCAGCTCAGCCCTGACCAGTCCGCTCTGCCGGAGCACGCGCAGGTGGCGGCTCACGGCGGGGCGGCTGATCGAGAAGCGTTCGGCGATCTCGCCGGCCGAGAGCTGCCCGTCTTTGAGCATCACCAGGATCTGCCGCCGCACCTGATCTGCGATCGCCCCTGCCACTTCGTCCACACAGGAAGCGTAACCTGCTGGTTACGCGTTTGACCAGAGGCTGGTCCGGTGTCTGCTGGGGGAACCACCTCGGTCACGCCGGGTCATCGCGGCGTAGCTGGGCGGACGCGAAAGGCCCCTCGCCGACGCAAGGTCGGCGAGGGGCCGGCCGCCGCCCCGTTGATCGGGTAACCAGCCCGAGGGGCGGCGGAGGAGTCCCAACCACGCACGATCAGGAACGTCTGCAGCTTAGACGTTCGGCTCAGCGACGTGATCTCAGCCGCTCGCCGGCAGGTAGGTGCTCATCGTCCCGAATCGGTGCTCTGAGAGCACCTCAGGCACCCCCGTCGTCGGACAGGAGGCGATCGGTGATGGCCTTGAGCGTCCTGGCGTCGTCCGGGCCGAGCCGGTCCAGCAGGTGGCGGCGAGTGGCTTTCTCCAGTGTCGGCAACGTGGCATTGATCGCGTTTCTGCCTTCCGGGCGTAGCGCGACCTCCATCCCGTTCGGCACCTTGTCGCGGGCCACGTAGTCACGATCGGCCATCCGGGTCAGCAGGTGCGACAGCCGCGTCCGGTCCCAGTTGAGGGCGGCGGCGAGGGCGTTCTGCCGCAGGCTCCCGCCGGACTCGTGCAGGCAGACCAAGACGCTCAGTTCCGCCTCCGAGAGGCCGGACGCCGCTGTGGTCTCGGCGACGACGGCGGCACGTACCAGCTCATGAGCGCGTTTCCAGCGCAGCCACAGCTCAGTCGCCTCGCTCCCGCCAGCTGTTGACATGTCAACACTGCCTCTCTAGTGTTCGAACCCGACCATACGGCTCATGCGAAGGACATCACCGATGCTCGATGCTCGACGGCACTATGCCAGCCTGCGCCTGCTCGCGCTGCTCCCGCTCGTCCTGTTCCTGCCCGCCGTGATCGCCTTCTTCACGGACCCGGACGTGGCGTGGGGAGAATACCTGGGCGTCTTCTTCCACCTCTCGATCCTCTTCCTGGTCTCCCGCCTGGAGGCGGCGGCCTGGGCCAAGGCAGCGGGGTACGGCTGGGTGGTGCTCGACGTCCTCACCGGCATCCTGATGATCAACGGGGTCGACCACGACACGGCCTGGGCGGTCCGGCTCGGCGGCCACGTACTCGCCGGTGTCTGGATCGTGGCGAGTTCCCTGGTCAGCCACTCCTGGCCGGTCCGCGTGGTCGGCGTCGTCACGGGCGTCTGGCTCGCCGGCTACTCCTTCGTCGGCACTCAGCTCGCCGAGGAGTACCTGCGCCCGGCCGGAATCATGATCCTGGTCTGGTTCGCCCTCCTGGCGATCTTCCACCGTGACAGTCCGGGCCGCCCGGCGGCGTCGGCCGTGGCAGCGGCGGTCTGAAGGCCTTCACTCCGGGCTGTTTCCCCTGCAGGCTCGGTACTTCGCGTGATCGTCGAAGGGACCTCCCGGGCACGGACGCCTTCCGCTACCACCGCGAGCGTTACGGGCATCCGTCGCAGTTCGGGTTCAAGGATGTCATCAACGAGTGGAAGGCGTCCCGCTGGGACCCGGAGGAACTCGTCGCCGTCGGCGAGTGGGCCGCCGCCGCACGCTCGCACGGGCTGCGGTTCGGGGTGAGCGTGCACGCCTGGTCCTGGTACGAGCCAGGGCGCCGACCCCGACGGGCCGCTGGGGGGCGTGCCGTACGACGGGCGGCTCACCAAGGCGGACGGCGCCGGCACCTGGTGGTAAGGGCTCGACCCGCGGGAGCTGTACGCGCAGGACCACCGGCCGATCCCCGGCTTCGACCAGCCGAAGACCGTCCACCACCACTGGGACTGGCCCGACCCCGAGCACCACCCGGACACCGCCTACCAGGCGAACTTCAAGGCCAGAACCCTGCAACTGGCCCAGGCGTACCGGCCTGACGTGGTCTACTTCGACGACACCGTGCTCCCGCCGCACCAATGCGGCCCGGTCGGCCTGGAGATCGCCGCCGAGCTGTACAACCTCGGCGAGGACATGATCGTCTGCGGCAAGATCCTCGACGAACGCCGGCGCCGCGCCCTGACCTGGGACGTCGAACGCGGCGCGAGCGACCGCATCGAACCGCACCCATGGCAGACTCGCACCTGCCTCGGCTCGTGGCACTACGACGCGCGCCGGCTCGCCGAGCACACCTACAAGAGCGCGGCCCAGGCGGTCGGCATGCTCGCCGACGTGGTCAACAAGAACGGGAACCTGCTGCTCAGCGTACCGATCACCGGCGACGGCGAGATCGACGACGACGAATGCGCCATCCTGGCCGGCATCGGCGACCGGCTCGCCGTCAACGGCGAAGCGATCTTCGACACCGCCCTCGCCCGCCCTGACGGCCCGGTGGTCCTGCGCCGTCTGGGGCGTGTGGCCAGCCTGCTCGACCGCGAGATCACCGGCGTCCACGCCCTCGGCGACGACCGCCCTGTACGGTGGCGGCACGAGGATCAAGCCCTCATCATCGAGTCCCCAGCCCAGGTCCACCGCATCGACCTCACCTCATGAACATAAAACAACGCCCCGGCCCCCCATTCGCCGGCACCCTCACCTACATAGACCACGAATACAGCATCAATTTCATGCACTCAGAACCTGATCAATATCTGGATTGCACCGCAGACGGAGTCGCCAGTGTCGCCATCCGCACGCTGCAAATCGAGGTAGGACTTCCCCGCTACGAAGCCCTGCACGTCTGGGGCTACTTCCCGAAGATATCGTGGAAGACAGCGGAGCTGCCGATCCCTCGCAGCACTCCTGGCGTCGTGCAATTCGTAGGGAGCACCTTCCAGCGGGGAATCGCGTACGGGGTCTCAGACGAAGACTCGTGGCGAAAGGAATTCGATCCGAGATCGGGATGGCTTCGCGTCGCACCGGAGGGTGCTTCCGCGGAACACCTGACGGAGATCGCCGACGGCGTGCTCATCGGATCGACTGACGGCCGGCTCAGCTCGATCTGGATGCGACCACTTTTCGCTTGACCGAAGGAGAGAAGCCTCAGTGGGGATCGCTCACGAACGTATACCACGGTCCCCACACGGGCGATGAGTCGCCCGGCCTCCGGTCAGGGCTGTAGAAGTACGCACGGTGAGTGCCGCTCAGGTGGAAGACCACCACGTCACCGTCCCAAAAGACCGTGTCGAAGGTCAGGGCGCCGATCGTCCGGCGCCCGAGCACCTCGTCCTTCCCCAACGTGCGAGCGACGGCCTCCATCTGAGGAGCCGACCGAGCGAACCGGTCGTCCGAGTTGATGGTGAACCAGACGAGCCCGGTGAGAAGGAGAGCCCCTGCCAGGAGTACCGCTGCCCACCGTAAAACCGGGCCACGGACGATCATGCGTCTCATGGGAGCATCCTGACATCTACCGGGCGAATTCGCTGGCGTGGGCGAGGTGGTGGACCGGGCGGTCACCGCGGACACGATCGCGCCGGCGGGTCAGTCTCCGGGCGTTCCCGCCATGAAGGAGGGCGTCGTACAGGATGTACCTTTCATCGACGTAGATGCGCTGCGTGATGGCGCCCTCGCAGGAGTACTGCGAATCAATGGCGACGATGGCGTTATCCCGGAGGGCGTTCCAGATCCTCACGTTCCGCAGAGGCGGGTCGTAGATTGTGGCACCCCTCGTGCGGATGCATGAGCCATTCATTGCCGGCCATCATGAACCCGGTGGCGGTGTGCGCGGGAAGGGCGGTGTTCGCGCAGGTCGCGACGGTGAGGGCGAGGGATGGGAGAAGGCGCTGATTGCGCAGCTTGCGGCCGATACGCACGATGCCGCCTGCTTTGTTCTGGTGGATGGAAAAGAGACCTCGAGTTTGCCCGGGTGCCAAAGCCAGTGATCCATGGGGGGATAGGCTGGTCGCCAGAATGGACGCTGGCATATTGCCGGAAAAATCGTCATAAAGCCGGTAAGCGCATTCCGTGCTTCCTGTCAACCTCTTGACAAGCCTTACGGTCGCGTCGACACTCGGCGGCAGTACCGCCTGAAACGTCCCCGTAAAACCGGTTCGGACTGTCCGCTCGCCGCGATGTTAGCGCTAACAGAGATTTGAGAGGCGATCCCCATGACAGCGACCCAGGCACGCCGATCGCTGATCCCCCTCCTGGTGGCCGCGCTCGCTGCCCTGACGGGCCTCGTCCTGGCCGCGCCGCCGGCCCAGGCGGCCACCAGCCAGTTCCGTGGCATGAACTGGGCCGTGCTGGGCGACAACTTCAGCACCGGCCCCCTCGTCGTGCAGGGCCTGAGCCAGTCCGACGGCTACGCCACCGTGCGGGCCAAGGCCGACAGCCTCTACGACGACATGGCCGCCACCATGGCCGTCAACACCGTCCGGCTGCCCATCAACACCCACACGGTCGCCGCCACGTCCTGGTGGAACGCCTACCGCGGCGCGATCGACGCCGCCACCGCCCGAGGGTTCAAGGTCATCCTCGCCTACTGGGAGGACGGCGCCGCCTCCGGAGGCAGGATCACCGACCTGGCCGCCTGGAACGCCATGTGGTCCACCGTGACCGGCGCCTACGGCTCCAACGGCAACGTCTACTTCGAGCCGATGAACGAGCCGCACGGCTACAGCTCCGCCCAGTGGCGCGACGTGGCGGCCGGCTGGCTGGCCCGGCACACCGCGGCCCCTCCGGGACGGGTGCTCATCGGCGGCACCGGCTACAGCCAGGACCTGCGCGACATCTGCAACGACGGCCGTTTCGGCGCGACCCTGCTGTCCTTCCACCACTACGCCTTCTTCTACAGCCCCATGACCTACGACGCCTTCCGCAGCCACATCCAGACCCGCCTGGGCGGCTGCGCCTCCCGAGCGGTCGCGACCGAGTTCGGCGCGCCGATGTCGACCGGTCTCGACTACGCCGACGCGGGCAGCGCCGACAACTTCGTGCGCCACATCCGCGCCATGGCGCAGGTCATGCGGGACAACCAGATGGGCGGCACCTACTGGCCCGCACTCGGCGGCAAGCCCGGCGACATCGGTTACGACTGGTACTCGATGTACGCGCTGAGCGGCAGCGGCACCGACCTGCGCCTGACCGTCCGCAACGCCTCCGGCGCCGACCGGATCCGCTACGCCTGGGGCGACACCATCACCCCGACGCCGCCCCCGTCCTACTACACGGTCGCCGCGCGCCACAGCGGCAAGGTCATGGACGTGCAGCAGCCGAACACCGCCGACGGCGCGCGCGTCGGCCAGTACGCCGCCAACGGCGGCGCCTGGCAACAGTGGCGCTTCCAGGACGCCGGCGGCGGCTACTGGCGCCTCATCAGCCGGCACAGCGGCAAGTGCCTGGACGTGGTGAGCGCCTCGACCGCCGACGGCGCCGAGCTCATCCAGTACACCTGCGGCAGCGGCGCCAACCAGCAGTTCCAGATGGTCGCCGCCGGCGGCTACTTCGAGCTGCGGGCCCGGCACAGCGGCAAGTGCGTGGACGTGCCGGCCTCCTCGACCGCCGACGGCGTCGTCCTGAAGCAGTACGCGTGCAACGGCGGCGCCAACCAGCAGTGGTCCCGCACACCCGTCACCGGGTGATGGCGCCGGCGCGGCAGCCGGCCACGGCGTAGCCGGCCGACCCGTACGACGTGGCCAAGCAGCTCAGCTGGTAGGAGCGGGTGAAGAAGCTCAGGAAGCAGTACGTGAAGGATCGGCAGGCGTGGCGGGACGACCTTCTACAAGATCTTGCACATGCTCCGGGTACTGTTGGCCTCTGGAGCGGCCGCTACCCTGCCTGCCACCAACGGCTGTCACGACGAGCTGACAAAGTACTACTAGGTGTTACTGCTAGTGTCAGAGGTCGTGCCTCTGCCGGGACTTCCGATAAGCGTTCATGTGCGACTCGCAACTGGACCAGCGCCGCCCGAGGCTGTCCACCACGGTGTACTTGATGTCCTCGGTGCAAGGGTCGTCTGCCCCGTTCCCTCCCCAGGTGCACCGGTCCCGGCTGGCCCTACCTGGAGGGAAGTCTTGCGGGTCCCAGGTCATGATGTTCTCGATGTCCATGTGCTTCCCTTCACTAAGCAACGAGGCTGCAGTAGCGCGCTGGGCCGAACGACATCCTTCCCGACGCACCAATCTTCACCAGGCCCCTTCCAGGTGGCAACGGCGGGTTCCTCGCGGGCGTACAGAACATGAAGTGCCAGGGTGATGGCATGGCTGTGCCGCTTACCTGCTGAAACGCCCCGCCATCTCGGTAGCCTCAGCCTTTGATCCTCTGTAGCTGCTATAAGATTATTTCTGCCATCGGCGACGAGGAAGAGTCATCAGAATGCTGCTGGGAAGACTGGCTAGTGAACCATATTTCCACTGGGTGGGCGATGGTTTCGAAGTCGACATCCTCCTTGATGGGAATGTCGATGCAGGGGACCTGGAAGTCGGCGATTCCATCATCACGTTGCCCACCGGTGAGCGGTACAGCGCCCTGCTCATCACGCTGGACCAGATATCGCGGATAATGGACCGCCATCGGCAGTCCGGCGAAAATCTCTCCGGCCGGTACTTTGGTACGCCCGATCTGATCGTCGTGCGGGACAAGGGGGTCGCCGCAATGGTCGATGTCATTCGTGACATTGTGGCTTCGGGCCACCTGCCGACCTGGTGTCCGAAAATTCATGCAAACGATCAACTCGACTTGCTGGAAATGTAGGGAGCGGTGCCTGCTCGGCCGTGGGCAGCGCGATTCTGAGCGGCTGGATCAGGCATCGCGCTGAAGTAAGCCTGTCCGGTGGTAAAGATTGGGCAAAGTCGAGTGGGGGTGCGCATTTCTTGGCACAAGAACCTGCCAGGGGAAAGCGCATGGCAGGTTCTTGAGGTGCTGCGTCTTGTGCTTCATCAGGAGCGGCGGCTTAGGCTGGTCGGGACGGCGGTCGCGTGGCCGCCAGGACCCGCGTAAGGGTTACTGCACGGACGTAGGCAGAAAGGTGCGTCTCTGCGGGAGAGCAATTCCCGAACGAGGAGCCTCTCAGTAGGTCTCGTGGAGGAGAGTGAGATCTCATGCATGCTGGACGCTTCATCATCCTGGGCCCGATGCTTCTCGTCGGGATGGCTGCCGGTCCGGTGGCTGCCGAAGCATCGACGATCGGTTCGAGAGATCCCGTCATGCGTCTGGAACCGCCGTCCCCGTACCAAAAGGGCTACGAGAAAGGTAACTCCGACGGGTATTCGGCGGCTCTGGCCCAGACGCGGAACCACTGCGCGGCGAGCAATAAGCCCTGGCCCAAAGTGAAGGAGGGCGACGCTTATAGCCAGGGTTACTTCTACGGCTACCGGACCGGATACTACAAGGGGTTCGACGAGGGTATGCAGAAGTTTTGCACTCCTCGCTAGGCCACGGATTCCTCACTTCCCTCGGACGGAGGTCGAAAATGAGGAAGCACGGACATTGCAGCCGTCCAGCGAGAGTGGTTGCAGTCCTTACTTCGGCGATGGCAATAGCAGCAACTCCACTCGGTCCCGTTGCCGCGGCCAGTGCTCCCACCGCTCTGTGGACTGCGGCGGATCCTGACGAGGAGTTTCTCATGAAGCTTCGGACAGCGGGTTTCCCGCAGAGCCGGATGTCGGACCAGGACGCCATCCAGTCGGCGAAAAGGGTAGTGAGTCTGGCCTGCAGCGACGCGCCCAGTAGCCGGATCGCAGTAGAGGAATACCTGGCAGGAAAGTACGGCATAACGGAACGCCATGGCCCCGGCAGCAGCAGCGCCTTCGCAGGAGCAGCGCTGGAGGCGTATCGAGGCGTCAGCTCAGCGGTTGATTGCTGACCGCAGCTCCGACGTAGACGATACGGGTGATGGCGGTCTGAGCCGTCACCACCCGTATCAGAAAAGGGTCAGGTTCCGATGTTGGACTGCGGGCCGGCGCCTGCCTGGACCAGGGAGGGGACCTGGGAGGCCGCGTCGAGGCCGTAGGAGCAGAAGGAGCTTGGCGCGAAGGCTGAGCCGCCGGTTTCCTGTTGGCCGGAGCAGCCGGAGCAGATGCTGCCGGACTGGCGGAGCTGGGCGGCGTCGTCGCGGTAGTACGGGTCCTTCACGTTCTGGAAGTAGCTGTTCTCCAGGACCATTTCCGTAGCGCCGCGGGCGTAATGGCCGTAGCCGGTGATGTTCTGCAGGTAGTTGTTGTACAGGCGGGCGTAGGCCACGTTGTCGGTGCTGGGGTTGCGCTGGTTGGTGTGGTGGATCCAGTTGTGGTGGATCGTCATGCGGGCGGTGACGTCGTCGGTTCAGCCGATCCCGAACGACTTGTTGTTCTCCGACAGCACGTTCCACGAGACCGTCAGGTAACTGGTGTCCTTACGGCTGTCGATCAGGCCGTCGTACTGCGCGTGATGTGGTTGTGGTCGATCCAGACGTGGTGGGCGCCGTCCATCTGGATGCCGTCGTAGTCGAATTCCTTGTCGTCGGGATCGTCCTCCGGCATCCGGGTGTCCCTGATCGTCAGGTTGCGGATGATGACGTTCGAGACGCCGTTGAGGAAGAAGCCGCCGCCGACGATGGTGCCGTTCAACCTGATCACGTACGGCTCGCCGGCGGTCGCGTAGCGGACCAGGTCGGCGTAGGTGGTGACGGTCTGGCCGGTTGGGCTCGGTCAGCCATGCGGTGCTGCGCCGCGTGACCTGCCCGGTCGCGGTCGTGCGCCCGCGCCGCGCACAGTGAGGGCCCGTCCAGTGCGTCACGGCGACCTGTCGACGTGCCTGACCCGCACGATGCCGGGCACCGTACGGGCGAGGACGTCGGCGATGTGACCGGCCTGGTCGCCAAGCGGCCCGCTCAGCTCGGCCACGCCATCGTGGACGGCGAGGCCCCAGCCTGGTCCCGCCGGGAACTGTTCGCGCAGCGCTGCCTCCACCGCCCGACGCAGGTCCTCGTCCGTACGCGCGAGCATGGCCATCAGATCACGGCGGCTGAGCATCCCGACGATCCGCCGGCCGTCCACGACGGGCAGGCTCTTGACCCGCTGACGGACCATGAGGTCGATGGCGACGGTGACGTCCGTCGTCCCGGTGACGGTGACAATGTCCCGGGTCATGACGTCCATGATCCGGCGGGGGAGTGGCTCGGCGGACGCGGCGACCGGCCGTACGGTGGCCCGTGGATCGGGCTCGAACTCGCCGCGCAACAGGTCGAGCTCGCTTACCACGCCGACGAGCCGGCCCTCGTCGTCGACGACGGGGGCGGCGGTGATGTCGTGGCCGTGCAGGACCCGGACGGCCCGCCGCACCGGATCGTCGTGGCGGACGGTGACCGCCGGGCTGCTCATGACCTCGCGGACGAGCATCTCGCCTCCTCGTGTCGGCCTCCGGCCTTCGGGACCGGCTTGCCGGCGACACCGCGTCGCCGGTGACGGTACGGCTCTACCCGCACGCCGCACAGGTCCACCCCAGGACCAAGGTCCTTCGTGCGACGGTCGTACGGCACTGCCTCGGACGGGCCCTTCCCGGTGTGATGAGGGCACGAGACACACCGCCATGGAAGGGGGGCCGTCATGGCCGCCACGATCGACAGGTCCGCCGGGCAGGCGGGCGCGACCATCACCGAGGGACGCCGTCCGGTCGACTACGTCTGGGCAGTCGCCCGGATCGCGATCGGCTGGATCTTCCTGTGGGCGTTCCTGGACAAGACGTTCGGATGGGGCTTCGCCACCCCGTCGGATCGGGCCTGGATCGCGGGCGGTAGCCCGACGACCGGGTTCCTCAAGGGCACCGGCGAGAACGCGCTCGGCGGCCTCTTCTCCGCGCTGGCGGGACAGGTGTGGGTGGACTGGCTGTTCATGGCCGGCCTGCTCGGTGTCGGCCTGGCGCTGATCCTCGGCGTCGCCGCCAGGCTCGCCGCCGTCGCCGGCACGCTGATGCTGGTCCTGATGTGGGCGGCCGAGCTGCCCCTGGCCAACAACCCCTTCATGGACGACCACATCGTCTACTCCATCGTTCTGATCGGCCTGGCGATGGCCGGTGCCGGTACCACCGTCGGGCTCGGCGGCCTGCCGATCGTGCAGCGTCACGCCTGGCTGAAGTAGTGCGCACCGGGACACGCCCGCCCCCAGCACCACCGGGGCGGGCGTTCCGCTGTGCTCGGACATGCGTGACGAGGACGACAGGTCCGTCGCATCAGCCGGGCAGGCGGCACTGCCGTGCTGGGATAGTTCCTGGGAGGAGGGCATGATGACCCTCACATGCACGTCACGACACCGCAAGCCGATCCCGTGGGCGGCGCCGGTCGTCGGCAAGATGACCGGCTTGCAAGCGGTTCCCGGGGCGTGCCGCGAGCGTGACATCCCCGTCGATGGCGCCGGAAAGGCGGCGCGACCGTGGACAACTCGGTGAACCATGGGTTGACCGGCGCGGAGGCGCGGCGGCGGCTGCGGTCGCACGGGCCGAACCAGGTGGCCGGGCCGCGCGGGCACCGTGGGCTGCGGCTGCTGCTGGCCAGTTCACCAGCCCCATCGTGCTCATCCTGATCACCGCCACGGCCTTGTCCATGGTTCTCGGCGACCTGACCGACGGGTTCATCATCCTGGTGATCATCGTCCTGAGCGGCGCGCTCGGATTCTGGCAGGAACACTCCGCGGGCAGTGCCGTCGACTCCCTGCTGGCCCGCGTGCGCGTGGAGGCCGAGGTGATCAGGGACGGCCGCGAAGTGTCCGTGCCCGCCGCCGAAGTGGTCCCGGGCGACCTGCTGGTGCTGCGGGCCGGCGACATCGTCCCGGCCGACTGCGTCGTCGAACGGGCCCAGAGCCTGCTTGTGGACGAGTCGGCGCTGACGGGCGAGTCGTTCCCCGCGGAGAAGACCTTCGCGTCTGAGCTTTACGCGGCCACTCACGTAGCCAGCGGCACCGCCACCGCCACCGTGACACGCACCGGGCGCGCGACCGAGTTCGCCGAGGTGACCGCCGAGCTGGCCGGACGCGACGTCACCACCGGCTTCGAGCGCGGGATGACCCGCTTCGGCCTGCTCCTGGTACGGGCGATGGTGGTGCTGGTCACCGTCATCTTCGTCGTCAACGTGGTGCTGGAGCGTCCCATCGTGGACGCGCTGCTGTTCTCCTTCGCGCTGGCCGTCGGCCTGACCCCGCAGTTGTTGCCCGCCATCGTGGCCGTCAGCCTGTCCGCCGGCGCCCGCAAGATGGCCGCCGAGCGCGTCATCGTCAAGCGCCTGGACGCGATCGAGGACTTCGGCGCGATGACCGTTCTGTGCACTGACAAAACGGGCACGCTCACCGCAGGCGCGATCCGGCTGGATCGCGCGACCGGCATCGGGGGCGAGCCGAGCGAGGAGGTGCTGCGGCTGGCCCGGCTCAACGCCGGGCTGCAGCAGGGCTTCGCCAACCCGCTGGACGAGGCCGTCCTCGCAGGCGCGCCCCCACCCGACCCGGCATCGCGGCTCGACGAGGTGCCCTACGACTTCCAGCGCAAACGCCTGTCGGTGCTCGTGAACGAGGCCGGAGCCCCGACGCTGATGACGAAGGGGGCCCTGGAGGCGATCCTCGCCGCCTGCGCGACCGCGCGCACGGGCGAAGGCACGGTGCCGCTGAAGGCGGTGCGTGCGGCCGTGCTGAGCCGCTTCGCCGAGCTGAGCGGGGACGGTTTCCGCGTGCTCGGCCTGGCGACCGCCGCGCTGCCCGGCCGTTCCACCGCCGCCGTGGCGGACGAGGAGGGAATGACGTTGGTGGGCCTGCTCACCTTTCACGACCCCGCCAAAGCCGGCGCCGCCGCAGCGGTGCAGAACCTGGCCGGGCTGGGCATCTCGGTTCGCCTGATCACCGGCGACAACCGGCTGGCCGCCGAGCGCATCGCCCGCGAAGTGGGTCTCGGCGGCGATGTGCTGACCGGTGCCGACCTCGACCGGCTGGACGAGGAAGCGCTGGTGGCCCGCGTCTCGGCCCGTCATGCTCGTCCTCAGGACCGCACGGCCGTTCTTCCGCAGCCGCCCGTCCAGACCGCTGCTGCTGACGAGCCTGGCGGTGGCCGTGCTGACGGTGGCGCTGCCCTACACGCCGGTCGGCGGCTTGCTGGGGCTGGTGCCGCTGACGTGGCCGGTGCTCGGCGCGCTCGCCGCCCTGACCGCGTTGTACGTCGTGGCCAACGAGGTCGCCAAGCGCCTGCTGCGGACGCTGTTCACCACGTGAACCTTCCGGGCGATCCGGGCTGAGGACCAACGGCGCTGCCGAATGGGACTTCCTCCTCGGGCGCCCTGCCGCGGCCCGCAGGAGAGCAGGGGCGAGATGGAAGGAGTGGCGTCATGAGGGCATTGGTCGTGTACGAATCGATGTACGGCAACACCCAACAGGTCGCGCGGGTCGTCGCCGACGGGCCGGCCAACCGGGATGCCGGCCGACGTGACGGAGGTTGGGGCCGCGCCCGCCCATGTGGGCGACGAGGTCACGCTGCTGGTGGTGGGTGGTCCCATGCACGCTTTCTCCATGAGCAGGGCTTCTACCTTCATGAACTGCAAGGTCAAGAAGGAGTCGACACGCTCTGCGCCTTTCTGCGGGCGATCGGGAGCGAACTCGACAAGCCGGTGCTGATCGCTCCGGAAGGCGGAGGCCGAGAAGACGCGGTCCTCGGCTTCGATCCAGTCGCAGGCAAGTTCGTCCTGCTCGGAGAACCGGCACCAACCGATTGACGGATCCCATGGCCCTCGTTGGTGATGGGCCCTTCGACTCTCAGCCGACCGACCTCCGGCCCTGCAAGGGACCACGGCGGGTGAGGTCCCATGGGGGTGACGAAGGAGGCGTTCATCATGATCGTTGTGGGAGCAGACGGGTCAGCCGCCGCACGGGATGCCGTCGAGCGGGCCGCGGACGATGCCTTCCGCATGCGGGTGCCGCTGCGGGTCGTGCACGCCGTCGACCGGTCGCCGTACCAGATTCACAAGTTCCCCGCCCCATGGCTGCCCGACATGCTGACCGGTGAGGCGCGGCGGATCCTGCGCGAGGCGGCCGATGTCGCCCGCGAACGTCAGCCCTCCATCGAGGTGACGACCCAGATCGTCGAGGGGCTGCCCGTCCCCGTCCTGCGAGACCAGGACAACGGCGCCACCGAGATCGTGCTCGGCTGCCGCGGCCTCGGCGGGTTCGCCGGCGCGTTGCTGGGCTCGGTGAGCACGCAGGTGGCCGGGCATGTGCGCTGCCCGGTCGTCGTGATACGCGGCGAGCGCCGCCCGGTGCGCGGGGAGATCGTGGTCGGCGTGGACGACTCGCCCGAGTGCGAGCCCGCCCTCGCCTACGCCTTCGAGCAAGCCCGGCTGCGCGGAGCCACGCTTCGGGTCCTGCACGCCTGGCAGTTGCCGGTACAGGTTTCTGGTGCCGGGTACGACCTGGATGAGGTACGTGCGGCGCAGTATCGGCTGGTCAGCGACCGGGTACGCGTCTTCGCGGGCGACTACCCGGAGGTGAAGGTCTTGGAGGAGGCCCCGTCCGCGCACCCGGTGGACGCGCTCACCGCCGCCTCCGACCAGGCCGACCTGCTGGTGGTGGGCTCGCACGGACGCGGCGGTCTCAAGGCGGCGCTGCTCGGCTCGGTCAGCCGCGGCGTGCTCCACCACGCCCGCTGCCCCGTGGCGGTGATACGCAGCGCGTGACCAAGGGCCTTTCGATGAAGGGCCCTCTGCCCTGGGAGAACGGCTGCTGGCCGCCGAGGCTGGACATGAGAGGAGGGACCCGACATGAATGACATCGTGCTCGGATACGACGGATCGGACTTCTCGATGCAGGCCCTGGACTGGGCGCTCGACGAGGCCGAGCTGCGGCACCTGCCCCTGAGCGTCGTCCATGCGTGGCAATGGCCGTACGGTGAAGCGGAGGAGGAGGCCAAGGCCCATTTGCGCAAGGCCGCCGATCACGTGCTCTGGCACGGCGCCGAATGCGCCCGCTCCACCAGCAGCGGTGTGCAGGTGGAGAGCGAGCTGTACGAAGGGCCGGCGGCTCAGCGGCTCGTAGAGCTCTCGGGTTCGGCTTCGCTCATCGTGGTCGGCTCGCGGGGGTTGAGCGCGCTGCCCAGGGCGGTGGTCGGTTCGGTGGCGGGGTACGTGGCCGCCCATGCCGACTGCCCCGTGATCGTCGTACGCGGCCCCGGCCCGCTGCCCAAGGCAACCCGGCCGGGCCCGATCGTCCTGGCCGATGACAAGCCGCACGAAGCGGCGGCCGAGTTCGCGCTCATCCAAGCGGCCTTGCGCCAGTTGCCTCTCGCCACCTCCGCCGATGTGGGAGAGCCGGCGGCACACCATCCGCAGGTCTGCATCCAGCAGGGTGAGCCGCACGAGCCGCCCACGCTGGTCGTCGTCGGTAGAAAGAGTTCGGCTCCGTTCGGCATCGCGAGCTTCCTCTCCCAGCACGCGCCGTGCCCGGTCGCGATCGTGCCGGAACCGCCTGCTTAGGCCACCTGGCGTCCGAGCCACGTCTTGGGAAGCCGGGCGTGACTCGCTGCGGCAGGCGAAGGCGTCGGCGAACTGGCCGAGCACGACGATGGCGAAGCTGGTGCCGGAGGCGCCTTTCAGCGGGTTCCGTGGGCGGCCGCACGCGGTCTGCCCGGAGGCACCACTGCCACCGGGCAGACCGGTGGTAGAGCACGCCATGGCTGACCGAGCCCAGCACCGCGGACTTGAACCCGCCCAGGCCGCGCGAGCCCACCACCACGAGGTCGGCCGTGGACCATCGCGGCCACACGCGGGATTCGGTCAGGGTTGAGCAAGGCACCGCTGATCGTGAGCCAGGTCGCACTGCTCGGAGAACGTTCCCTCAGGCGCACACCGGTGGGACGGAGCGAGGACTGAGCTCATCAAGGACGACACAGCGACCGGAGGTGATCGACATGGCCGTTCTCCTGGGCATGACGGGCGCCGGGACGATCTCCACCGTTCGCATTCCGTCATAGCGGTGTGCCACGTGAATGGGTCAGAAGGACCGCCGCCATCCTGGCGCCGGATCCTCATGCCGAGTCCTGCCAGAACATGCTTCAGCCGGTCGCCGCACTTGGGTGCGACTGGCGAAGCAGGATGAGAGGCCGGCCCGGCAGATCTTCGAAACGTCGCGGGCGAGGTGAAGGAACTGGGCTACCTGGACGAGTGACGCCGACGCGGGCAGACGCGTGGGGCGCGTCCGGTCCGAACCGCTCGGTGTGCGGGCGGCCCGGACCTGGTACGAAGGACTGCCGTCACGGTTCCAGCGACTGCGGGATGGAGTCCGAGGGCCCTGCTGGGTTCTCGGTGCGCCCGGCCGCGTCGTAGATCTTGACCCACTTGATCGTCGGGAACTGCTTCAGCGTCGGCCGGATCTGGTCGGCGATGGTGAACGTGGCGCCGCCGCTCGCGACGGGCCCGGTCAGGTGGACCCTGGCGACCCCGCGCCGGATCGTCAGCTTGCTGAACCCGGTGGCCTTGGAGCTGACGAAGCGCAGCCCCTGCGCGCGCTCGGCCTGGGTCGGGCCGGCGAAGAGCCGCTGCAACGCGCCGTAAGCGGTCGCCGGGGGCGCCACCGGGCGGGTCACGGCGGTCGTGTACGGCCGCCGGCCGGCGTTGTAGTCGGCGCTGTTGAGGAAGTAGTCGCGCACCGGCATCGTCCGGTAGGGCGTGGCGAGGTCGACGACGACCCTGCTCGGCCGGGTGAGCGTGTAGACCCGGTATGGCACGCGCCTGGCGAGGCCGACACCGAACGTGAGCGTGCCCTCGAAGTCGCCGGTCTTGACGACCTGGATGACGCCGGGCAGCGCATAGGTCTTGCGGGCGGGCCCGTACGTGGGGCGGCCCTGCCGGTTGTGGCCGTCGGCCGGCCTGAAGCGGACCTGGAGCAGCGCGTCGCCGACCGCGCTGACCGGCCGCCCGGACCCGTCGGCGATCAGCCGGGACACGTAGCGCACGTCGCGCTGCGCCGGAGCCCGGCCGCTGAACTCGAAGACCAGCCGGTCAAGGCCGGGCTGGTGCGCGGCTCGGACGTCCACCAAAGTGGGGGTGGCCGCCTGTTGCGTGGCCTGCGCCGGTACGGCGAGCAGGCCCGTGGCGCTGGCCACCATCGCGGTGGCGATGAGGGGGCGGATCGGGAGCATCGTCATCATCTCTTCTCCGCGAGAGCTCCTGACCTCAGCATGGCGCGGGCCGGCGCCTCGCGGTACCGCCGAACGTCCCGAACCCGTCCACCTTCGGCCATGCCCGTTGGGGCCCCACACCAGCGTGGGGCCCACACCGCCGGTGTCGCGCTCTCGTCGTCGCGCACGGCTGCGGCTGGTCCAGGGTCCTGCCCTGGCCGCTGGACGTCGATGGTCCAGCCGGCGGCGACGGCGGTCAGGCCCGCCACCACGGTCACCAACGGCGCGGCGACGAACGCCACCGCCCCCGCCGCCAGCGGGACGTCCATCACGGTACGCCCGTACGCGTCCTTGACGACGATCCGCCGCACGTTACCCTCGTGCAGCAGGGTCTTGAGCGTGCCGGCGAAGGTCCTGACGCGCTCTTCCTCGGTGATGTTCATGGTGACGCCCCCCTTCTCGCTGTCCTGACTCCAGCCTCGACCGAGCGGCGGCTGCGGGTGAGGGCGGAAAGTCTCGCGGGGACGGGCCGAAAGACCTTCCGGTACCCGTCCGGAGGTCACCTGGCCGGGTTCGCCTCGATCGGGCATTTATGAAGCTCAATACGGGAATTATGATTCATCATAGGATCTTGGGGGCAGACCCTCACCTTGACCAGCACTTCCGCCCCCTGTGACGGCGGACTACCCGTTGGCCTGCTGGTCGCCATCTTCGCCGATCGGGACAGGTGCGACCCCGCCGGCTGTCAGCCAGAGGCAAGACCTCCGAGGAGGAGATCACGCGTGCTGCTCGTCCCGCCGGCCGCCGGGGTCGGGATGGTAGCCGTAGGCGGCGGCGCGTACCGTGTCCTCGTCCTCCAATCCGGAGCCGATCGTGCCACCGACGGTGGCCAGCGAGCTGATGATCCAGGTCAGGTTCAGGTAGTCGGTGGGATGGACCGGCCGCTTCAGGGTGTCCGCCAGCACGGATGTCTCGATGAGCAGTGCCGTGACGAGTATCGTTCCGGCGAACAGCACCAGATAGGACACCGCGGCGGCCAGGGTGAGGGTGAAGATCGTGGCCAGGTTGAACAGCCGGGCCAGCCCGGCCGGTGTCTCCCGGTCGGGTTTCTCCCACAGGTGGTGCGCGACGATCAGCCAGGTCACCAGCGCGGTCAGCGCAAGGAGCATGATGATGGTGAGACGGAGTCCGCCCAGCGCGTCGCCCATCTCCCAGACGGTGTTGGAGGTGAGGGAGATCGCGGCCGTGGCAAAGGCGCCGGCCAGCAGTTTGGACAGGCCGAGCAAGGCGCGCCCCGGGCGGTTGGCCCGAACCATTCCGCTCAGCAGTCGCATGCGTCCGATCAGCGGCGAGGCGACGTAACCCAGCTCCCCGGCAGCCGCCTCGCCGACCACCCCCTGAACGGCGGTGACCTGGCCGGTCAGTCCGGTCGCTGTGCCGGGCAGCGGCGTCCACTCCTGGGAGACGTCGGGCAGGAGCCGGCCCACGAGATCCGGGAGGGCGGCGCGGAGCGCCGGCAGCTGGCGCAGCCCCAGCGCGGGCAGGGACACCGCCGCAACCCGGCGCTGGGCGGACGTCTGCGCGATCAGCGGCTGCCGCTCGGTGTGCAGCGGTAGGTCGGTCAGGCAGATCGCCACGTCCCACTGGGCGTCGGCGCGCCGGCGGGCGACGTCGTCCAGCAGTGCCTCAACGCCGCCGTCGCGCCGCGGCGCCACGTCACCCCATCCTTGCCGGATGGTCCACTGCACGTTCGGATTGACCCGCTCGGCGAGCCGGTCGGCCAGTTCGGCGGCGAGCCGGGCGACGACCTCCGCCGCGTAGTCCGGCGGGGTCGCCACAAGCCCGACGACGACCTCCGGCCGATGCCGCTCGCTGATGGCCATGGTGCTCCTCGCCGGTAGCCGGGTGGACCCCGCAACCGAGTACCCGCAGTCGTGCGGCACATGCATCGTCGAGCTGGCGTCGGCGCTGGCCGATGCTTGAGTTCGCTGGTGTCATCCGGTTTGTCAGGGGCAAGGAACGGAGCACGCGGGGGCGTCAGCAGACCGGGGGCCGCCTGCGGCGTACGCACGTACCCATCACAACCTGCGTTAGGACGCATGATGACCGACAGATTCGCCCGTGCGCTCGGGTGGACCAGCCTCGCTCTGGGCGCGGCGCAACTGGTGGCGCCCAGGGCCGTGACCCGCTTGTGCGGCGTCGACGACGCGCCGAGAGCCACGACCGTCGCCAGACTCGTCGGCGGGCGCGAGCTTCTGCACGCCGCGCTGCTGCTCGGCGCCAAGAACCCCGCCAAGTGGGCGTGGACCAGGCTCGCCGGCGACACGATGGACCTGGGCGTCCTGGGCAGGGCCGCCGCCAACCGCACCGGCGCACGGCGCACCCGCGCCCTGGCCACGCTCGGCGCCGTCGCCGGGCTCACCGCCCTGGACGCCGCCTGCGCCCGGGGCGGCACCGCCAAGGCCAAGAGCCCGCTGCAGGTGCGCGCCTCCATCACCATCAACAAGCCACGCGAGGAGGCCTACCGCTTCTGGCGGGAGCTGGAGAACCTGCCCACCTTCATGATCCACCTGGACTCGGTGCGCGCCATCAATCAACGCCGCTTCCGCTGGAGGGCCAAGGGCCCGATCGTCGATCTGGAATGGGAGGCCGAGATCATCGACGAGCGGGGCGGCGACCTGATCGCCTGGCGCTCGGTGCCCGGCACCGGCATCGCCACCGCCGGCCTGGTCAGCTTCACCGACGGTCCCGGCGGGCGTGGCACCGTCGTGGACGTCTCGCTGGAGTACGGCGCCCCCGGCCACCGCCGGCTCGCCGCCGCCGTCACCCGGATGTTCGGCGAGCACCCCGAGCAGCAGGTCCGCGACGACCTGCGCCGCTTCAAGCAGGTCATGGAGACCGGCGAGGTGGTGCGCTCCGAGGGCAGCCCGGAGGGCCACCGCGCCCGGCGCCAGCTCCACCAGCGTCCCGCACAACCGATCGGAGGACGGGCATGAAGGCCAACGTGTGGGCGGGCCGCAACCGCCTGGAGATCCAAGACGTCCCGGACCCGCAGATCCTCAACGCGCGCGACGCGATCCTCCGCGTCACCTCCACCGCGATCTGCGGCTCCGATCTGCACCTCGTCGACGGCTACATCCCGACCGTCAAGAAGGGCGACGTCCTCGGCCACGAGTTCATGGGCGAGGTCGTCGAGGTCGGCCCCGGCGTGCGCAACCTGCGCGCCGGAGATCGCGTGGTGGTGCCGTTCCCGATCGCCTGCGGCGCCTGCTTCGCCTGCCAGGACGGTCTGTACTCGGTGTGCGAGAACTCCAATCCCAACGCCGGGATGGCCGAGAAGCTGATGGGTCACGCGCCCGCCGGCATCTTCGGCTACTCCCACATGCTGGGCGGCTTCCCGGGCGGGCAGGCCGAGTACGTGCGGGTGCCGTTCGCCGACGTCGGCCCCATCAAGATCGAGGACGACCTGCCGGACGAGAAGGTGCTGTTCCTGTCGGACATCTTCCCCACCGGCTTCATGGGCGCGGAGATGTGCGACATCAAGCCGGGCCAGACGATCGCGATCTGGGGCGCGGGTCCGGTCGGGCAGTTCGCCGCGGCCAGCGCGTTCCTGCTCGGCGCCGACCGGGTCATCGTCATCGACCGCTTCCCGTACCGGCTGCGGCGGGCCCAGCGCACCGGCGCCGAGGTACTCAACTACGAGAAGGTCAACGTGCTGGACGCGCTGCGCGACATGACCGGCGGGCGTGGCCCCGACGCCTGCATCGACGCCGTCGGCATGGAGGCCCACCACCCGACCCCGGCCATGTACGCCTACGACCGCACCAAGCAGGCCGCCCGGATGGAGACCGAACGGCCCTACGTGCTGCGCGAGGCCATCATGGCCTGCCGCAACGGCGGCGTGGTCTCCGTCATCGGCGTCTACGGTGGATTCGTCGACAAGTTCCCGATGGGCAGTGTCATGAACCGGTCCCTGACCATCCGCACCGGCCAGTGCCACGTGCAGCGCTACACCGAGCCACTGCTCCAGCGAATCCGCGCGGGCGAGATCGACCCCAGCTTCGTCATCTCACACCGCATGCCGCTCAACAAGGCACCACACGCGTTCGATCTGTTCAAGAACAAGCAGGACGAATGCAACAAGGTGGTCCTCACTGTGTGAGCCCGCCTGATCACAACAGCAGGTCGAAGAGCCTGGTCACTCGGCTCCAGTGCTCGGTGGCCGGGTTCTTCAGCGCGGGATGAACGATGGTGAGCGCCTTGGCGAGCGCCAGGGAGAGCCCGCCCGCCACACACGGCAACCGCGACTCGGTCTCCTCGCTGAGCGACAGGTCGAGCGGCGGCAGCGCCCTCAGCTCGGCCAGGATCGGGGCCAGTTCCAGCTTCTCGTTCAGATCCCGGAAGTCGTTGATGCTCTCCTGCAGTCCTTTGGTGATGGGCAGGTCCCAGAATTCGATGATGTCGCGCCTGTTCGACTTCGCGGCGGCCTCGGCGACGACGAGCATGTCGTACAGCTTCCGGTTGATGAAGTCGCTGTATCGTTTGAGGTCGGACTTGTCCACGTCCAGTCCTGCGGCGGCGCGGAAGAAGTGCTCGAACCTGGAAATCGCGATCACTGACATCTGGATCACCGTCCTTGCTGTCGATGCCCTGTCATGGAGAATCTTTCGTGCAGCAGGCGAACCGCCATGGCGCCCTCCCCGACCGCGGACGCGACCCGTTTGACCGACCCGCTGCGAGCGTCCCCGACGGCGAACACGCCGGGCCGCCCGGTCTCCAGGGGAAGGGCCTCCCCGTGCGACGAACCTTCCCCCGTGGTGACGAAGCCCCGTTCGTCCAGCGCGACGGCGCCCGCCAGCCAGCCGGTGTGCGGATCCGCGCCGATGAACACGAACAGCGCGATGGACTCGATCTCGATGGGGTGCCCCGTCTGGTTGTTCTGGGCGCGGACGGCCCGCAGGGAGCCGTCCCCTAGCAGTTCGCGTACCTCGGTGTGGAACATGATCGCGATGCCGGGTGTCCGGTTGATCGCGTCGATGAGGTAGCGGGACATGCTCTCGCTGAGATCGCCGCCGCGGACGAGCATGTGCACCGACGAGGCGTTCCTGGCCAGGTAAAGTGCCGCCTGGCCCGCGGAATTGCCGCCGCCGACGATGACCACTGGCGCCTGCCGGCACATGCGCAGCTCGAACGGCGTCGCGGCGTAGTAGACGCCGCAGCCTTCGTACTTCGCCAGGTCGGGAACGTTGAGTTTGCGGTAGCGAGCGCCGGTGGCGATGAGCACGGCGTGGCCCTGCACGGCGGGCCCGCCTTCGACGAGCACCTTGTAATGGCCGTTGTCGGACTCCAGCCCGCTCGCCTCGGCCGGTACGGTCAGCCGGGCGCCGAACTTGGTCGCCTGGATGACGGCGCGTTCGGCGAGCTCGGCGCCCGAGATGCCCGACGGGAAGCCGAGATAGTTCTCGATACGGGAGGAGGTGCTCGCCTGGCCGCCCGTGGCGACCGCGTCGAGCACGACCGTGGTCAGGCCCTCCGAGGCCCCGTAAACGCTCGCGGCCAGGCCGGCCGGGCCCGCGCCCACGACGATCAGGTCGCACACGCCGTTGCCGGGCCGCGGTGCGGGCGGGCCGATGGTCTTGGCCAGCGTGGCGGCGGTCGGGTTGCGCAGCACCTGGTCTCCGTGCCAGATCACGACCGGCGTCTCCTGCGGGGAGACGCCGAGCCGGCGCAGCAGTGCCTCCGCCTCCTCGTCCTCCTCCAGGTCGATCCACCGGTGCGGGAGCCTGTTGCGGGTGGCGAACTCGCGCAGTCGGCGGGCATCGGGCGAGTAGCGGGAGCCGATGATACGGAACCCGGCGTCCATGCCGATCAGCAGGGTACGGCGGGTCAGGTAGGCGCGCAGGACGAGGTCACCGAACGCGGGATCATCGGCCACCAGCGTGCACACCTGGTCAGCTTCGACGGCCAGGATCTCGCCGGGCTCCCGCACGAGCGCGGTCAGAAATCCGATCTGGCGGGTGAGCAGGCCCAGCTCGCCGAGGAAACGCCCGGGGCCGTGGACGGCGATCGTGCGTTCCTGCTCGCTGCCGTACCCTTCGATCGTGGCCACCGTGCCGCGCAGGATCACGATGAACTCGCTGACCGGTTCGCCTTCCCGGTAGAGGGCCTCGCCGGGCGAGACGGATCTGCGCTCTCCGCACCGCGACAGGTCCGCGATGCGCCGCTCGTCCAGCCGGGGATAGGCCCCGTACAGGTCCGGTGTCTCGGGCAGGGTGGCCTCCGGCTGCGTCATGACGGCGTCCTCAGCGTGTGCTCGACCCATTCGCGCAGCTGGGGCACCGGGGCCGCGCCGACGCGTTGCGCCACGACGCGGCCCTCGTTGAGCATCATGAGCGCCGGAATGCCGGTGATCGCGAAGCGCTGCGAGAGGGCCGGAGACCGGTCCACGTCGACCTTGACGAGTTTCACCCGTCCCGCCAGCTCTTGGGCGAGTTGTTCGAGCGCGGGCGTGACCATCCGGCACGGCCCGCACCATTCCGCCCAGAAGTCGACGAGCACCGGCAGGTCGGCCTGTTCGGCGACCTGCGCGAAGGTGCTGTCGCCGGCGTCGATGATCCACGGCAGCGGCTGGTGGCAGTTGCCGCAGCGGGGCGTTCCCGAGGCGGAGTCGGGAACCCGGTTCGGTCGTCCGCAGTTGGCGCAGCGCGCAGCGTGCATGTCAGCTCTCCGGGGCGTAGAAGGTGACGTTGAGTTCGCCCTTGTCGGCGCCGACCACGATGGTCGCGCCGTCGGGGACGTCTCCGGCGAGCAGGGCGCGGCCGATCCGGGTCTCGACCTCGCGAGCGATGAACCGGCGCAGCGGCCGGGCGCCGTAGACCGGGTCGTAGCCCTGGTTGGCGATGAGCTTGCGGGCCTCCTCGGTGACCTCCAGGGTGAGCCGCCGGTCGGCCAGCCGCTGCCTGATGTCGGTGAACATCAGCTCGACGATCCGCTCGATCTCCGCCTCGGTCAGCGGCTTGAACAGCACGACGTCGTCGATCCTGTTGAGGAACTCGGGCCGGAAGTGCCGGCGCAGCTCTGCCATCACGCCGTCGTGGGCCTCGGGCTTGATCTCGCCGTCGGAGGTGATCCCGTCGAGCAGGTGCTGGGAGCCGATGTTCGAGGTCATGATGATCACGGTGTTGCGGAAGTCGACGGTGCGGCCCTGCGCGTCCGTCAACCGGCCGTCGTCCAGGACCTGCAGCAGCGTGTTGAAGACGTCCGCGTGGGCCTTCTCGATCTCGTCGAAGAGCACCACCGAGTACGGCTTGCGCCGCACCGCCTCCGTGAGCTGTCCACCCTCCTCGTAGCCGACATAGCCGGGAGGGGCGCCGACGAGGCGGCTGACCGTGTGGCGTTCCTGGTACTCGCTCATGTCGATGCGGACCATGTTGTCCTCGGTGTCGAACAGGGCCTCCGCGAGGGACCTGGCCAGCTCGGTCTTGCCGACACCGGTCGGCCCGAGGAAGAGGAACGACCCGATGGGACGTTTGGGGTCCTTGATGCCTGAGCGGGCGCGGATGATGGCGTCGGCCACCAGCCGCACGGCTTCCTCCTGACCGACGACGCGCTCGTGCAGGATCTGGTCAAGCTTGAGCAGCTTGTCCCGTTCGGCCTCCTGCAGCCGGGACACGGGGATGCCGGTCCAGCGGGAGACGATGTCCGCGATCTCCCTCTCGGTCACCACCTCGCGCAGCAGCCGGTGGCCGTTCTGCCGGGTGCCCAGCCGTTCCTCCTCCGCATGCAGGCGGCGCTCCAGCTCGGGCAGCCTGCCGTGTCGCAGTTCGGCGGCGCGGTTGAGGTCGTAGTCGCGTTCGGCCTGCTCGGCCTCGCGCCGCACGGCCTCGATCTCCTGTCGCAGGCTCTGGACCTTGCGCAGGGCCGAGCGCTCCGCCTCCCACTGTGCCCGCATCGCGTCGCCTTCGGCACGCGCGGCCGCCAGTTCCTCGCGCAATTCGGCGAGACGCTCCCGGCTGGCCGGGTCCTCCTCCTTGTCCAGCGCGGCCTCCTCGATCTCCAGCCGCCGTACCCGCCTCGTCAGGGCGTCCAGCTCGGCCGGCATGGAGTCGATCTCCGTCCGGATCATCGCGCACGCCTCGTCCACCAGGTCGATCGCCTTGTCCGGCAGGAACCGGTCGGCGATGTAGCGGTGGCTCAGCGTCACGGCGGCGACGAGCGCGCTGTCCTGGATCTTCACGCCGTGGAAGACCTCCAGGCGTTCCCGCAGGCCGCGCAGGATCGAGATGGCGTCCTCCATCGAGGGTTCGTCGATCAGCACCGGCTGGAACCTGCGCTCCAGGGCGGCGTCCTTCTCGATGTGCTTGCGGTACTCGTCCACCGTGGTCGCGCCGATCATGTGCAGCTCGCCGCGCGCCAGCATCGGCTTGAGCATGTTGCCGGCGTCCATGGCGCCTTCGGTCGCCCCGGCTCCGACCACCGTGTGCAGCTCGTCCACGAACAGCAGGATCTGTCCCTCGCCCGCCTTGACCTCGTTCAGTACGGCCTTGAGGCGCTCCTCGAACTCCCCGCGGTACTTGGCGCCGGCCACGAGCGCGCCCATGTCCAGGCTGAAGATGGTCTTGTCGCGCAGTCCCTCCGGGACGTCGCCGCGGACGATGCGCTGCGCCAGGCCCTCGACGACGGCCGTCTTGCCGACGCCGGGATCACCGATCAGCACCGGGTTGTTCTTGGTCTTGCGGGAGAGGATCTGGATCACCCGCCGGATCTCGCCGTCACGGCCGATCACCGGATCGAGCTTGTCCGCCCGAGCGTCGGCGACCAGGTCGCGCCCATACTTCTCCAGCGCCTCGTAGGCCACCTCCGGCATGGCCGAGGTGACGCGCTGATTGCCCCGCACGGCGGTGAGCGCCTCCAGGAACCGATCCCTGCTCAGGCCCTGGCCGTGCATGGCACGTCCGGACGCGGTCGCGGATCCCTCCTCGATGAGGGCCAGCAGCAGGTGCTCGACGGAGACGTACTCGTCCTTGAGCCGGCGTGCCTCCCGGTCGGCGGCGTCGAATAGCCGCGACAGGCGCTGGGTGACGAACACCTGGCCAGGGGCGGCGCCCGGGCCGCTGACCCTGGGCCGTCGCGACAGCTCGTCCTCCACATCGGCCTCCAGGCGGCTCGGATCGGCGCCGGCCTGCTCCAGCAGCCTGGGCGCCAGCCCTTCCGGCTGGTCGAGCAGGGCGAGCAGGAGGTGCTCGCCGTCGACCTCGGTGTGCCCGAAGCGCAAGGCCTTGGTTTGGGCGTCGTGCAGGGCTTCCTGCGACTTCTGCGTCATCCTGTTCGGGTCCACTTCAGCCCCCTAGCGTGGTCGTGGGACGGTCGCGCAGGGCGGCCTCCAGCTCCCCGATCCGGTCGAGGAGGTCGATCACCACGCCGATCGCGGCGTAGTTGATGGACAGTCCTTCGTGCAACCGCTGGATGCGGCCCGCCGCCGCCACCTGGGCGGGCGTGAAGCACAGCTCCCCCCTGGCGTTCCTGACCGGCTCCAGCAGGCCGAGCGCCACCAGCCGGCGCACGACCTGCGGGTGCAGGCCCGTGACCCGCGCGTAGGCATCCAGGTCGAGCCGGACCGGGCGAACGAGCGCGTAGCTCATGAGCGCCTCCTGGGGTCGAAGTGCGAGACGGCGGCGAGCTGCTCGAACAGGCGCCGCTCCTCGTCGGTGAGCCTGGGTGGCACCATGATCCGTGACTCGGCGTAGAAGTCGCCCGCGGCCCCGCCCGGGCCGGGCATGCCGCGGCCTTTCAGACGAAGACGGCGACCCGTGGACGTGCCCGGCGGCACCTTCACCTTCGCCTCGCCGCCCGGCGTGTCGATCGCGACCATGGCGCCGAGCGCCGCCTCCCAGGGAGCCAGGGGCAGCGGCGCGTAGATGTCGCGGCCCTCCACGCGGTAGCGGGGATGGCCGGCGATCCGCACGATCAGGTAAAGGTCACCTGCCCTGGCTCCACCACTGCCGTGCCCGCCCTGGCCGGCGAGCCTGATCCGCTGCCCGCTCGTCACACCGGGCGGGATGGTGACATCCACTCGCCTGCCTCCAGGCAGGGTGATGCTGCGGCGTCCGCCGCGATACGCCTCCTCCACGGTCAGCGTCAGCTCCGCCTCCTGGTCGGCGCCGGGCATCGGCCCCCACTGCCGTCTGCCCCGGCCACCGAACATGCCACCGAGCAGGTCCTCCAGATCGATGCCTTCTTCCGTGCCGAAGCCGAAGCCCTCGGCGCCGGTCGAGCGCCACGGGCCGCTTCCGGCCCCTGCACCGGCCCCCGCGCCCGCGCCCGCGCGGCTGCGTGCGCGGGCCCAGTCCGCCGGATCGACGTCGGGCGGCACCTGACGGAAATCGTGCCCGAAAGCGTCGTAGCGGCGACGCGTCTCGGGGTCGGAGAGCACGCTGTAGGCTTCCGAGATCTCCTTGAACCTGTCCTCGGCGCCGGGATCCTTGTTGACATCAGGGTGGTGGGTGCGCACGAGCTTGCGGTAGGCCCGCTGAATCTCGTCGGCGTCGGCGTTCCGGTCGACGCCGAGCACCTCGTAGAAGTCCCGGCGTTCGGCCATCACTCCACCTTCTTCGCGACGGCCACGATCGCCGGCCTGAGCTGCCGCTCACCGTCGCCGTACCCGGGCCTGAGCACCTCCACCACGGTGCCCGGATCGACGTCGTCCCGTTCGACTGTTGTCACCGCCTCGTGGCGGGCGGGGTCGAAGGGCACACCGGTCTCGTCGTGGCGGGGGTAGCCGAGCTTGTTGAGCAGGGTGACTGCCTGGTCTCGTACCGCTCGTACCCCTTCGAGGACGGCGTCCGCGCCACCGTTGCCATGGACCGCGTGGCTGAGCGCGAGCTCCAGGTTGTCCAGAACGGACAGCCACTCTGCTGCCACCTTGGACCGCTCTTCAGCCCTGATCCGCTCGGCGTCGCGGGCGATGCGCTTGCGCAGGTTGTCCAGCTCCGCGACCGCGCGTAGCCACCGGTCCTCCAGTTCCGCCAGCTTCGCGTCGGTCTCCGCGGGCGCGGCGGTCTCCACAGGAGCTTGTTCACTTGACGTTATGGCCGTCTCGGCCTGGTCCTGGGCCTCGGATCCGTGCTCGTTCATGTCACTCGGGCTCCGAGGTCGTGAATTCGGCGTCGATCACGTCCTCGTCGCTGCCGCCGGGGGCGCTTTCCGTCCTGCTCTGGGGCGGTACGCTCGCCCCTCCGCCCGCGGTGGCCCCGAGTCCGTGATAGACCTGCTGCAACTCCCCGCTGAGCGAGCGCAGCCGGTCCGCCGGCGCCTCTTCCTTGATCGCCTGCCTGGCCTCCTGGACGAGTTGCTCCGCCCGGGCCTTCTCGTGCACGGGCACGCCGTCGCCGAGCTCCTCCACCCGGCGTTCCACCTGGTAGGCGACCGAGTCCAGCTCGTTACGCGCGTCGATGGCCTCCCGGAGCCTGGCGTCCTCCGCACGATGCTGCTCGGCGTCGGCGACCATCCGCTCGATCTCCGACTTGTCCAAGTTGGAGCTCTCGCTGATGGTGATCCGCTGCTCGGCACCGGTGTCCTTGTCCCGGGCGGAGACGTTGAGAATGCCGTTGGCATCGATGTCGAAGGTGACCTCGATCTGCGGCACCCCCCGCGGCGCAGGCCGGATGTTCTCCAGCCGGAAGCGCCCGAGCACCCGGTTGTCGGCGGCGCGCTCCCGCTCGCCTTGCAGGATGACGATGTCGACGGCGTTCTGGTTGTCCTCGGCCGTGCTGAAGACCTCGGTACGGCGCGCCGGGATCGTCGTGTTGCGCTCGATGACCTTGGTCATCAGGCCGCCGAGCGTCTCCACGCCCAGTGACAAAGGCGTCACGTCGAGCAGAACGACGTCCTGCACCTCACCCTTGATGATCCCGGCCTGGACCGCCGCGCCGATGGCGACGACCTCGTCCGGGTTCACCGTCATGTTGGGGTCCTTGCCGTCGGTCAGCCGACGCACGAGGTTCTGTACGGCGGGCATCCGGGTCGACCCGCCGACGAGAATCACCTCGTCGATGTCGGCGGGCCTGAGCTTGGCGTCCTCCATCGCCTGCTTGACGGGAGTGATGCAGCGCTCGACAAGGTCAGCCGTGATCTGCTCGAACGTGGAGCGCATGAGAGTGGTGTTGAGGTGCTTCGGCCCCGAGGCGTCCGCCGTGACGAACGGCAGGCTGATCGTGGTCTGGGTGACCTCGGAGAGCTCGGCCTTGGCCTTCTCCGCCGCCTCGAACAGGCGCTGCAGAGCCTGTGGGTCGTTGCGCAGGTCGATGCCCTGGTCCCGCTGGAACTCGTCGGCCAGGTGGTCGACGATCCGGCGGTCGAAGTCGTCGCCGCCGAGATGCCCGTCTCCGGAGGTGGCGCGGACCTCGACCACGCCTTCACCGATGTCCAGGATGCTCACGTCGAAGGTGCCGCCGCCCAGGTCGAAGACCAGCACGGTCTCGTTGGACTTCTTGTCCAGCCCGTACGCGAGCGCCGCCGCCGTCGGTTCGTTGATGATCCGCAGGACCTCGAGCCCCGCGATGCGTCCCGCGTCCTTGGTCGCCTGGCGTTGAGCGTCGTTGAAGTACGCCGGCACGGTGATGACCGCCTCAGTCACCTTCTCACCCAGGTACTTCGCCGCATCCGCGACGAGTTTGCGCAGGACGAGGGCCGAGACCTCCTCCGGCGCGTACTGCTTGTCCCCGACCTGGAAGCGCACGGCTCCCTCGGGCCCCTCCACGACGTCGAAGGAGACGGCGTGCTGCTCGCTCTGGATCTCGTCGTAGCGGCGGCCGATGAAGCGTTTGGCGGAATAGATCGTTCCCTTCGGGTTGAGTATGGCCTGGCGGCGGGCCAGCTGGCCGACCAGCCGTTCGCCCTGATCGGTGAACGCCACCACGGACGGCGTCGTCCGGGAGCCTTCAGCGTTGGGTATCACCGTGGGGTGTCCGTCCTCTGTGGCGGCGATCACCGAGTTGGTGGTACCGAGATCGATGCCGACTGCCTTCGCCATGTCTCGCTTCCCCCTCGCACTCCCTTTCGGGCTCTATCCGGTCATTCCTCGGAGCAGTTCATGGGCCCGGGCCGCATGCTCTGACTCGACGAGGACGTCGTACCTGTCGGCGACGAGGGCGCTCTCGGAGATGAAGTCCCGCTGACCGCGCAACATCGCATGCGAGATCAGGCCGAAGACCGCTCCAGCCACCGCACCCCACAGCAGCCCCCACAGCACCAGGGGCAATCCGGCTGCGGCCGTGGTGGAGAAGATCGCCAGGAACAGGCCGATCAGGACTCCGAACCATGCTCCGCCCGCCGCGCCCCAGCCGGCCGCCCGTAGGTGGGTCATGCGCGCGAGCACCCGTTCCAGCGAGTGCAGGCCGGTGCCGACGATCAGTGTTCCGCTCACAGGGAACCCGTGATCGGACAGGTGGTCGACGACCTTCTGCGCCTCCTCGTAGCTGCCGTAACTTCCAATCAGTTCGCGTTGGGCCATGATGGGCCCTGACGGCGCGACCGACACGGCTCCTCCTTCCCCCCACACTGAGCCTGCGCCTTGGGCACGGCGATGGTTCTCCGCTCCTCCTCGCTTTCGAGCCTTCCGCACGCGTTTCGCGGCCACATCCCCCAGATGGGTAGTCCTCGTCGTGCTGACGCGGCTCAAGCGCGCCTGCCGCCTGACGGCGGGTCGAAGCCGTCCCGTGTCTGCTCCGCCGCGAGCCGCGCGAGCTCGACCCGGGATCTGATGCTCAACTTGCGGAAGACCTGCCTGAGGTGGAACGCGACCGTGTGGACGCTGATGAACATCTGTTCGGCGATCTGCGGGTTGGTCCAGCCGTCCGCCGCGAGCAAGGTGACAGCGTGCTCGGTCTCGGTCAGGCTGTCCCAGCCGGAGACCGGCCGTTCGGCGTAGCTCCAGTGCCGGTGGCGTACCCCCATGCCGCGCAGCCTCCGGCGGATGCGCGCGGCGTCCCTCGCCGAGCCGAGCGCGTCGTACGTGCCCAGGGCGCGCTGCAGGCTCTCTGTGGCCTCCACGACTTGTGCGGCGGCGAGCAGCTTGCCGAGGTCCTCCTCGGCGGAGGCGCGCGCCCATGCGTCCTCGGCCCGTCCGGCGGCCAGTGTGAGCGCTTCGCGATCCCCGTCGAGCAGGCCCCGGGCATGTGCCGCGGCAGCGCCCAACGCTGGGAACTCATGATTGGCCTCGCCGAGCGCCTCTGCTGCGACCACCACGGACTCGGCCGCCGCCCGGTCGTCCGTGCCCAGGGCGACCCGGACCATCCAGGGGCCGGCCCCGGGCTCCAGAGTGAGCAGCAGCGGGCAGGCCAGCTCGGCGAGCAGGCTCATCGCGCTGCCCGGCCCGTCACGGGCCTCCGCGACCTGCGCGGCCAGCAGGGCGTGCCGCAAGCGTGCCTCGGCCGCTCCCTCGGGCTTGACCCCAAGATGATGCGCCGCTCCCTGCAGGTCGCTGCGCCGCAGCGCGACGGCGGCGAGAACCGCACAGGCTGCTGCGACCGACAGCGGCGTGTTGAGCGCGCCGGCCAGGTCCAAGGCCCGCCTCGCCTCGGTGACCGCGTCGTCGAAACGGCCCGCGAGCAGCTCCAGGCGGGCCTCGAGCGCCGAGGCATCGGCGGCCCAGGCCAGATGACCCTCGCCGAACATGTCCTTGCGCGCCTGGCGGAGCATCGCCCGTCCCTCGTCCAACCGGTGGACGTCGACGAGCACACCGGCTGCGATCAGGCAGGCCTCGTAGCGGCGTTCCTTCGGAGAGCCGGCACCGGCGGGCCGGCAGGCGCTCTCCGACAGGGCCAGCGCACCGGACAGCCTGCCCTCGCGCCGCTCCGCGATGGCCAGGGCGACCAGCGCGGCACTCCTGGCCCCGGGGCCATAGCGGTCCTTGCCGTCGATGATCTCCTGGGCGTACGCCCGCGCGGTGCCGTCGTCCGTCAGGCGCGCGGTGGCGTACAGCTGCACCTGGGTCGCCCGCTCGCGTACGTGTCCGGGCAGACCCGGGACCGACAGTACCGTCTCGGCCTCGTGGATCGCCTCGTCGCGCCGGCCCGTCAAGTACATCGTGTCGGCCAGCAGGCAGCGCAGTTCGGCTGAGCCGTACAGGGAGCCGTGCTCGGCGAGGCGGCTGCGTACCATCTCCTCGGCCTCGTGGAGCCGTCCACTGGCGATCGCCGCGTCTATGGCGGTGGAGCCCGGGCCGGTGAGCAGGCGAGCCGGCGCCACTTTCTCGGAGCTCATGAGAACGCCGGACTGGTCGAGCAGCGTCTGCCGTACCGACGATGGGATGCCCGTGGCGACGAGGTCCGCGACGAGTTCGTGACGGAAGGCCAGGCCGTGCTCGGTCACGATCAGGATGCCGGCGGCCGTGGCCTCCTCCGTGGCTGGGAGCAGCGCGGCCGGCGTGGTGTCGAGCAGCGACGCGGCGTGCTCCAAGGACAATGAGCGGCCGAGCACGGCGATCGTCTCCACCAGGCTCCTGGCCTTCGTGCTCAGGGTGTCGATCCAGCCCCGCACCACGATTCGCAGCCGGCTGGGCGTGCGGGCACGCGCCGCCTCCCGCAGCAGCCCTTCCTCGCGCAGCCCCGCGAACAGCTCCGTGAGCAGCAGCGGATTGCCACCGGCGGTCGCCGCCAGTGCCTGTGTCGCCGGGTCGGACGACCTCCCGAGGGCCTCCTCGGTCAGCGCCGCGACCGCGGCCGGGGACAGCGGCGCGAGCGTCATCCTGTCGGCCCCTTCCCGCTCCAGGATGTCGAACAGTGACACGGCCTGGCACGCGTTCGGCGCGGTCGAGCGGGTCATCAGCCAGCTGATGGGCCTGTCGGCCAGCAGGCCGTGCAGGGTGTGCAGGATCCGCAGCGTCGCCGGGTCCGCGCGTTGCAGGTCGTCGAGGGCGGCCAGCACGGGCCCCGTGGTGAGTCGCTCGAGGCCCACGCGCAACCGCTCCAGGACCTGCGGGCCGAAGCGGGTGGAGGCGTCGACGCCTTCCGGCTCGGACCGCAGGCCGAGTGCCTCCAGCAACATGCTGCACGGGGCGAGCTCGCCCAGCTCCTCCACCCTGGCGTGCAGGACCCCGATCCCGCGTTCGGAGGCTTCAGCGACGGCCTCGGCGAGCAGCCGGCTCTTGCCCGACCCCGGCTCTCCGTCCACCAGCAGTGTCCCGCCTCCACCTTGCCGCAACTTCTGCAGCAGGCCCTCGACGTGACACCATTCAGGATCGCGTCCCCGCATGATTCCCTCCCACGGAACGCCTGCCACGACAGAAGACGGGAAATCCCATGCCCATTGAGATCTTTCGTTCCTGACGCGACAACTACCCGGCTGGGGGATGTGGCCCCATGCCCGGTGTGCCGAGACTTGACGGGAGCCCCGCACAGGTGTGGAAGGAGTCAAGGCGATGGCGGAAACCGGTTATGCGCCGTTCAACCGTACGGTGGACAAGACGAACCGCGTGCTGCGGGAGATCGAGGAGGCGCACGGCTGGACGCCTGAGCGCCGCAACCAGTCCTACGCCGCCTTGCGCGCCGTGCTGCATGCGCTACGGGACCGGCTGACCGTGGAGGAGAGCGCCCAGTTCGCCGCTCAGCTGCCGTTGCTGATCCGCGGAATCTACTACGACGGCTGGCGGCCGAGCACCGTGCCGGTCAAGGCCCATCGCAAGGAGTTCCTCGACCGCGTCTCAGATGAGCTGGCCTTCGAGCTCCAGGAGAGCGAGGAAGACCTGGTCCAGAAGGTTCTGCAAGCGCTCAGAAGGCACATCAGCGATGGCGAGTGGGAGGACGTGAAGTCCGCCATGCCGAAGGATTTGACCTCGATCCTGCCCTGAGCGGCCCTGAAGACCGATCGGCGACACACCGGCCGGGGTACTACGGCTGCGGAGGCGCGTTGGGATGCTGGAGCGATGAGGCTTGCGTCCAGGGGAAACGCGGGGAGGCGCGTCATGTCGGTGCGTCGCGTGCTGACATCCCTGGGAGTCGGGCTCGTGACAGCGGCTGGTGCCTGGCGCGTGGGCGCCCCGGAGTTGTCGCCGCTGCTCGGCTGGGGTGCGGCCGCGACGGTGGGCCTGGTCTGGGTGTGGCTGATCACCTGGTCCAAGGATCACCAGGAGACCAAACGGCTGGCCAAGGAGGAGGGCGACGCTCGCTCCACCGACACCGGCGTGCTGATCGGCGCGGTGGCCAGCCTGGGAGCGGTCGCACTCGCGTTGGTCCGCACTGCCAGTCACAACCCGCTGGCGACGGTCTTGGTCATCCTGAGCGTGGTGACGGTCGTTGTGTCGTGGGGCCTGGTGAACACGGTGTTCGCGTTCAAGTACGCCCGGCTCTACTACGTGGACGAGGACGGCGGCATCGACTTCGCGCAGGACGATCCGCCGGCGTACAGCGACTTCGCCTACCTCGCCTTCACGATCGGCGTGACTTTCGGCCTCACCGACGACCGCGTGGTCAGCACACACATTCGTAAGGTGGTCCTCGGGCACGCTTTGCTGTCCTACTTCTTCAACACCGGCATCCTGGCCGTGGCCATCAACCTCGTCACCGACCTGGGCCAGTAACCCATGGTCACCATGACGCCGGGCTGCGATCAGCTGCGGGCGCAGGACCCGAGCTGGGCAGATCATGGACAGCGCCGCACAGGAGCGGGAGATTCACACGTGCCGGACCGAGGGTAGAGGCCACCCTGTACGACAGTCGCAGCACACAGCATCAATCCCAGGTATGGCTCATGAACAACCCAACGGACAGATCAGGTGCGCCCGGACCTCCGTCTGCGGCCGAAGCCGTGGCACACGAGGTCGCCCACACGCCGGGTAACAGCAGGCTGCTGGCCATCATGGTCTCTGCCGAGCACGGGATCCTCTACCTGGTATCACTTGCGCTGCTGGCTTTGGGCGTCGGCATTCTCGTCCTGCTGACCCTCACGATCGTCCAAGGAGGGGCATCCGGTGCGGAGAAGATCATTGTCATCCTGGAAGAGCTACTCCTCGTACTGATCGTCCTGGAGATCTTCGTCACGGTGCAGACCCACCTCGCGGGCGGCCGCCTGCAGCTGGAACCGTTCATCATCGTCGGCATCATCGCGATCATCCGGCACCTTCTGTCGGTGGTCGTCCGGCTGACGGTATCGGTGAGCCCGACAGAGAGCCGCCAGCAGCTCACGGAGCTTGCCGTCTATGCGGGAAGCGCCTTCATACTGGTGGCGGCGCTGGCGCTGGCGCGATGGTCGCAGCGGCGCTCACCCCGTCCGCCGCCGGGTCCATCCAGCGCTTCCGGATGACGGCTGACCGATCCGCGCCGTCAACGCTCTTCCCAGGCCGTTGCGCGAGACCAGCCGCAGCGCGGCGCCGTCCACGTACCCGAGCGCCCGTGCACCGTCCCACTTCATCTCGTAGACGAACGGCCGATCCTCGGCCGACGCAGGCAGTTCCCCCAGCCGCGCCAGCGTCGGTGAGTACTCAGGAAGGTCTCGCACGAGGAAGTCGTACCCACGTGCGGGACACGCTCTGTGACTTCGTGATCTAGATGAGGGCTCGTGACCTCATCGAGGTGACCTGGCGGCATGGTGAAGGCAATGTGCTGTTCGGGTACGGAGCGCCCGCCACCCGATAGGGCGGCCTCACGATAAAAGGTGGAAGACGACCCGGAAGCCGCCAGGCGAGGCACCACGTCTAGGGGTTCAGTGATGGTACTTTCCGCCGTGAGGCGATGGCTGAACCGATGGGGCGACCGAATCTCCGACTCGGTTCGATGGCGGCGGCGTGGGCTACGCCGCTGGGTGCGGCGTGAGAGGCAGTTGCTGCTGCCGACGGTGACGGTCATCGTCGGCTGCCTGGTGGCTTGGCGGGTCTCCACCGAACTCATCGGCTCGCCCCAGCCGGTGCTCGCTCCCACCGGCGTGCTGCTGTCGGTGACGGTGACCGCCTACAGCACCGTGGTCCAGGCCATCCAGCAGACGATCGCGGTGCTCGTCGGACTGGCGGCCGCACTCGGCTTCGTGCAGGTGTTCGGCACCGACGCCACCACCATGGCCGTCCTCGTCGCGGTCGCGCTGGTGGCCAGCAGAACAGTCGGCATACCTTGGCAGAACACGCAGGCTCCCATCACCGCCCTCCTGGTGTTCGCCCTGGGCCGCGAGTACGGCATGGCACGGCTGCTCGACATCGTCGTCGGCGCCCTCGTCGGAGCCACGCTCATGCTGATGATCCCGCCCCGTCACGTGGGCAGGGCCGCCAAGGACATGGCCGACCTGGCCGATGATCTCGCAGACCTTTGCTCCGATCTGGCGGAAGGCGTCAGGCAACCCTGGACCGCACACCAGGCGCAGAAATGGCTGGCCCGCGCCAGACGCATGTCCACCAGGCTGCGATCGGCCCACGAGAGCGCCGAACGAGCCATTGAGTCCCTGCGTCTCACCGTGCGCCGGGAGCGAACCCGCCAGCGCCTGCGCCGCATCATGCAGGCCGTCCTGTGCCTGGAGCACGCCTGCCATCAGATGCGCGGCGTCGCCCGTGCCCTCGCGGACCTGGCTGCCGGGGTCCGCGGCCTTCCAGGACAGCGTGAGACCGGCAGTTTCCCCCAGGCCTTCGCCGACCTGCTGGACACGATCGGCAAGGCCTATGCGTGTTTCGAGCACCTGCTGGTCGCCCCTGGCGGCGGGGCGGACCTGGTTCGCCTGCGCGGCTTCGTGGCGGAAGGTGAGCGCCTCGAACGCGCTGCCCGCATGCAGATCGCGAAGATCGATCCGCTTTCACCCCTTTGGACGTTGTACGGCGCGCTGCTCGACGACTGCGTCCAGCTGCGCTACGAGGTCGATCCCGACGACGGGCCACATCGCGCGGCCATTTCTCCACGCGCCCGTGAACAAGCGGCCCGGCTCACGTCACGTCCGCGACACTGACTCACCTGCCCGCCTCGTGCTGTCCGGTCCCCTGCGGGGCGCCACCGCTGTAGCGACCGGGTTAACCCATTTCCTCCAGACTGCGGCCCTTGGTCTCCCTGATCCATCTGGCGACGAAGATGAAGGACAACAGCGCCATGACGGCGTAGCCGGCGTAGGTGAGCGGAAGGTTCCACTCCGCGAGTGCCGGGAACGAGACCGAGATCAACCAGTTGGCGATCCACTGTGCCCCAGCGGCGACGCCCAGGGCCGCGGCGCGGATACGGTTGGGGAACATCTCGCCCAGCAGCACCCAGACCACCACCCCCCACGACAGTGCGAAGAACAGTACGAACACGTTGGCGGCGACGAGCGCGATCAGCCCCTGCGGATCCGGCAACGTGATCTTGTCGCCGGTCCCCTTGGCCGCGCTGAACGCCCATGCCGTGGTGGCCAGCGCGATCGCCATCCCCAGAGAGCCGATCAGGAGCAGTGGCTTGCGGCCGATCTTGTCGACCAGCGCCATCGCGATCAGTGTGCCGACGATGTTGATGATCGAGCTGGAGAAGCTGATCAGCAGGGAGTCGCTCTGGTTGATGCCGACGGACTGCCACAGTACGGTCGAGTAGTAGAAGATCACGTTGATGCCGACCAGCTGCTGGAAGGCCGACAGGATGATCCCGATCCAGACGATCGGTAGCAGCCCGAGCGCCGGGCCGCGCAGGTCCTTCACCCCCGGCATGCGTTCGACACGCACCACGTGCTGGATCTCTGCGATGCGCTGGTCAAGGTCCACGTCCTCACCCTCGATCTGAGTCAGCACCTCGCGCACCTGCTGAGTGCGGCCCGACATGATCAGATAGCGGGGCGATTCGGGGAGTTTCAGCGCGAGCAGCAGATACACCACGGCAGGGATCGCGCAGGCGCCCAGCATCCACTGCCAGGCCTGTAGCGGCCCCAGATGGTTGCTGACGTTGCCGCCGGCGATGCCGGCGATCACATAGTTGACGAGCTGTGAGACGGCGATGCCCAGCACGATGGCCAACTGCTGGAACGAGCCCAGCCGACCACGGTAGGCGGGCGGTGCCACCTCGGCGATGTACGCGGGCGCAAGCATCGACGCCATGCCGATCGCGAAACCCGCCACCACTCGCCAGAAACCGAGATCCCACAGTGCGAACGGCAGCATCTGCCCGATCGAGCTGACGGCGAACAGCAGCGCCGCCAACTGCATGGACCTCGTACGCCCCAACTGGTCGGCCAGCCTTCCGCCCGTGCAGGCGCCCACGGCCGACCCCAGCAGCGCGATCGCCACCACGACCCCGGTCTCGACAGGTCCCACCCGGAAGCGGTTCTGGATACCCACGACCGCGCCGTTGACGACGGCACTGTCATACCCGAAGAGAAAACCGCCGACGGCCGCGGCCGCCGCGATGAACGCGACACGTCCAAGGCGCTCTTGACGGGCTTGGTCAGTGATCATGAAAGTTCCCCTCGACGGGGCATACCCACAGAGTCACCCTCAGTAGCCGACATGAACGGTTCCGCTAGGTGGTGAGGTCGATGACGACCTTGACGTCGTCCCCGGGCTCGAGAGCCTCCAGCGCGGACTCCAGCGGCACCCGCCGGGTGATCAGCCGTTCGAGCCACCCCCGGTCGGCCTCGGCCAAGGCGGTCGCCGCGACCCTGAAGTGGCGCAGGTTCGCGTTCACCGTGCCAAAGACCACGTCGTTCTCCAGCACGATCTGCCGGTTGATCACTTCGGGGTCCACCCGATGCTCGCGCCCCCCGGGCGAGAGCCCGCACAAGCACACGATGCCCGCCGCCGCATTCATCGTCATGGCTTCGATGACGAGCGTCCCCGCACCGGTGCACTCGATGATGACATCGGGCTTGTGCCGGCGGAAGTCCTTCAGGGACGTGCCCGAGTGATAGGTGCCGCCCAGGTCTGAGACCAGACTCGACTTGAGCCCTCCCTCAGGAGCCATGTCGAGAACGTGCAGGTCCAGTCCCCGCTGCCGTCCCATGAGCGCGGCCAGCAACCCGATCGGCCCTGCCCCCGTCACCAGCACCATGTGCGGCTCGAACCAGGCCCGTGCACCGATTCTGTCGATCTGCTCCCACGCCTTGGCGACCACGGACATGGGCTCGGTCAGCATGCCGACACTTTCCAGCGACGGATCCAGGCGCACGGCGTACCCCGCCTCGACCGTCCGACGCTCGCTTCCGTACCCGTCGAACTCTTTGATGCCCCGCTCTGCGTAGCGCCCGTTTCGGCACATGTCGAACTCGCCGTGCCGGCACGCGCCGCACGGCACCGGATCCGGGCGACGTACGACACCCGCCACCAGGTCACCCGGCGAGAACGCGGACCCCGCCGGCGTCTCCAGCACCCGGCCGAGCGACTCGTGCCCGACGACCATCCGCTCCTTGCCCGGTGGCGGCCAGCCGTACGCGGCGGCGACCAGCTCCCTGTCCGTCCCACAGATGCCCAGGGCCAGCCCTTGGACGAGCAGCTCACCCGCGCCCGGCTCGGGATCGGGCACCTCCCGCACCACCAGCGCCCCCTTCTGGCCTGGCGCAAACGTCAGCGCACGCATCCGGCCTCACCCCCGGGACGGGTTCCTACCCGGGACGTGCAGGGGAATGGTAAGGCGACGACCATGACATGGCGCTCAACGCCTTGCTGCGCATTCGTATCCGGCGCGCGAGCGATCCGCGCGCACCGCTTGGATAAGGGCCAAACGCCTGACCTCCTGGGCCTCCCCGCGGTGCTCCTCCGCGGCTCTGCTCGATGTTGAAAGCGGAAGGTCGAGCGGGTGAGGAGATCGAGCAGCGGCATCCTCCGCCGTGCGCGGTGTCCGGTGGCCCTGCTTCGCTAACCGGGCAGCACGCCGTGATGGCGAGCCCTACTGACGTACGGCCTCGTCGGCCAGTCCGAGGCATCGCTCCCGTTCGTCCGCGGCCGGGAGGGGCAGGCGGCGGATCGCGATGAGGGCGGCGTCGTCATGGAGCTGCCCGCCCGTGTACGTGAGGAGATCGTCGCAGAGCCGCTTCAGCAGCCGTTGCGGGGTCTCCTGCGTCCAGGAGGCCATCCGCTCGGCCAGCGGATAGAAGACGCCCGCCGCGTCGCGGGCCTCGCTGACCCCGTCGGTGTAGAGCAGCAGGAGATCACCCGCGTCGAATCGGAACGAACAGACGGAGGGCTCCTGGTCGCAGAGCTGTCCGAGACCGAGGGGAGGGGAGGGAGGCTCGCACGCCAGCGAGGAGACGCGGCCAGCATGGATGAGCAGCGGCGGCGGGTGACCGCAGCTCGCCATGCTGAGCACGGGCTCGTCGTCGGCGACGTCCAGCGCGACCGCGGTGACGAAGCTCTCCTCGCCCTCCTGGCTCTCCTCGGGAAACTGGTACGGGTGAAACTCGGCGCTGTCCTCCAGATCCGCGACGAGTTCGGCCAGAGGCAGGCCCCGGCGAGCGGCCTCGCGGAACGCGCCCACGAGTGCGGCGGCGTCGGCGATGGCGGGCAGGCCCTTGCCGCGTGCATCGCCGACGATGAGGCGGGTGGCGCGCTCGGTGCGTACGGCGCCGTACAGATCGCCGCCGATGCGGGCCTCGGCCGCGGCGGCCAGATAGACGCCGGCGATCCGGAGCGGGCCGAGCACCTCGGGCAGCGGCCGCAGCAGGGCCATCTGCGCGGCCTCCGCCACCGAGCGCACCTGCGCCAGAACCCGTCGCTCCCGGTCCCTGACCAGGCAGAACAGCACCACGAACACGGAGACCACGACCATGGCGACCAGCTCCGCCCTCATGCCGTCGGTCCCCAGCGAACCGTTGCGGAGGCCGATCAACGTCTCACCCGCGATCGCGAGCAGCGCGATCACGCCGGTGAACCACGCTCCGTCGAACGACGCCGTGATCGCAGGCGCCGCCACCAGCAGGGCGCCGAAGTGGAAGTGGCTCGGGGACAGCAGGTCCGCGGCCATGATCACCGCGATCATGCCCAGCGGGATGGCCGCCAGCGCACGATTCCGCACCGCTTGCCGCGCCCGCACATGTGGATGTCTCCCATATGCCACACCTTCTGTTTACACGACGCGAAGCAGGCGCTGAGCTGGACAATAACAGGACTTGGGAGCCTGGTGACGCACTCTAGAACAAGAAAGGCGACACGCACGGAGCCCGGACGGTTGCGTGTGTCCTGGCCCCGCGCGGACCTTACGGTTGCATGCTCCCGCGGGACGGAGCCGGACGTGCCGTAGGGCGACGCCGGTCAGTGTGGGCGGTATCGGCATGAGCCCGGAGTCAGTGCCCGGCGCGGCGGGCCTGCACCGCTGACGCGCGTTCGGTCTCATCGAGGGGGAGGTCGAGCTGGGTGAGCGCTTCGGTCAGGACCGGCAGCCAGTGTTCCCGTGGCGCCCTGATTTTGATGGTCGTGGTTGTGATCTCGCTGGACACCAGCCGCAGGCCTGCTGTTCCTGGTGCAGGATGCACAGCTTGCGGTCGAGCAGCTCGACGCCGCGGCTGGCGGTGTCGCTCAGCGCTCCCGTTCCGGCCAGGCGGAACCACCCGGCCGGCTCTTGCAGCAGCGCCATGGCGAACCTTTCGCCTTCTTCCCGGCCTAGCTCAGCAGGTCCGGACCTGGCCTGTGACCAGGCCCGGGGCCGAAAGCCCCACGAAGCCGAGGACCAATTGGACCGCGGACAGGACCTCATTCCCGGGTGCCCTGCCGCGGGCCGCGGGAGGCTGGAAGCGCGCCTCTCGCACGTTGTGGTCGTACGGACCGCCCGGCACAGGACGCGCCTCACCACCTGGCCGGCGCGAGGTCGCCATGGAGAAGGAAGTCGGAAGATGAGCACCGATGCGATCCCCGTCGCCGCGATCATCCCGATGATCATCATCGCCGGGCTGTTCGTCGGCTACTGCCTGGTGGACCTGGCCCGCTCGAAGGTGCGTTTCCTCCCTAAAGGGGGATGGTTGCTCGTCCGCGTGGCGTCGGTGTCCATTGGCGGCATCGTCTACCTGCTGTTCGGCAGGCGGCCGCGATGATCGTCAAGACGCGCGGGCTGGAGAAGCGCTACGGCGGTAATCCGGCGCTGGCGGACGTGCAGGAGGTGTGCGACACCGTCGGCATCCCGCGCGAGGGGCGGCTGCTGGTCCAGGGCGCGCTGCACGACTTGCTGGTCGGCCGCGCCGTGCCCGCCTACCTCGTACGGCTGCGCCCGCCCGCCGGCAGGGTGGCCGCAGCGCTGCGCGCCAAGGACACCGCGGTGCTCCTCACGCCGGCCGCAGAGAGTTATGCGTCATGCCCGCGCCCTCGGCGGGCGGGCACCCCGGCAAGCGAGAGCTGGTGATCTGCGATGAACACGTGGGCGACCTTCCTGATCGCGGTGGCCGCCGCCTTCGCCCTCGGCCGCTACGGGCAGGCGGCTAAGGAGGCGCACGGCAAGTACCTCACCTACCGGAGCCGGATGGTCTCCGGTTTCACCACCTGGGTGAGAAACGTTGTCGTGATCGCGAGCCTGTGCGTGGGGGTGGTGCTGGGAATCGTGCTCCTCATCCGCTGGTCGTGACCCCCTCGCCGGGTCTCGTCGGGCGCGTCCGGGGCGCCGCTGGTGCCGGGGCCGTCACCGCTTCGCGGGCCTCGGGCGAGCGGGCCTCGGCAAGAGAGCCCGCTCATCGAAGAAGACGTAGAAGGTGCTCTTGGCGATTCCGGTGTCGGCGACGAGGTCCTCCAAGGAGGTCTTGCGCAGACCTTGGGTGGTGAGCAGCCGCCGGCCGTTGCCCAGGAGCAGCCGCGTGATGCGAGTCTTCTCCGCCGGAATAGAAGCGGGAGGGATGAGCTGCTCGTGCAGCTCATCGGTCGGCGTGCTCGGTGCTTCCGTCGCTGAGGGTGACGCGCACCGTGTCCGCGTCCTGCTCGACGGCGGTGATCGTGGTGCCGAACCGGATCGTCGCGTGATCGGCGACGGCCTCGTACAGCACGGCCTCGGTGTCGCCGCGCGGGATGCTGAACGACTTCCTGCCCATGGTGGCCGCGATCGTCTCGCCGCTGAGCGCGAAGCGGCGCTCGCCGCCGGGAACACAACGTCTATATGTTCCCACGGTCCTTCATGCACATCGAGACCAGTTCCTTCGCCGGGCGGCGCGGGCTTCGAGCGACCGGAAGGCCGTACCCCAGCCTGATGATCATCTGGGGGTGGCCGCGGCGGTGGTGCGGGTCGCGGCGTCCGCGCATGTCGCGCAGGTCGAGGGGCTGGTTCAGGAACGACGCCGCCACGCCGTGTCCGGCCGCCACCAGCAGAACCCGTTGCAGCGCTTGGCCGGCCCGCAGCCAGTCCACAGGGCGATCACCCATCGTGGTGAGTACGGCGAGTTGCGGCCGCTCCTCGAAGCGCGCCTCGCCTTCATGCCGTCCGAAGTCCCGCACCGGCGCAGGATCCCGCAGCGGATGCGGGCCGTGGACGTAGGCGGGGAGACCGTCGAAGTGTGCACCCGGCATCGTCCATGCCGCCAGTTCGGCGCGGTAGTCGTGGTCGCGGGCCAGTTCCTCCTCTGCGATGGCGGCGTAGTCCAGCATGTCGTCCGTCGCGTGCCGGTCGACGAACACCAGCGCCGCGCCCTCGCGGGTGGCGGCCCGTCGGAGATCGGCCCGTACCGGGCGTGGGAGGGCGGGGCCGGTGAAGGGGCGGCGGTTGGTACGGCGGACAGGGATGAGGTCGTACAACGCGCGGTACTCCCCGGGGACGGGCGACGAGCCGCCGATGCGGACGGCAGCCAGCAGATCGAGCTCCTCCTCTGGCGAGGGCAGCAGCCACACCATCGGGCGCCGGCCGGCTGTTCGCACCGCCAGGCGCAGGTTGAACAGGGCTGCGCCGCAGCTGAGGTATTGACTGCGGCCGCGTGGATCGCTGATCCGCAGCCGTCGGTCGGGGTCGGCGAGCAGCTCGACGCGCTCTCCGCGTGCTACGCGAAAGCGCCAGGGCTGCGTGTTGAGGACCGACGGCGCCTGCCCGGCCGCCACCAGCAGCCGCCGGACGCCGAGCTCGGTAGCGAGTGAAACGGACATCACACACCTCCTGCCACCGACGCTGCCGCACCCGGTCAGGCCGCGATGAGTGCTGGAGGGCCCCGCCGCCATGCCGAAGGTCCTTGCGCGAGGGGAGGACCAAGGTCCTTGTACCTCAGGCCGTACGGCACTGAGCCCCGGCCGCCGCAACCGATGTCATGGAGATGCACAAGAGAACACCACGAAACCGGAAAGGGAGGCCCGCCATGGCCGCCACCATCAACAGGCCCGTGACGCACAGCAATGTCGGCAAGGCGGAGCACAAGAACCCGGTCGACTACGTCTGGGCCGCCGCCCGGATCTCGATCGGCTGGATCTTCCTCTGGGCCTTCCTCGACAAGACCTTCGGCTTCGGCTTCGCCACCCCGGCGGCCAAGGCCTGGATCAACGGCGGGAGCCCGACCACCGGCTTCCTCAAGGGCACCGGCGAGAACACTCTCGGCGGCTTCTTCTCGGCCCTGGCCGGACAGATTTGGGTGGACTGGCTGTTCATGGCCGGTCTGGCCGGCGTCGGCCTGGCGCTCGTCCTCGGCGTCGGCACCCGGATCGCCGCCGGCGCGGGCACCGCGATGCTGCTGCTCATGTGGGCGGCCGAGCTGCCCCTGACCACCAACCCGTTCATGGACGACCACATCATCTACTCGATCGTCCTCATCGGCCTCGCCCTCGCCGGCGCCGGCCGGACCATCGGGCTCGGCAACCTCCCCATCATCCGCCGCACCCCGTGGCTCCAGTAACCGCGCCCCGGCCACCCGCCCGCCCTGCCCCCAGGGCGGGCGGGTTCTCGTCGTGCGACGAATTAGATCAATGGTCGTATCTCGAGGAGCGGAGGAGGGGACACTCGCCTGTGACCTGAACCAGGCGCGGCGCTGGTATCGGGACTACGCGGAAGAACGTCTCCTGTGGGTGGCAGAGCAGAGCCCCGGCTGGGTCACGATGTTCACCGTGTCCGGGTTGTTCCCGTGGCGGGCCCTTGAATCGCTGCCACGGCCCGGTGGCCGGGCCTACCACCTGTCCTACTACGCGGGCGAGATCAGCGAGCCGGTCTACCTCAGCGGCGGCGAGTGGGAGGACGTCCCGGCAGAGCACTGGGACCGCCCCAGGCGAGAGGGAGCAGGTCTCGTCGGTTCCTCCAGCATCGCCCAGGAGATGAACTTCCACCTCGCCGCGCTCGCGTACACGACCGGCAGGTTCATCGACGACACCTGGTTCACCACGCCGGGGCTGCTGTGCCGCATCCCGGACGGGACGTGGCCTCGTGAATGACCAGTGGGAGGGTCCTGCTGGGCCGGCTCCCACGCCGACGGCTGGACACCCGACAGGGCGCTCAGGAGGCCGCTGTGAGGAGGTGGGCCGCCGTCGGCTCCGTCTCGGCCGAACGGCTGATGGCGGACAGTTTGCTGGCCAGGTCGGCGAGGGCGCGGGCCATGGCCGCCTCGTCGCCGGCCTCGGGGACGGACGGGTCGCGGTGTGCGCGTCCCAGGCCGTCGACCCGTCCGCCTCCTCTGGTGATCAATACCGCGCGCACGAACGTGTCGTCACCGTCCTCCGTGACGAAGACCTGCACGGTCCACTGCTTGCGGTCCATCGCCGTCACCACGAACGGCCCGGCACCGGCGAGCCGGCGAGCTCGCTGATGTCGCGTTGCGTGACGACGGCGAGTTTGTCGGCGAGGTCGGCCAGCGCGCGCGAGGCCGCCAGCTCGTCGCCGATCTCCGGCACCGATGGGTCGGTCGGGTTCCGCCGGGCGTGGCCTTCGCCTGTCAGGCGGTCCTCGCCGTCCCGGGTGGTCAGCACCGCTCGGGCGTACGTGTGGTCGCCCTCCTCGGTGAGGTGGATCTGTACGGTCCACTTCTTGGCTTCCATCGTCGTCCCCTCCATCACGATGGGTGCATCTACCCCCATTCCACTCCTCCCCTGCCCATAGGGCAGGGGCGAATGTCCCTATCTCGTCGTGACGTCCATCAGAGCATCAGGAGGAGGAGAAGGATCGTCACGGCCCCGAGCGCGCTGACCACGGGGTGACGGTCGAGCCAGGCCAGCGAGCGGTCGATGAGCGAGAACATCGTGGTGGGCGGTTCGGGGGCGAGCGTGCTGAGCGTCCTGACCCGGGCGACGAACGCGGGGTCGTCGCGGGTGAGACGTCCCTCGATTCGCAGCAGCCTGAGATGTTCCTGCCAGCTGAGCCGCATGCTCTCACCACCGTTCGGGAGTTTCTGTCAGGATCGGCGGCAGGACAGGTCATCGGGTGGAGGCCAAAGTCCTTTCGGTGCGGGACGATGGTCCTTCGTCACGTACGGTGCCAGCGGATGCCGAGCACGGAGGCGGTCACCAGGACGGCACCGGCGATCATCACGATGACGGAGCCGCCCACCGCGCCGCCGGTCCAGTGCCAGATCGCCTCCGGGACGGCGATGGTGAACCCGACGACGCCGGCCACGAGCAGCACCCAGGCCCGTTCCCGCCGGTACAGCAGCAGGCAGGCCACCGCGATGGCCGCCGTCATCGTGGACGCCCACACCGTCCCGGCATCCTGCTGCCCGCCGACCAGGGCGATGACCGCGCCGAGCCCCAGCCCGAGCGCCCGTTGCGCGATCACGCCGGCCAGCACCAGCGCCGTCCACACCACCCCCAGGACGACCAGCGACAACGCGGCGGCTAGTGCCGAGCCCCCGGTGAGGTCGTCGGCGAGCGACCCCACGGTCAGCGCGGCGAAGAACGCGCACGCCAGGGCAAGGGGCGCGGTGCGCGCCAAGGCGTATCCCAACACGCTCACCAGCAGCCCCACGGCGCCCGCGATCGCGGAGACGTCGATGAGTTCGGCGGCGGCCAGCGCGGCCGTGACCGACGCCAGCGCCATCGACACCGAGCCCGAACGGCTCCGCACCGTCGCGGCGCGCTCCCGCGACCGGGCACCTGGCTCTTGCGGCGAGGCGGCGAACTCCCGTGAAGGGGCGTCGGGCTCCTGCGGCGGTGGGGTGGCGCGCTCCTGTGGCCGGCTGGCGAGTCCCCTCGGCCGGGCGCCCAGCAGGAGGATTCCGGCGGTCAGCAGCGCGACCGTGGCCGCCAGCAGGATCGCCACGTGCGCGACCTTCGACAGGTCCGCCCATGAGGTGGCGACCAGGGAGAGGGCCCCGGCCAGCACGAGGCCGCCGCCGACGTACCCGGCGACCTCAGCCCACCGCGCCCGCGCCGGGGCGGCGCTCTCCCGGAGCGCCTCGCGCACGGCCATCGCCTGTTCGGCGGAGAGCACGCCGTCGCGGACGAGCCGGGCCAGCGCTTCGTCGGGTGTGCCGGGCATCGGGCCCTCCTTCGACGTGCGACCTTGCCAGGGCCCCTGCCCCAGGTCGCACGGCACCCACCAAAGGCATCAGGACGTGTCGATGAGCCGATCGAAGGACAGGCCGCTGGACCCCTCGCCGCGGCCGAGCCCGCGGCGGGCGCTGAGCCAGACCGACACCCGGCCGTTCCGCCAGCGGGTCCGGTTGAAGGCCAGCGTCAGCAGGGTGCCGGACGGCGTCACTTCCTCCTCGTGCACGAAGTACGGCTGTCCGGCGTCGAGCCCTTCACGCAGCAGGCTCGTACGAGGCCGCACCAGCCGCCCGTCCACGGCGTCCGGCATGGCGGCCCGCTGCAGCCGGATGGCCCGGTTGCCGCCGGGGACGTGGACGGGGATGAAGGGGATCCAGTTCTCCGGGACACTGCTCATCGCCTGGTAAGCGATAGGAGCACGCGCTGGGTCCTCAGGTGGCACGGGACGGAAGCGCTGCCGGTGGGCGAGGATCTCGGCGACGACCTCGCTGCCCCGCCGCCCTTCCCCGGTAGGCAGCCGGACCACCTTCTCCAGACCCCACACCATGTTGGCGTTCTCGTCCCGGATGAGCGACACCTCCTCCAGGACCGGCCCCTCGGCGACCTTGGGCACGGTCGGCGGCAGGAACATGGAGGTGTCGGCCGCGACGTCCTCCGTGCCGATCGTGTCGAGGGTGAACATCGACCACCGCTGCCAGTCCTCGTCCTGCCCGGCACCGGCCGGGGTGATCCACAGCCGCTGCCCGAAGACGTCGGTGACCGCGAGCCCGCGGATCGCGGCCAGCGTGCCGGCCGGCAGGTCGCAGGGCAGCTGGAGCCAGTCGTTGCTGTAGACGAGCGCGAACTCCAGGAAGATCAGCCGGGCCAGGTCCGTACGGTCGGGCTGGACGCCGGCGAAGTTGGTCCGCCCGTCCTCGACGGCCCACCAGCGCGGCAGCGGCATGCCAGAGTAGCGGACGGGCGCGGGGAAGACGGTCCGGTTGATGGGCTGGTGGGCGGGGGCCGTCCCGCCCAGGGGGCCGGCCGGGTCGACGGAGAACGCGTGCCAGTCGAGGTGCCCGCCGGGATACTCCTGCGCCGTCAGCACCTTCTCGCCGCCGGTGGATGCGGCGGCGATGGAGAAGCGGTGTTCGAGGCGGGAGGCGTCCCACGCGGAGTCGGGGCCGGGCTGGTCGAACAGCCCGTCGAACCAGCGGACGAGGTACGCGCCCAGATCGGCCAGTTGCGGGCGCACCAGGAGCGTGCCGGAGATGCCGTCCCAGGCGTTGCCGCCGTTCTTCAGGTGCCGGTAGAACGCGTACCCGTCCATGCGGCGGTCCGCGACGGCCTGCAGGTACGACCAGACCTCCGCGTGGGCGGCGCGCGGGGTGTCGGCGTCCACGTCGGGGTCGGGCGCGGCGATCCGGTACTTGCTGACGTAGTCGTCGCGCAGGTGCTGCAGAGCCAGCTGCCGGCCGAGGAGCTTGAGCCAGCGCCGGCCGATGATCAGGCGCAGGTCGTAGGAGACGGGATCGGCTCCGGCCGCGAACGGCACGGCACGCCGTTCGGCCAGCGCCTCCAGCGGCCGGTCCCCGGGAAAGTCCTGGGGCGCGCCCGGCCCGGCCCGGAAGCGGGAGGGGGTCGCGGTGGCGACGGAGTAGGTGGCGGTGACGGCCGTACCCGCGTCAGAGCCACGGAACTCGCCGAGCTGCCACTGCCGGGTGAGCAGCCACAGCGGGTCACGGACCTCGGCGCGGAGGGCGCGGTCGAACGCGGCGGTGCGCGGCCTGCTCTCGATCCTGTTCCACAGGCCGACGGTGGGGAAGGCGCGGTCGGTAAGCGCTTTGCGCAGGTCCTCGATGCGCGGCGGCTCAGCCATGGGACTTTCCTCGCAGGTTCGAGATCGCGAGATCGGTGCTGATGGTGATCGGCTGCCGGGTCGCCGACAGCACGGTCGCGGGGAGCAGGTGGGCGTACGCGGTGCCGTCCAGGTGGCCTGACTCCACGGCGCGCGTCCTGGCCAGGTCGAGGGTCTCGGTGATGGCGGCGATCACGTCGTCGCCGTTCCAGGTGCCCGTCCTGGCCGGTGGGGTGACGAGCAGCATCGCCTGCGGTGGCTCGGAGTCGGGATTGTCGTAGTGCAGGGCGATCCCCGTGGTCTCCTTGTCCGCCGGGATGACCTCGGTCCATTCGTCGAGCAGGAGGCCGCTGTGCAGGTTGCCGCCCAGCAGCGGTTCCGGCGCGTAGTGGGCGGTGAACAGCAGGCGGTCCTCATCGACCTTGGCGCCGGGTGCGAACGTCGTGCCGAGCCAGGTGTCGTTCTGGCGGTAGGGGAGCTGGATGGGCACCAGCTCGGGTTCGTCCCAGCCGAGCAGGTCGCCGAGCAGGCCGCCGGGGCCGCGCAGCGCGTCGGCGATGATCACGGCCTGCTCCCAAAGCCGGGGCTTGTCCCGTACACGGGCGATCCCGTGCAGCCAGTCGTCCACGGGGACGTCCCGCCTGGAGTCCTGCACGAGATGGCTCAGCAGCTTGCCGCTGTCGTTGCGGGCCTTCCTCCAGTCGGTGTGGAGCTGGGCGGGAGCGGTGAACTCGGGCACCACCAAGACGTCGTCGCCGAGCATGGCGCGCAGCGCGTCGGTCGCGGCGAGCACGCGGTCGGGGCCGGTCACCGCTTCGTCGTAGGAGTCCAGGGCCTTGCCGGCGGCGGCGAGCCGTTCGACGATTTCGGTGTGCAGCGCCCGGGCGCGGGCCAGCAGGTCGGCGCCGAAGGCGACGGCCCGGTCGCGGAAGGGTGCCAGGTCGAGGCCGGTCCTATCGAAGTCGGTCAGCGGCAGGAGCGCGGCGACGTCGATGAGCAGCCCGCTGAGTGTCTTCTTCGTGGTCTTGGCGATGTTCCGCAACGCGGTCAGCCGGGTGTTGAAGGCCGAGCGCCTGGAGCCGACGATCGTGCGCAGCTGGGCGGGCGTGGCCGGGCGCGGCGTGGCCGGTTCGGTGGTGAGCAGCCATTCGGCGCGCTGCAGGAGGCGGAAGCGCTCGTCGGCCGGCGCCGACGACGGCAGCCGGTCGTAGGCGGCGATCAGCTCGTCGGCCGCGGCGAGCGACTCGCCCATGCGGACGGCGGTCGCCGCCACCGCGTCCAGCACCTGGCGGAACATGGTGCGCCGCCACAGCGTCATCTCGCCCCAGCCGCTGCGCACCATGGCGAACCCGCCGGCGGTGGAGATCAGGTTCGCGTACCCGGTGAGGAAGGTGTCGATGCCGTTGACGACGGCGGTGCGGTTCGGCTCGGCGGGCGCGGGCGGGAACAACGGGGACAGGGTGGCGAGGTAGCCGGCGGTGTCCTGGCGCAGCCGGTCGAGCGACGTGCGCACGGCGGCGGGCCGGTTCCTCGGCAGATCGACGGCGGTGTCGATGGAGCGGTCGACGGGCTGCGCGCCCGCGGCGGGCAGCAGGTCCGTCGGCCGCAGCGGCCGTGAGGTGGTGATCAGCGAGCGCAGCGCGGTGACGAGCGGCGAGATCTCGAAGAAGGTCAGCTTGCCGGGCACCCGCTCGGTGTGGTGGATGGTCAGCTCGGCGTCGGGCCGTGGCTGGTCCTTGGCCACGACGACGGCGATGATGCGGTCGTCCAGGTCGGTCATCGCCGCGTCGTCCTTCGGCTTCACGCCCCACAGCAGGTCGATCGGCTGGAGTTCGAGGTCGAACTGGGTGACCGTGCGGCTGCGGGGCCGCTGGTCGATCGGGTCCGTCCAGCGGACCACGGCGGCCACCTGCCCCTGGGGCGGCAGCAGCTTGGGCAGCCAGGCGTTGATCGCCGGCTCGGCCTGGGCGCGGGGGCCGTTGCCGCGGAAGAGCCCCGACCCGTGCTCCGGCCCGAGTCCTGAGGTCAGCTTCAGGCCCAGCCGGTGGGTCAGCGTGACGCCGCTGCGCGGGGTCCGCACCACGGCGGGATCGGGCGAGAACCCCTCCTTGGCGTACGCGTCGAGCGTCGCGCCCGCCCGCTCCGGGTTGCCCGCCAGCGTCTGGTGGGCGGCCTCCGCCACGGCCAGGTCGGCCAGCGCGTCATGGATGGCGAGCAGCCGCTGCACCTCCTCGTTCATCGCCTTCGCCTGGGCCTCGCTCGCGTCCGGCAGGCCGCTCGCGCCGAAGGGGTACTCGGGGAAGGCGGGCGGACGGGTGGCGCGCCGGACCAGCGCCAGGCCGTCGATGACCGAGCGGGCCTCGATGAGCTCCAGCGGGGTGCCGGGTTCTGCCTCGGACAGCTTGCCGGAGCGCAGCGGGAACTCCCCGCGCAGCGCCTCCAGGAAGGCGTCCAGCTCGGCGTCGGGGTGGCGGTCGTGCAGGGCGCGTTCGAAGCGCCGGCCGAGCAGCGCGCCCAGCGACTGGCCCTGCCGCAGCCCGTCCAGGAGGTCGAGCGCCACGCGGACGCGATCGGAGCTGAGGTTGACGGCGAAGCAGGTCGGGTTCTCGGGCGAGCCGTTGGCGAGGTAGCCGGCGCGCAGTACGGCGGCGGTGGTGGCCTGGGCGGGCGACGGGGCATGGATGTAACCGCCGTTGGCGGCGTCGTGCATCAGCGGCGCCGACCCCGCCGGCTGGAACAGCGTGGCGAGGTCGCCGGTCAGCTGCACGGGGGTGAGCGCCTTGTCGCGCGGCCGGACGTCCTCCAGCCATCCGTACGCGCCCAGATGCACGCCGCGTTGGGCGGGGGAGCCGCCGTCGGGGCCGTAGCGCAGCTCGAAGAGCCGCTCGTTGACGAGCCCGAGCCGCCAGGCGTCCAGCCGGTACGTGGCGCAGTCGAGATGTTCGGCCACGACCCGTTCGAGCCGCGCGGTGGGCACGTCCGCCAGCACGTCGAGCGCCGCCACCTGCTCGGCCAGCTCCCTGGTCGCCGGGTTCGCGGCGGCGAGCGCGTCGGGGACGAAGTCGACGACCAGCTTCTCGGGATCCCCGGTGATGTCCGCGTCCGGCGCGTACAGCTTGCGGAAGCGGCTCTCGCTCCGCGGGGCCGACTTCTTGATGTGGATGAACGGCGGATCGGCGGCCGAGACGGTCTCGCCCTCGGCGGCGGCCAGCCTGCGCGCGGCGTCCTCCCAGCCGAGCAGGACGGCGTGCCGGAGCAGCAGGTAGAGCAGCGCGGCCGGGCGCCGGTCGTCGGCGAAGCCCTGCTCCAGACGGATGTCCTCGAGGTCGGTGCCGGCGAGGTCGGCCAGCCACCGCAGGTAGTTGCGGCCGTCCTGAAGGTAGCCGCGCACGGGCTGGGTCTCCGACAGCGGGCGGTCGTCGACGAGCGGGCCGAACAGCGGGTACTGCTCCTCGACGAACAGCCGCCTGATCAGATCGGGGTCGGGCGCCGACGCGCCCGTATGGCCCAGCCTGCGCAGCAGGTCGCGGATCGGCTGCGGCATGTTCAGCTCGCTCAGCGCGGGGACGACCTGGGGGCCGTTGCTGCTGAAGTTCTCGCGGTTGTAGACGTCCTCGACGCTCTGGGCGTAGCGCTGGAAGTACTCGGCGGACGTCGGGTGCAGGGCCAGGATGTCCAGCAGCGTCTGATGCGGGTCGGTGACGGGCCCGTGCGGGTCGGGGAACGCGCCGAGGTGCGGGACGTCCTGCGCGGCGGCCCGCCAGTCCTCGGCCGCGGCGGTCAGCAGGGCGTTGAGCCCGCGCCGGTGCGTCGCCGTCGCGGGCCAGGCCATCCGGGAGAACGCGGTCGTCGGCAGGATGCCGTACGGCTGCCGCCCGATCTTCACCGCGGGCACCGGGCCGCGCCCGGAGACGTACCGGACGAAGAAGTCGCGCGTCTCGCTGACCACCGGCGGCGGGATGATCGGATGCAGCATGGTCTGCAGGTACGAGCCCCAGGTCGCGGGCCACAGGGCGATGTTCGCGGCGCGGGCCTCGCGCTGGTCGGTGCCGTCGGCGTTGGCCGCGCCGGCGAGCACGGCGGGGTCGATGCCCAGGAGTTCGGCCAGCCACTGGCCGTCGGTCTTGTCCGTCCAGCCGGCGGTCGCGATGACGGCCGCGCGCCGCACGGCGTCGGCCTCCTCCGCGACGTCCTGACCGGCGTTGGCCTGTTCGCTGTTGTTGGTGGGGGTGCCCTGGGGCAGCAGGCCGAAGCCGGTGGAGCCGCGCAGGTGGCGGGTGATCAGGTCGCCGAGGTCGGTGGCGGTCTGCTGGGGCGTGCCGCTCTCCCGTACGCCGAAGACGATCAGCCGGTCGAGCCCGCCGCGAAAGTCGTCCGCCAGCGGGATCCTGATCCCCATGCCCACCGCGATCGCGGCGTCGAAGTCGGTCAGCCAGCGCAGGTCAGCGGGGACGTGAAGCTGGCCGGTCACCTCATTGACCTTCGGTTTGTCGGCGGACGACGGGTCGGGGCTCACGGTCAGCGCGGCGGGGATCGGCCCGCCGAGCTCGGAGAAGACCGTCTCGCCGCCGACCTGGCCGAGGAAGGTGAACCGGCCGGGCAGCAGGCGCGCCTTCGCCGCCTGCGTCCACGACCGGGCGGCGACGTCCGCCGGGGGAGGGGCGGGCAGCACGAGGAAGGCGACCAGGACGGCGTCCCCCGGCGGGTCGTCGACGCCGACCGGGCGGCGGCGCCGGATCGCATCGGCGCGCGTGGCCCCCACGGACGCCAGCAGGGCGGTCTCGGCCGCGAGGAGCTGCACCCGATCCCCGCGCGCCCGCCAGACCGCGCTCCAGTACGTGATCGTCGGCTGCCGGTCACCGGCCGCGACCGGCGCGGGGGTCACGACGACGAGCACGGTCGTGCCGGGCCGCACCCCGGCGGGCTGCTCGGCGGGATTGGCCGGCCCGCGCGACTGCACCAGCCAGCCGGCGCGGCCCGCCGGGATCCGCCCGGTCAGCTCGTGCCAGGCGGCGCTCTCGGCCGCCGGATCGCCTCCGGCCCGCCACACGGCTATCCAATAGGCGTCGACCGCGGCGATCTCCGCCGTCGTGGGACGCGGCTCGAACGCGTCGATCGACCACTCGTCGGGGAACACCCGGATGAGCAACTCGGTCGCGGTGAAGCGCGTCTCGATCCTGACCGGCCCGAGGAGGAGCGGGAAGTCGTCACTCAGCGTCAGCGCCGCGCGCGGGTCGGACAGGGTCACGGCAGCATCTCCTGAGCGTGTACGGCCATCAGCACCGGCGCCTGGAACAGGATGTACGCGACGTCCGCCGAGCTCAGCGCCCCGTGCCAGAGCGGCAGGGACAGATCCTCGACGTGCTGGAGGCGTTTCTCCTCATCCGCCACCGGGTCGTCGAACTCCTGCAGCACGACCGGGGCGGTGGCCTCGTCGAGCTCGATGAACCCGGTCCCGTTCGGGTCGAGGTCGGGCCACGACAGGTCGTTCCACACCTCCACCCGCGACGGCTGCTCGGCGGGGGAGACGTCCACACCGAACCGGGGCTCCCCGGGACGTTCCTTGATGACGAAGAACCATCCCGCGCGGCCCGGGGCCGGCTCGCCCTTCGCCGCCTTGGCCGTGAGGTCGAAGCCGAGCAGGTAGATGTCGGGGTCGATCTTGGCCTCGTACAGCGGCAGCCGGATCTCGTCGAGCGACGGGTTCGCCGGGTCGACCAGCTCGACGGGCACCCGCTCCTTCGTGGGATCGGGCTGGGCGTCGCTGGGCTCCCATCGTGCCCGGTGGGCGTAGATCGCCGCGTTCGGGTACTTCTTCAGCAGCTCGCCGCGGATGACCAGCACGAGTTCCTCCTCCGCGCCGCCCTTGTCCCGGTGGTCGTGGTCGCCGAGCTTCGACTGCCTGGTCCAGGCCGCGATCGGCGGGATGTCGTACAGCCGCTCGCGCCGCTGCTCGGGCGTCTCGCCCTGGAGCGGCCGCACCGCGCGGACGTCCCAGAACTGCCGGAACGGGGTGCCGCGCTGGTCGGTGGGGTATTCGCGCCACAGCAGCTCGCGGGCCATCTCGTGGTTGAGCCCCACCATGTACGACTCGATGAACTCCTGGTTCGTCTCCAGCAGGCTGATCGAGTTCGGCGGCACCTTGTGCAGGTTCGGCACGAACAGGTCCACCGACTGCTCGACCAGCGCCTGGTACATGGGCAGGTCGAAGACGGGATAGGCCATCGCCTCCAGGAACCGTTCGGCGAACGGCGCAAGCCGCTCCGGCAGCCGCACCGAGCTGAGCAGCCGCTGGGGCACGCTCTCGTCGGCGCGCAGGCCGGACAGCATCGCGTCCGTGGCGTCGGGGACGTCGAGCTTGCCGCGTTCGCCGGCCTTGCCGCCCAGGGCGGCCTCGTCCCACGCCTCGTACAGCTCTCTGAGCGCCTTCTTGAAGTCCGCCGCCTCGGCGCTGTCCGGGCCGCCCGGGGTAGGGACGAACGAGTCGCCCGGCATCGTCAGGACGAAGTCGCTGCTCGTAGGGAGCCGGTCCACAGGGTGGGTCGCGTCCGCCACGGCGGGGCCGGGCGGATGGAGGTGCAGGTCGAGCTGGGCCGGGGTGACGACGGCGGCGGGCCGCGTCTTGGGCGGGGCCGCGGTGACGCCGCCGGTGTCCTCGTCCATCCTCGGCACGAGCGCCTCCGGCGGCAGCTCCGCGCTGAACGGCAGCGCGCGCATCAGCCGCGACCCCGGCCGGGTGATGCGGCGCATCGGCGCCGACACCGGTGCGGACGTGACCCGGCTCGCCGCCACCCGGAACCCGACGGCGAGGCCCTCCACTACCGAGGTCGCGGCGGCGAGGCCCTCCGCCATCGAGGTCGCGGCGGCGAGGCCGGAGGCCGCCGCGGGCGTGACCACCCGGGAGTGGGCGGGGGCGGTGAGGATGAGCGACCTGCCGGACGGCGCCGCCTGCGCACGCGCTGTGGCGGCGGGCGGCGGCACCAGATGCTTGCCGTGCAGCGTCTCGCCCACCTCCCTGGCGACCTGCGCGGCCCGGATCCTGGCGTTGGCCGCCAGGACGTCCCCGACCTGCGCCCACGCCGCCGCCATGAACTCCTCCTGACGTTTCTGGACGACCTGCGCGCCCAGGTTCGCCGCCACCCGGAAGCGGGGGTCGAGGTTGAGCCGGTGCACCCAGTTGCGATCGTCCGCGATGGGAGTGCCGTCGCGTTCGGTGAGCAGCCGGGAAGCCGGCGCGTGCCAGCGGCCGTACAAAGGTGGCGTGATGACCGGGTCGGGCCCGGTGGCTTCGGTGGCCAGAGCGTTGTGCGCCGAGACCGGGTCCTGCCGCAGGTAGTCGTCGGCGAGGTTGATCAGCCCGGCCAGGGCCTGCTGGAAGGGGTGCGGATAGGTGAAGCCGAGTTCTCGCAGGTCGTCCCATTTGTCGTGGAGGTCCTCCGGTCGTTCGGGCACCCGCAGGGCGCCGCCCAGCTTCAGCACTCCGCCCAGCTCGGCCGGCACGGTGATGCCCGGCAGCCCGGCGCCGGGCGGCCGGTGCACGTCGAGGTCCCGGCGGCCGACGCTCTCGTCCAGCGGCTCCTTCGGGACGAGCAGCCGTACGAGGTACTCGAAGTCGCCGGCGCTGCCGGTGGAGAAGAACCACCGGTGGAAGTACGGCAGGTCGCCCGCCGCCTCCTGGCCCGGGTACGTCTGGCTCCACGCCGGGTGCAGAGCGCCGGGCGCACGCGCCGGATCCAGGCCGAGACCCGCGAGCCGTCCCGTCTCGAACGCCGGCACCAGGAACGCGTGATAGGCGGTGCTCGGTTCGAGGCGTCGCGGGCAGATCAGCCGGGAGCAGGCCCGGTCGGCGTTGACACCGAGGACCCGCTGCAGTGCCGGCAGGACCCTGGCCATGTCGTCGGAGGCCACCGGCGTGTCGAGCGAGCCGTCCACGTGGACGTGCGCCCACGCCCCCAGCTGCGCGGGCGGCGGCAGCGCGGCCGGTTCGGTGACCGTGATGAACGGCAGCGGCCGGCCCGTGGCGGTGCCGTCCTTGAACTCGGCGCCGTCCACCGCCGCCGAGTCCTCCCCGCCGGCCAGCACGATCAGCGCCAGCCAGGGCCGCAGCCGCTTGGTGGCGGCGTCGGGCGCGGCCGGGCTGTAGCGCCAGGGGAAGTCCTCGTCGTAGAACTCGATGTGCGCCAGGTAGTTGGGCTCGACGTTGGTGATCCACGGCCGCGGCTCGGTACGGGAGATCGCCCGCGGATCCACGCCGACGACGTCCCCGGGGCCGTAGATCTGCACGGTCCGCGACACGTCGCGGCTGATCGGGGCCGCCGAGCCGATGGCCTCGCCGCTCACCCGCAGCGTGACCGGGATGGTGGCGCGTGACGTGTCGACCGGGTCGCTGGTGATCCTGGTGGCGATGCCCGACCTCAGCCAGGGCAGGAAGGTGTAGGCGTTGTCGGTCATGGGGTGCCTTCGAGGTCGAAGATCTCCGCGCTCGCCGTCAGCTCCTGCGCGCCGGGCTGCGCGGCCGCGATCCCGGACCGGACGACTCCGCCGGCCACCAGCACGAGCGTGCCGGACAGCGGGGCCGCCGCGAACGCCCACCGGCCCGTCGCCAGCCCGCCCGCCGGCGCCCAGCTGCGGGTCGCGGCGTCGTAGACGGCGGCGCTGGCGAAGCCGACGTCGTTCTGGGCGTTGTCGCCGCCGCCCACCACCAGCACCTTGCCCGAGCCGAGCGGGACCGCGCGGTGCAGCGCGCGCCCGCCCGGCAGGTCCTGCACGGCGGTCCACGTCCCGGTGTCCTGGACGTACAGCTCGGCGCCCGCCCGGCTGAACGGGTCGAACGTGCCGTCGCCCGGCCCGCCCGGCGCACGCCCGCCCGTGACCAGCACGCTCGCGCCTCCGGACAGCGCCGTGGCCTGGTGCCAGGCACGGGGCGCGAGCAGCGCGCCGGTCGGCGTCCAGGTCTCGTCGTCCGGGTTGTAGAGCTCGCAGTAGGCCAGGGCTGCGTCCTCGTCGCGGGCGATCGGCACGGTGCCGCCGGCGACCATGACCCGGCCGTTCGCGAGGACCACCGCGGGATGTCCGCTGCGGGCGTCGGTCATGTCGGTGGTCTCGGTCCAGGTTCCCTCGTCCGGGTCGTACAGCTCGGCCGTGCGCAGCGCCTTCACCGACTGCCCGGAACGGAGCGTCGTGCCCCCGGCGACCAGGACCTTGCCGTCCACCAGGACGGCGCTGTGGCCCCATCGGGCGCCCTTCATCGCTCCCGTGCTGGTCCACTGCCCGGACTCGGGGTCGTAGATCTCCGCCGCGGCCAGGCCGGGCGCGGGGAACTGCGCCGATCCGCTGATGCCTCCGACGACCAGGACCTTGCCGTCGGGCAGCAGGGTCGTGGTGTGCAGCCGGCGGGGTGTGCGCAGGGAACCGGTGGCCGACCAGGTGCCGTCCTCGGGGTCGTAGAGCGCGGCCTGGCCGAGCGCGGCGGACGCGCCGTCCGCGCCGCCCGTGACGAGGACCTTGCCGGTGCCGAGCACGATCGCGCCGTCGTGCTGGCCGTACCATGCGGCGGCGGCCGGCAGCGCGCCGGTGTCGCGCCATTCTCCGGTGGCGGCCGCCAAGGTTGTGCTGGTCATGGCTGGCAGACCCTTCGTCGTCGGTGCGTTCATGGGGTGAAGATCTCGGCCGTGGCCGTCAGGACGTCCTGGCCTTCCGGTGCCGCCGCGCCCGCCCGTACGCGGCCGCCCGCGGCGAGGACCCGCCCGTCGGTGAGGAGCAGCGCGGCGAAGTCCCAGCGGCCGGTTGCCAGGGCGCCGGTGCTCGTCCAGGTGTCGGTGCCGGGGTCGTAGGTGGCGGCGTTGCGGAAACCGGCGGCGAAGCGCGGGCCGCTCGTGCCGCCGAGGACCAGCACCTTGCCGCTCGGCAGCAGGACCGCGCGGTGGCGGCTGCGCCCGCCCGGCATGGGCGCGACCGCTGTCCACGTGTCGGTGGCGGGGTTGTAGAGCTCCGCGCTGTCCAGGCTGCCCGCCCTGTACGTGGTGCCGTGCCGTCCTGCGAGGGTGTCGCCCCCGGTGACCAGGACCGTGCCGTTGGGCAGCAGGGTCGCCTGGTGGCCGGCGCGCGGAGTGGTGAGGCTGCCGGCCGGGGTCCAGGTGCCGGTGGCCGGGGCGTAGATCTCGCAGTAGGCGAGCGCGGCGCGGCCGGTGCCGGTGAGCAGCGCGCCGCCGATGACGAGGATCCGGCCGTCACGCAGCCGGACGGCCTGATGCCCGGTACGGGCGTCGGTCATCGGCGCGGTGTCCTGCCAGGTTCCCGTGGCGGGGTCGAACAGGTGGGCGGAGTCCAGGACGGCCGGTTCGCCGTCACGGCGTCCCGTGCCTCCGGTGACCAGGACCTTCTGCGAGGCCAGGAGCGTGGCGGTGTGTCCGTGGCGGGCGGTCGGCGTGAACGTCCCCGCCGGGACGGCCGTCCAGCGTTCGGCGATCGGGTCGTACACCTCGGCGGTGGCCAGGGCGGAGCCGTCCTCTGCCGTTCCGCCGAAGGCCAGCACTCGCCCGTCGGAGAGCCGGGTCAGGGAGTGCAGGTGGCGGGCGGTGGTCAGTTGGCCGGTCGGCGTCCACGTACCGGCCACGGGATCGAAGACCGTACTGGCGGTCAGCGGTGCTCCGGTCACGTCCGCGCCGCCGGCGAGCAGCACCCGGCCTCCGGACAGCAGGACCTCGGTGTCCGTGGCGGCGGCGGCCGGCAGTGCCGCGCCGTCGCTCCAGCCGCCGGGGACGGGTGCGGTGCCGGCCGCTTCCGACGAGGGGATGACGTGCAGCGTGCCGGCCAGGCTCGGCTCGGCCTCCACCCACGCGGCGAGCGCCTCGGCCGCCGTGGTCCTGCTGCGGAAGCTCGACGCGCCGGCGGAGACCGGCGGGAACGCCTGCTGGTTGTTGCGTTTGTGGGCGACGACGTAGCGCTGCCCGGTCACCTGGAGGGTGTCCTCCGTGGCGAAAGGCTGGCGGAGCGTCGCCTCGTGCCGGGACAGCGGGGAGCGGCTGGTGCTGGCGCCGTCGAGCAGCGGCTGGAACACCGCGGGGCTGACGCTGTAGAGCCGCTTCGTGCGGGTTGGCGTGGTGTCCGGCAGCGGGGCCGTGCGCGCGGCCCGCAGCTCGGTCGCGCCGCGGGCCTTGCTGTCGATCACCATGAGCTCGTAGCGGGCGCTGCGGCGCACCGCGCGCGCCGAGGCGAGCGTCCCCTGCAGGGCGGTGAGTTCGAGGCCGGCGTCCTGGTCCTCGTACGGGGCCATGGTCAGCTTGGCGGCGTCGTCCACGTCCTGGAACTGCGCCATGGCGAACTTGTCGTCCTGGACCGACACCTGTACCAGGCCGCTGTCGGGCGCCGGCGCGATGCTGAACCGCTTGCCGTCGCGCGGCCGCTGCGCGCCGACCCGGTCGATGCGCACATTGAGCGGGATCAGCCGCTGGTGGACGAAGAGCGTGCCGAGCGGGTGCAGGACCAGCTGATCGGTCTCCGGCAGCGTGCGCAGGTTGACCAGCGCCTGGGTGGCGCCGTTCGGCAGCCTGGTCGCCCACCCCTCCACCTTGCCGATCTCGTCGCAGAGCAGCGGCAGGACGTCGATCGGCGGCAGCGTCGGATTGTCGCTCTCGCCCCAGGTCAGCTCGAAGTCCGCGGAGATCTCGAAGAACAGCAGCGAGATCGACCCGCGCCCGCGCGCCCGCCACGGAGCCGGGCCCTCCAGCTGGAACCTGAGGTGGATGCTGAACAGGCCGACGCCGAAGGCCTTGAGCGACAGGTGCGCCGCGACGTCGATGACGAACGCGAAGGGCGAGAACCGGAACAGCGCGTCGAAGCTGAGGTGGCCCTGCAGGCCGAAGTCCTCGAAGCCCAGCACCAGCTCGGCGCTCGCCCCGAACTGCACGGTGTTGCTGGTGACGGCGAAGTAGCCGGACACGCGGATGCGGGCGAACGGCTGGTTGATGATGTCCACCGAGATGCGCGGCGGCACCGGGAACGGCAGCGGCGGCGGCTTGAACGAGGGATGGAAGCCGCCCACCGACAGCACGAGGTCGCCCTCGCCCCAGCCGACGAGCAGGCCCATGCCGCCCTCGATCGTCATGAACAGGATGCGCGACTCGAACAGCTGGGCGTAGAACCACAGCCGCTGTTTGTCGAACTCCAGCGCGCCGATGAAGGCGACCTGCAGCACCAGCAGCGGCAGCTCCTTGGCGGGCAGGACGCAGCGCAGCACGCCGATGATCGCGATGTTGCCCGGGATCTCGACGATGACGCCGACCGAGACGCTGATCAGGGTCGGGGTGCCCCAGCCGAGCTTCACCATGGGGCCGACCAGGAAGGTGTCCTGCTCAGGTGGGAAGAAGGCCCGCAGGTCGCTGAGGATGCGCGGCGCGTTGGCGATCACGTCCTTGGGGAACATGACCGACTCGACGCCGCCGGTGCGCACCCCTTCGGCCAGCGCCCCGAGGTTCATGCCGCGGTTGAGTCCGAGCAGGCCGCCGACGGCGAGCAGAGTGAAGCCGTACCCCAGTTGCAGGCCGATCCCGCCGAACTCGGCCGTCAGGATGATCAGCAGCGAGAAGCCCTGCGTGCCGTCCGGCATGCGGGTGGAGATCAGCCCGATCGCCTTCACGTCGATGAACCCGGCCAGCCGGAAGGCCAGGGCGCCCGCGTACTCGCCGCGGTCGGGGTCGAAGAAGAGGAACCCGCCGCCGCTGACGATGCCGAGGTCCATGGACAGGCCGACACCTGTCGGCGGTTTCGGGCGCGGCCGCACGTCGACCGGCCCGAGGCTGCCCTTGCCGTCGGGCGTCAAGGCGAACGGGATCTCGATGCCCAGCCCCTGGACGGCGCCCGTGATGGGCCCGAGTGCGGCCTTCAGATCCGTGGTGAGGCCGAGGGTGAACGCGCCGTCCTCGATGTCCACCCGGAGCGTGAGCGCCGACAGGTCGACGGGGCCGAGGGCGGCGTGGGAGGCGAGCCGCACCTCCAGGCCGCCGCTGCCGTCGAAGCGCAGGCCGTCGGCCAGGCCGAAGCGGGCGCCCAGCTCGAAGCCGCTCTCGATCCGTACGTCACCGAGCAGCTTCGCGACGAACCCGTCACCGCCCCCCAGGGTGATGAGGACCTTGCCGCGCTGCAGCAGCGCCCCCAGCTGCACCTCCAGCCGTCCGTCCGGCTCGGCGCGCAGGCGTAGCGTCACGTCCACCTGCTCCACTGAGATGCGGCTGCCGCCGGGCAGCGACAGCAGGACCACCGGGTCGGCGGGATCGCGGCGGTAGCTGTGGGTCACCTCGGCCGTTCCCGCGACGGTCGTGCCGGGCGGCGGCTCGACCTTGGCTCCGCCGGGCTGGAACACCAGCGTCGTGTCCACCGGGATGTCCGCGTCGAGGCGCAGCGTGAGGGTCCATGCCTCGCCGCTGCGCTCGATCGACCCCGTGCTCAGCCCTTGCGGCAGCTTTAGCGCGATGCCCGGCGGGTCGAGGTCGGTGCGCGGGACGAACGAGGCGAAGATCAGGTCCAGGGTGGGCGGTGTGGCGCTCTGGTCGAAGAGCGAGGGCAGTCCCGCGTACGCGGCGATCCGGTCGAGCACGGCGAGGAGCTCGGTGCCGTCGAAGCCTGGCACGTTCCAGTCGTACAGGGCGGCCAGTTGGGCGTTCGGGTCGCGCAGCCAGCCGCCGATGCGGTCGAAGCGGAAGTCGTTCTCGGTGTGGAACGGCTTCTGCGGGTCGAACAGGCCGACGTTGCGGTCCGTACGCACCAGGACGCCCAAGAACTCCAGCAGCTCGTTGACGCCCTGCTGCCGGCCCAGGTAGTCGGCGAGCAGCAGGTTGAACACCCGCTGCGGGAAGGTCGCCAGGATCGGCTCCGCGCCGGGCAGGTTCAGGCCCGTGAGCGCGGTCTTCAGCCCGTCGAAGCCGGAGATGACCGTGCTGACCTGGCCGCCGGCGCGCGCGATCCGGCGCAGGACCTCGTCCCACTGCTCGGCCTCGACCGCTTCCTCGATCTCGCGCAGCAACTCGAGGAGGAAGCCGACGGACCCGGTGGTGGCGTTGAGCGCCGGCGCGATGGTGGTGGCCTGCGCGTCCGTCAGCGGCAGCCCGACGCCGGCGAAGAACTCGCGCGCCCCGGCCGGGGAGAGGCCGGTCAGCGGCGACAGCAGCGTGGAAAGCTGGCCGAGCAGCCCGTCGAGGCTGCCCCGCTCACCGGTCATGACCGTGCTCGCGGGCGGGCGAGCGCGGCGGGGACGTCCTGCATCGTCTCGACCGGCAGCAGCGCGTCGATGAGCTTCTGCCCGTAGCGTTCGAGGTCGCGGCGGAGCGCGGGCCCGGCGTGCTGGATCAGCAGGGAGAGCATGGTGCCGGCCAGCCGGGCGCGGCTCACGCCGTTGATCACCGTCGGGACCGGGTGCCCGGGAGTGCGGACGCCCCGCACGCAGTGATGGTAGAAGGCCGCCCCCTGCAGGGCCTGCCAGGCGGCGGCGACGTGGCGTTCGGACCTGAGCAACTCCCGCACCTCCCTCCGGTGCTGTCCGATCTTGCCCAGCAGCAGCCGGCCGAGCAGGCTGGTACGCAGCTGGTCGCGCAACTCCGCCACCCCGCGCCGCTGGGCCAGCTCGGCCGCGGACGGAGGCCGGCCCATGACGATGTGGACCGCGCCGCCGGCGCTGGGAGCGGTGCCCGACCAGCCGTCCTCGACGGCGGGGATCTCCACCTGGAGCCGCTGGAGTATCGGGCCGATGGGCGTGGCGATGCCGATGTTGCCGATGTGCGCGAACTCGGGCGCGGACTGGTCGAGCTTGAAGTACTGGTCGATCGGCCCCGCCCGGATGATCATCGCGACGACGCGGTTCTCGTGGTTGATCACCACGCTGCCCGAGTCGCCGCTTTCGAAGGTCAGCTCCTCACCGTTGCGGTAGCTGTCGATCAGCGACTGCCCGGGGATCGGGCTGGGCCTCGGCAGGATCAGGAACTGGTTGACGTTCGTCATGGACCCGGCCGCGCGATCACTGGGATCGGAGATCCCCACCCGCATGATGATGCGGTCGGGGTCGGAGACGTCGGGCTCGGCGAGCGTGTTGCTCAGCATGGTGCCGTACCTGAGCCGCCCGTTGACGGCGTTGTACACCCGCACGTACTGCTCGCGACTCGGCAACGTGCCCAGGGCAGGTCCCTTGCCGATGCCGAGACCGTCGGTGACCGCCCCCCTGATCGGGATCGTGGTCACCGTGCCACCGAGGTCGACCTGCCAGGCGTTGCGGAACATGACACCGGGGTCGAGCCGGGCCATCGCGCAGTCGGTCTCGCTGGCGTGGCCGTTCACCACCGTCCCCATCACCCGGACCTTGGCGGGGATCCAGTTGAAGCCGCCCGTCCACTGGCCTTCGCGGTAGCCGCCCACCCACTCGCCGCCCTCGACGGGCTGGGCCTTCTGGTTCGGGTCGTGGACGGGACGGCCGATCCGTACGCCGCCCGAGCAGCAGGAGCTGTAGTCGGGGGAGTGGACGGCCATGTTGTCGATCACCTTGAACCCGGGGAACAGGACGTGGGAACAGCTCAGCAGAACGGGATGGCCGCTGCTGTCGCGGGCGAAGCAGCCCAGCGAGCCGGGCCCTTTATCGTGATTGGTCTCGATACTGGCGCCGGCCGTGATGGACGGTGGAGCGGCCGCCGCGAACGGGAGTGGCGTCGTGAGATTCTCCACCGTGCTCATGGCGACTCCTCCCGGCCCGCTCCCGCGGGTTCGGCCGATCCGACCGGTGTCACGCCGAGGCGGTCCAGCACCGGTGCGATGGGGCAGGCGACACCGTCGCCGCCCGCGGTGGCTCCCCAGAGCAGCCCGACGAGGCGGCGCCGCTCGTCCAGCAGCGCCGCGCCCGAGTCGCCGGAGGTCGAGAAGACCCGTCCTGGATCGCGCGGCCCGACCAGCAGTTGCCCCGGCGCGCGGAACTCGCGGCCGTCGATGAACGGCCGGTCGGGGTAGGCGACGTCGAGGAGGACGCCGTCGGTGCGGCCGGTGCCCGGCCCGTGCCTGCACACCAGCGCCTTCGGCTCGGGGCGGGCGATCTCCACCGGCCATGGGCCGGCGAGCGCGAGCCGCAGCCAGCCGGGCAGGTGCCGTACGTCGTCGAGCCTGATGAGCGCGGCGTCGACGAAGTACTCCTCGCCGTCATGCTTGACGGTGCCGAGGTGGCCGAGCCCGGTCTGCCCCAGCCGGACGGGCTCGTCGCCGTCGGACGGCAGCGCCCAGACGACGTCCCCCGGCTGCGCTCCGGACCCGTGGAGCACGTGGTGCCCGGTCAGCAGGTGCAGGGCGCCTTCTGCGTCGCGTACGAGGACGGAGGCGACGCCCGGCACACCGCGGGCGTTGACGATCCGCACGGCCGGCGGCCCCAAAAGACCCGGCAGGCTCAGCCTGCCGTCGGGCGAGGTCGCCCGTCGCACCAGGTCCAGGATGTACTCGCCATGGGTGGCGAGGTCGGCGCGCAGCCCCTCACTGCCCTCCCTCATCAGCACGTCGCGCATCGCGGTCAGCGTGTCCACCGGGCTCACCCCGTCGATCTCCGCCGGGAGCGGCCGGTCCGGCCGCTCGGCGCCGCGCAGGACGGCATTGACGTACGCAGGCCCTTTGCGGCGGTGCCAGGTGACCATGACGCGCCGGTTGTGATGCACCAGCTCGCGGACCTCGGCCACGTGCCGGCGGATCACCCTGCCGAGCCGTTCGCCCAGCTCGCTGCGCTCGAGATGGGTCCATGCGGCGTGGACCGCCGACCAGTCCAGCGGACGCCCGCCGCGCCTGATGGCCATGCCGGGAACGGCGACCGCGTGGCCGGCCGTGGTCACGCCGGGCGGAGCCAGCTCGATATTCAGGTGCTTGAACGCGGCCCCGACAAAGATGCCCTGGGAACGTCCGGTGAGGATCTCCACAGGAGCGCTCATCCCCTTGACGAGAATGATCTGCTTGAGGCCCTGGGCGAGGATGCCCACCACCTTGCGGTCGTCGTCGACGATGGGGGTGCCGGAGTCTCCCGGCTCCGAGAAGTGCTTGCCCCTGACGATCAGCGTCGGCTCGGCGGCGGTGCCGCCGACCGTAACGGTCAGACCGGACTGGTCGAAGTGCGCCTTGATCTTCTGCGGGGTGCTCGTCGGGTCCGCGGTGAGGTACCGCTCCATGTCCAGCCGGTACTCGGTGACCGGCTCCTGACCGGGAGGAGGCACGACCTCGACCTCGAACACCCACGCCTGTCCATCGCCGCCGACCTCTTTGATCGGCACCCGTTTCAGCGCGACGATCTTGCCGCGGGAGAACTGGGTTTTCGCGCCGTACTTCTGCACCGCGATGTGGCGTTCGACGGGCAACGACGCCGCGCCGTCGGGCGACGGCTCGGACGCCGAGAGCGTCCATTCCGCGATGAGGTCACGGACCCCCGCGATCATGCCGATCTTCGGCAGCTCGTTGGACGCGTCCGTCTTGGCGGCGAGCGCGACGAGCGCGGCGTCCACCGCGAAATCGACCTGCCCGATCCTGACCTTGGCCTGGATGGACTTGTCCATCAGCTGATCAAGGGTCTCCCGTACCACGGTGCCGATCGGGTTGTTGCACTCGATCTCGCAGCACTTGCTCAGCTCCGGTGAGTACACCACCTTGGTGTCCTCGGCCGCGTCCGCGGACGGCGCCAGGCCGAGGACGTGCGCGCACGTCAGCATGTACCGGCCCGGCGCGCCCGGCTTCCTGACGATCAGCCCGGCTGTGCCCTGGTCGAAATGGCCGAGTTTGCCGCGTGTCACTCCCTTTCCCGCATGCACGCTGGGCGTGCTGGAGTGCGGGACGGCGCGCGGTTCGAGCAGCTCGTGGAGGGAAAGTCGCCCTTCACCACCGACGGGGTCGTCACTCATCTTGTCTGCCCGCGAGAACGGGCTGAAGTGGTGCCCTTCATGGGAGATGCCACGCGCATCACCTCATTCGGTCGGGATGACTGCGCATCTCGGCTCGCAAGTTACGAGTTCATTGGACTCGCGAAATGAGGCGGCGGCAAGTATTTCCAAGGAATTAGTCGACCCACTCAAAAGTCCGGCGGATATGCAAGAAAAGATCTTCCCTGAAACGCTCGGGCATTCAAGGTGACATTTCGGGATTTGTCCGGTTGTGGCATTTGTGCGGCACGGACGGTCGCGGCGGTGATCCACCGGGATCAGGTCTTCACGTCAACTCGTCCCCGTGCTGCAGGCCGGAGCCTCCGTGATCGCCGTCGACGACGCAGAAGTCGTTGCCCTCCGGATCCCGCATCCAGGCATGGGCCTCGAACCGCTCCTTGACGTTCGCGCCAAGGCCGACCAGGCGGTCGATCTCCGACAGCCAGGCCGCGGACACGATGTCGAAATGCACGGGTGTCTTCGACCGCGGCTCGAGCTGGACCTTCTGGAAGCAGATCTCGAGGTGGGGCCCGTCGAGAATGACGCTCGGGTCGGTCTCCGGCGTGTAGCCGAGCGAGGCGAGGCGGGCGATCTCCGCCTCGTCGTAGGGCCGGATGTCGAACTCGTCCAGCGCGGCCGCCCAGAACCGGGCGAGCGCGGCCGGCGTCTCGCAATCGACGACGACCTGCTGAAGACGTGCCATACCGGGCTCCTGTCGTGTGGGCGGTCTCTGAACCGTCAAGGCATCAGTCTTGCTCAGCCCGCGCCGAATGCCGGGCTGGATCGCGGTGGTTCGTCGGTCTTCCAGACTGACGGCAGCCGGAGCCGGGCGTACCTGCGTCCCTTCTCCAAGGCAGGGCCCGAGGTGCGTGAGTGGTGTGGGGTTTGCGACAGTATGGCGGGATGGACTCTGAGAAACTTCGCGAATCGATCGGCAAGGCCTGGGCGACGGACGTGCTGCCCAGTCTCTCCGGGCTGGTCGAGATCCCCGCCGTGTCGCCCGCCTACGACGCCGCCTGGCAGGAGAACGGGCAGCTGCGGGCCGCCGTCGAGCACGTACGGGATTGGGTGGCGGCGCGGGGGCTGCCCGGCGCGCGCTGCGAGGTCGTGCAGCTGGACGGACGCGCTCCGCTGCTGTTCGTGGACGTGCCCGCGACGCCGGGCGCGACGGCGGCCGGGACCGTGCTGCTGTACGGGCACCTCGACAAGCAGCCGCCGCTCGGTGACTGGTCGGAGGGCTTGGGTCCGTGGCAGGCGGTGATCCGCGACGACCGGCTCTACGGCCGTGGTGCCGCCGACGACGGCTACTCGGGCTATGCGGCCACGACCGCGCTGGAGGCCGTGCACGAGGCGGGCGGCGAGCATGCCAGGGCCGTCATGCTGCTGGAGACGGGGGAGGAGTCCGGGAGCCCTGACCTGCCCGCGTACCTGGAGCATCTCGCCGACCGGCTCGGCGAGGTGTCGCTGGTGGTCTGCCTCGACGGCGGTGGCGGTGACTACGAGCGGTTGTGGCTGACGTCCAGCCTGCGCGGCGCGGTGCAGGCGACCGTGACGGTGCGCGTTCTGGAGGCGAGCGTGCATTCCGGGCTCGGGAGTGGCATCGTGCCGAGCTCGTTCCGCGTCATGCGCCTGCTGCTCGACCGGCTGGAGGACCCGGAGACCGGAGAGGTCAAGGTGCCCGAGATGGTGGTGCCCATCCCGGAGGAGCGGCGCGCGGAGGCGGCGGAGCTCGTCGCCCGGCATCCGGACGTCGCGGTGCCCCGGCTCCCGGTGCTGCCTGGCATGCGTCGTGTGTCCGACGACGAGGTCGAGCTCGTCCTGAACAACACCTGGCGGCCGACGCTGTCCATCACCGGCGCCGCCGGCCTGCCCGACCCGGCGGTGGCGGGCGCCGTGCTGCGCGACCGGACGTCCCTGCGGCTGAGCTTCCGCCTGCCTCCTTCGGCCGACGCCGAGGCGGCGCGGGCCGCGCTGGAGCGGATCCTCACGACCGACGTGCCGTACGGGGCGCAGGTCGAGGTCGGTGAGTACATGGTGATGAACGGCTGGCACGCCCCGGCGACCACCCCCTGGCTGGCGTCGGCGTTGCGGCAGGTCGGCGATGGCGTGTTCGGCAAGCCGTGCCAGAACCTGGGCATCGGCGGCGGGATCCCGTTCATGGAGATGCTCGGCAGGCGGTATCCGCAGGCGCAGTTCGTCGTCACGGGGGCACTGGGTGCGGACTCGAACGCGCACGTACCGGACGAATGGCTGAACATCCCGTTCGCGGTGCAGGTAACGGAAGCCGTCGCCCACCTCCTCGACGCCCACGCCCGCGCCGCCGGCCCGGCCTGAACCCCTGTGACCGCCTGTCCCCGTGGGAGCGGCTGAGCTCCTCCCTCCGATAAGGGACCAAAGACCCGACTTCCTGGGACCTCCTTCCGCGGCGCTCCGCCGCGGCTCTGCTCGATGCTGAAAGCGACAGATCGAGCGCTTGAGGAGATCGATGACCAGGCAGATCGTGGTCGGTGTCGACGGGTCCGCCCCGGCTTGCGCGGCGGTGAGATGGGCGGCGGCCGACGCCGGGCGGCGCGGGCTGGGCCTGCGGCTGGTGCACGTGTGCGAGTCGTGGCCACATAGCGAGGGCATTGAGTACTGCGCCGCGCTGGAGGCCGCCGCCGATCGGGCCCGCGCACGCGCGGCCGGCATCGAGGTGACGACGGACCTGCGCACAGGGAACGTCGTCGAGGAACTGATCGGCCAGTCCGCTCTGGCGGACAGCCTGGTGCTGGGCCGCCGGGGTCTCGGCGGGTTCGCCGGCATGCTGCTCGGCTCGGTGAGCAACGCGGTGGCCGGGCATGCGGTGGGCCCTGTCGTCGTCGTCCGTGGCCCGCAGGAGGTGGAGCACGGCCGCGTCGTGGTCGGCTACGACGGGTCCGAGCCCGCGTGGGCGGCCATGGAGTACGCCGTCGAGCAGGCCAGGAGCCGCCGGGCCGAACTGCACGTGGTGACGGCCTGGCAGGTGCCCGTGTTCTCCCCGTACGCCATCGGCTACAGCAACCTGGTCGAGGAGATCGTGCAGGAGGAGCCGCGCGCGGCACGTGCACTGGCCGAGCCCTGGCGCACCGGCAACCCCGACCTGGTCGTGACCGACGAACAGCCCTGCGACCACCCCGCCACCGCTCTGGTCAGGGCGGCCAAGACCGCCGACCTGGTCGTGGTCGGCTCGCGCGGGCTCGGCGGGTTCGCCTCGGCCGTGCTGGGGTCGGTCAGCCACGCCGTGCTGCACCATGCGGACTGCCCGGTCGCCGTGGTCCATCCGGCGGCCAGGAAGGAAACGTGACAGACGACGACGCTCCGGCTTCCGCGCGGGCGAGCGCAGGACGGCGCCGACGCGCTCGCATCGCACGCGAGAGGATGGTCAGTTCTGGGTGAAGGCGAGTGGTACGCCGCAGGCGTCCTCGGCGGTGACGTAGAAGCCGTCGGGGGTGGTGCGGGTGTCGATCATGTTGTGCTCGATGAGGTGGCGTGCGGCGGTCAGGTCGCGTACGGCGACGGTGTGGGCGGCCAGCAGGGGCAGGGCGGGCACCGTGTGGCCAGGGAGGACGTCGCCGAGCGCGGACTGCGGGATGATCTCCACTCGGCCGTGTCGCAGCATGAGCACGTGTTTGGGGCCGTCGATCCACACGTCGGCGTCCAGGAGGCGGGCGTAGCGCTCCTCGTGCTCGTCGATTTCGTCGTCGGGCACGGCCACCAGCACGCCGTGCAGGCCGACGGCGCCGTTGGGGTGGTCGAGGTAGCGGGGTTGGTGGACGTACTGCGGGGTGTGGTGCTGGGTGGCCTGGAGCGCTCCTTCCGGGGTGTGTCCCGCGTCGATGCGGACGCTGTCGGCGCGTACCGTGCGGGCGCCCTCGGGGGTGGCGACCTCGCGTTCCAGCGCGCGGATGCCGGTGGAGGCCAGACGGGCGGCGTGCAGCCGGTCGGCGGTGGTCTGGATGTCGCGTGAGCCGAGCGTCATCAGCAGGCCGCGGTAGGTCCGGCGCAACTGGTGAACGCCCCAGGGGTCAGGGGCGGCCGGGTCGACGATGCCGAGCAGTTCGATGAACGACTGCCCGAAGTAGGCGCACCGGTTGGCGGTGCAGGTGGGCACGAGCGGGCCGCCGGGTCGTTCGGCCAGGTGGTGAGGTGAGACGGGGCTGAGCGTGAAGCCGAGAGCCTCGAAGCGGGCGGCGGCCGCGGCGAGGTCGGTGGTGATGAGCACCGTGTGGTCGATGGAGCCGATGTCGGCGGTCATGTGGATCGTCCTCAAGAATTCGGTGGGTCAGGCGGCCGCCGCGACGGCGGCGGCGATGAACAGCACTTGCAGGGCCGTACGGGTGGGCAGGGGCGTCACCGGCTTGCCTGCCAGGGTGAGACCGCGGCGGGCGGCCGAGACGTTGGCCGGGAACATGGCGAGCATGAGCAGGGCCAGCCCGATCGCGGCGTAGGGCGCGAGCGGCGGGTACAGCAGCCCGGCGGCGCCGGCCAGCTCCAGCACGCCGGTGAGCGTGACCATGAGCTCCTTGTGCGGGATCGCCGGCGGGATCATGGCGACGAAGTCGCGTCGCCATGAGGGCAGGAAGTGCGGCACGCCGGTGAAGGCGAACATCAGGGCGAGCGCGCCGCGCAGGGCCGGCTGCCAGGCGTCCAGGATGTCGACACCGGCCAGGCCGATGAGACGCAGAACGACGAAGCCCCCGGTGAGGGCGATGAACGGAACCATCCCGTCCTCCAATCTTGTCGCTGGCAAGATTGGAGGAGGATGCGCATCTTGTCAATGTCAAGATAAGGTGAGGTCGTCGCACCGGACCCGGAGGTGAGAGAGATCGATCAGTACCACCACGGCAACCTGAAACGCGTCATCATCGACGCCGCGCTGCAGGCCATCGGCGAGTCGGGCCCGGCGGGCTGGAGCCTGCGTGAGCTGGCCCGTCGCGCGGGCGTCTCCCACGCCGCGCCCGCCCACCACTTCGGCGACAAGCAAGGCCTGCTGACCGCCGTGGCCGTCGAGGGTTTCGCGCTGTTCGGCGACGCGCTCGAGCGTGCGGCCGATGACGTGTGGGAGGTCGGCGTCGCCTACGTCCGCTTCGCCATCGACCATCGGCCCTACTTCGAGGTGATGTTCCGGCCCGAGCTCTACCGCGCCGACGACCCGGCCGTCCAGGCCGCGCACGAACGCGCCGCGAACGTGCTCATCACCAGCGCCCGCGCCCTGTCACCTGGTCCCGAGCACGACCGGATGACCACGATCGCCGCCTGGTCGCTGGCGCACGGCTTCACCAGCCTGTGGCTCAGCGGCGCGCTGCCCGAGAGTACTCACGAAGACCCGGAGGCGCTGGCCCGCTCGATGATCCGCCTCGTCCTCGGCGCCCTGCGATGAGCGATCGGGCGCTCGCCCCGCGTGAGCACGGCGTCAGCACGGCTGGACTGTGAAAATAGTTATCATTTACGCTCGCTTCACATCAGGGGCAATCCATGCCTCGAACGGATCGGAAGGACAGCGAGTGATCGTCCATCGCCGGCTGCTGCAACTGGCCGGCAGCGTGAGCGGGCCCATCGCGGCCTGCGTGGGCCTGGGCCTGGCCGTCAGCGGCGCGTACGTCGCCCAGGCCGTCCTGCTCGCCGCGGCCCTGACGGCTCTGGCGCGCGGGGACTCCATGATCGCCGTTCGCCTGGTGGCCTGGGCCCTGGCGGTGATCGCGGCCCGGGCGGTGCTCCTGTGGGCCAGGCAGGTCGTGACCGTGTGGGCGGGCGGGCTGATCAAGGCCAGGCTGCGCGACCGGCTGATCGTCCACCTGAGCCGGCTAGGGCCCGCTCACCTGACCGGCACGCGCACCGGCAACGTGCAGACCACCGTGGTCGAGGGCGTGGAGGGACTCGACCCGTACTTCAGCCGCTACCTGCCGCAGGTCGTCGTCACCTGCTGCGTGCCCGTGGCACTGGTCGGCTGGCTGTTCACGGTCAACCCGCCGGCCGCGGCGGTCCTGGCCGCGGCCGTGGCCGGGGTCCTGGTCATTCCCCGGTTCTGGGACGCGACCCTGCTGCGGAGGGGACGCGGCCGGTGGGCCGCGTTCGCCGCGCTCGCCTCCGACTACCTGGAGGCGACGCAGGGCATGGCGACGCTGCGCGCGTTCGGGGCCGACGGCACGCTGGGCGCGCGGCTGGCCGGGCGAGCTCACGGCCTCTACCTGACGACGATGCGCCAGCTCAGGATCTCGCTGGTGGAGACCGGGATCAGCACGTTCTTCGTCCAGGCGGGCACCGCCGCGGCCATCCTCGCCGCCGCTACCGCGGGCAGCGCGTGGGAGGTGTTCGTGGTCCTGGTGATCGCCGTGGAGTGCTTCCGCCCGGTGAAGGGCCTCTCCGACGCCTGGCACGCCGGATATCTCGGAATCACGGCGGTCGACGGCATCGAGGCCCTGCTGGCGGCGTCCCCGGCCGTCGAGGACCGGGGCACGCGACGCGACTTCCCCGACGCGCCCGCCATCACGTTCGAGCACGTCACCTTCACCTACCCGGGCGCCCCGCGGCCCGCCGTCCGCGACGTCTCCTTCACCGTCGAGCCGGGCCGCACCGTCGCCCTGACCGGCCCGTCCGGCGCGGGCAAGAGCACGCTCGCCGCCCTCCTGCACCGTCACCACGACCCCGACCAGGGGAGGATCACCATCGGCGGGATCGACGTGCGCGACCTCACGCTCGACGCGCTGCGCGGCGATGTCGCCGTCGTGGCGCAGGACACCTACCTCTTCCACGGCACGGTGGCCGAGAACCTGCGCCTGGCCCGGCCGGACGCCACCGACGAGGACCTGATGGCCGCCGCCCGGCTGGCCGCCGCCCATGACTTCATCGCCGAGCTGCCCGGCGGTTACGACACGCCCCTGGGAGAGCGCGGGGCGACGCTGTCGGGCGGGCAGCGCCAGCGGCTGGCCATCGCGCGGGCACTGCTGGCCGACGCCTCCGTCCTGGTGCTCGACGAGGCCACCTCGCACGTGGACGCGCGCACCGAGCAGGCCCTGTCCGAGGTGCGGCGCGGACGTACCTGCCTGATGATCGCCCACCGGCCCGACACCATCCGCCAGGCCGACCACGTGGTGACCCTGGAGAACGGCACCCTTCTGGAGACCGTGGCATGAACCCGTCCATCCGCTGGGTCGCGGGCGCCGTCGGCGCGCACCGCCGCGCCTTCATCTCCACCCTCGTCTCCAACCTGCTCGGGCAACTCGCCGCGCTCGGCGCGACCGTGACCGGCGCCTGGCTCGTCGGCCGCGCCATCAGCGGGCAGAGCGCCCCGCTCGACCTGGCCGGCGCCGTGCTCGGCGGGCTGGTCGCCGTCGCCACCCTGGCCGCCTGGTGGGAGACCTACGTCGCGCACGACCTGGCCTACCTGGTGCTGGCCAGGCTCAGAGGCCAGGTGTACGACGCGATCGCCAGGATCGCCCCGGCTCGCCTGCTCGGCCGCCGCAGCGGCGACCTGTCGGCGGTCGCGCTGTCGGACATCGAGACCCTGGAGTGGCTGTTCGCCCACACGCTGGCGCAGCTCATCACGGCCGGCACGGTGCTCGTCGCGGGCAGCGTGGCCGCGGCGACGATCGATCCGCTGCTGCTGACGGTGTCGCTGCCGCTGGCCGCATGCGTGGTGGCCGTGCCGCTGTGGTTCCGTGACACCTCGCGCAGGCAGGGCGACGAACTGAGGGCCGCCACCGCCGAGCTGACCTCCGACGTCATCGACACCGTCCAGGGCATGCCCGAGCTCACCGCCTTCAGGGCGCTCGAACGCCGCAGGGGCCTGCTGGCGCGCAGGACCCGCCGGCTGGCCCGCGCCCAGGCGGCCGACGCGGCGCGCGGCGGGCTGGAGGCCGCCCTCACCGACCTGCTCCTCGCCGTCGCGGCGGCCGGGACGCTGCTCCTGGTCGCGACAGTGATCCCGAACCCGGCCGCCGCGCCGGTGGCCATGGTGCTGGCCGCCGGCGCGCTCGGCCCCGCGGCGCAGGTGGCGCTGCTGCTCAAGGAGTACGGCACGTTGCGCGCGGCGGCCGGCCGCGTGCACACCCTGGTCACCGCGCCCGCCAACGTGCCGCCGCCGAGCGAGCCCCTCCAGGTGGCCGAACGGCCGGACGTGGTCTTCGAGGACGTGCGCTTCCGGTACACACCCGACGGGCCCGACGTGCTGCGCGGCGTGTCCTTCCGCATCCCGTACGGCCAGACGGTCGCCCTGGTCGGAGCCTCGGGGGCGGGCAAGTCCACCTGCGTGTCGCTCCTGCTGCGCTACTGGGACCCGGACGGCGGGCGCATCCTGGTCGGCGGCGTGCCGCTGCCGCGGATCGCCGAGCTGCACCGGCACGTCACGGTCGTGCCGCAGGACGTGCGCCTGTTCGCCGGCACGATCGAGGAGAACGTGCGGCTCGGCGCCCCCGGCGCCGACGCGGCGGCCGCCCTGCGCACCGCGCAGCTCACCCTCGACCCGGAGCTGCCGGTCGGCGAGCGGGGCGCCACCCTGTCCGGCGGCCAGCGCGCCAGGGTGGCCGTCGCCCGGGCGCTCGCCACGAGCGCGCCGGTGCTCGTCCTGGACGAGGCGGTGGCCAACCTCGACCCCGACAACGAGGCCCGCCTCACCGAGGCGCTCCGGCAAGCCGCCGCGGGACGCGCCACGCTCGTCATCGCCCACCGCCTGTCCACCATCCGCCAGGCCGACCACATCGTGCTGCTGGAAGAGGGACGCGTCGCCGCCGAAGGCTCCTACGACGAGCTCGGCGAGCGGCTGTCCCACCTGTTCGCCCACCGCCCGTGAGGCAGCCGGTGATCACGCTGGCCGCATGGTTCACGCACGGGGCCGATCACTCCGCTGAGCGACGCCGCCGCCCTGGGCGGCAAGGTGATCCGGTGGCGCCGTCGATCAGGGGCGTGTGCCCACGCCGATGAGAGACGTGGCGTCCAGGCCGGTCATGCCCCGCTCGCGCAGGAGGCGTCCGAAGGCGGAGCGCACGTGGTCGACGGCGGGTTCCGCCAGGCCGGTGAGCATGCCGCGGAAGCCGCTGCCGAGCACCACCTGCCAGGCGACTGCGCTGTCCAGGGGGATGCGCAGGGGGAAGCGGGTCACGACGACCCGCGTCAGCCCGCGGGCGGTCATGTAGGTGTGCAGGTCATCCTCGGTGTCGATCCTGGACGCCGCCTGCCTGCTGGTGGGGGGAGCCACCGGGGCTCGCCGTACGTGCTCGACGGCTTCGGCGAACAGGCGGCCGAAGTTCTCCATGGCGCCCTGGGCCCAGGTGGTGACGGCCAGCCGCCCGCCGGGCCGCAGCAGGCCGGTCAGACGGGTGACGGAGACGTCCATGTCCGGCAGGAAGAAGACGCCGTGGACGCACTGCACCACGTCGTAGGGCCGGTCCTGCCACGTGGTCGCGTCGGCTTGGATGAAGCGCACGTTCCGCAGACCTTCTGCGGCGGCGCGGCGGCGGCCGTGGGCGAGGAGTTCCGCGGCGAGGTCGATGGCGTCCACGTGGCCGTGCGGCCCGGCGGCCCGCGCGGCCGGGACGGCCGAGGCGCCCGTGCCGCAGCACACGTCCAGAACGCGTTCGCCGGAGCGGATCCCGGCGGTCGCGACGGTGGCCTCGCCCATCGGGTTCCACAGCAGCGGTGAGACCGCTGCGTACTGAGTGGCGGCAGTGTCGAAGACGGCGGCGATGCCGGCGGATGTCATGAGGTTCCTTCCGGGGTGAGCTGCCAGCCGCGGGCGCGCAGGCGCTCGTGCCAGAAGCGCGCGTAGGTGCCGCCGGCGGTGAGCAGGGTGTCGTGGTCGCCGTGCTCGGTGATCCGGCCCTGGTCGAGGACGAGGATGCGGTCGGCGGCGATGACGGTGGACAGGCGGTGGGCGACGACGATGACGGTGCGGTCGCGGGCCAGCTCGGCGATGGCGTCGGCGACGGCGGCCTCGTTGGCCGGGTCGAGGGCGGCGGTGGCCTCGTCCAGCAGCACGATCGGGGCGTCTTTGAGCAGGGCGCGGGCGATCGAGACGCGCTGCTTCTCGCCGCCGGACAGCGTGGAGCCGGCCTCGCCGACGCGGGTGTTCCAGCCGCCGGGAAGACGCTCCACGACCTCGTCCAGGCGGGCGATGCGGGCGACCCGGTCGAGGTCGGTGTCGCTCGCGCCGGGCGCGGCCATGCGCAGGTTGTCGGCGATGGTGCCCTCGAACAGGTAGACGTCCTGGAAGACCTGGGCGGTCAGGCGGGAGACGCCGGCGCTGCCCAGCTCGCGCACGTCCCGGCCGCCGATGCGGATCGTGCCTTCGGTGACGTCGAAGAAGCGGCCGAGCAGCTTGAGCAGGGTGCTCTTGCCCGCGCCGGACGGACCCACGACGGCGGTGAAGCTGCCGGCGGGAATCGTCACGTCGATGCCGTCCAGGACGGCGGGGCCCCCGTCGTCGAGATCGTCGTAGCGGAAGCGGACGCCGCGCAGCTCGATGCCGGTGCCGGTGGGCTCGGCGGGCGCGGCCGGTTCGGGCAGCGGCGGCACCGCCAGCAGCGCCCGTACGCGGGCGATGGTGTCGGCGTTGACCTGCACGGTGCCGGCCAGCTCGCCGAGCTGGGAGATCGGGTCGAGCATCCGGAGAGTGACGATCATCATGCCGATCATCACCGCGATGGTCATGGTGCCCTGCAGGGTGAACATGACCGTGAGCCCGATCACCGCGGTGATCGCCAGTTGCAGGGTGCCGAAGAAGGCGATCATGCCCCATGCGCCCCGGATGGTGAGCCGTGACTGCGAGCCCTGCTGGCGGATCAGCGACTCCTCCAGGGTGCCGGCTTCGGGCCGGTCGAGCACGCCGTAGGCGCGCAGGGTGGGCTGGCGGCGGGCGTACTCGACGATGCGGGAGGCGCTGACGCCGATGTCGTGCTCATAGTCGTCGTCGTTGCGCCGCACGATGACCATGAGCAGGCGCAGGGCGAGCGCGCACAGCACCGCTCCGGCGGCGAAGGCCAGGCCGATCCGCCAGTCGAGCAGGAAACTGCCGATGATCATGGTGGCCGGGGCGGTGACGCCGACGACGACGTGGCGTAGCAGGTGGGCGGGGATGTTGGCGACGTCCATGGTGCCCTTGCCGAGCATGCGCCCGATCGGGCCGATGCGGTCGCCGCGGAACCAGCCGATCGGCAGCGTGGCAAGGTGATTGCCGAGGCGGGTGTGGAAGCCGGTCAGCACGTCGGTGCCGACGACGTACCCCAAGGAGGTGCTCCAGGCGAGCAGCGCGTGGTGCGCGGCGACCGCCGCGGCGATGGCGCCCGCCCAGAGCCAGAAGCGGTCCCAGTCGGCCGCCCCGCTGGTGAGTGCGGCCACCAGCGGGGCCACCAGCAGGAAGCCCAGCCCCTGCAGCACGCCCTGCCCGGCCTGGGCGGCGAGCATGGCGCGCAGGCGGCGGCGCCCGCGGGCGTCGAGCAGCTCGTCCAGGTAGCGGATCATGGCGATCATCGGCCGGCCTCCAGCCGTTCGGCGGTGTCCTGGCGGGCGCGCTGGTCGTGCTCCCACAGGCGGAAGTACAGGCCCCGGTGGGCCAGCAGCTCCTCGTGCCGGCCTCGCTCCACCACCCGGCCCTCGTCGAGGACCACGATCCGGCCGGCGCCGCGGATCGTGCTCAGCCGGTGCGCGATGACCAGCACGGTGCGCCCGCGCGCGACCTCGCCGAGCGCGTCCTGAATGCGGGCCTCGTTCTCGGGGTCCGCGCCGGCGGTCGCCTCGTCCAGGACGAGGACCGGCCGGTCGGCGAGGATCGCGCGGGCGATGCAGACTCGCTGCCGCTCGCCGCCGGACAGCTCGGCGTCCTCGCCCGCCACCGAGTCCAGGCCGCGCGGCAGCTCGTCGAGGCGGTCGAGGATCTGCGCCTTGGCCGCCGCCGCCCGCACCTCGGCGTCGCAGGCGTCCGGGCGGGCCAGGCGGATGTTGTCGCGGATGCTCATGCGCAGGAGCGCCGGGTCCTGGAAGACGAACGCGACGTGCCGGTACAGCTCGGCCGGGTCGAGGTCGCGCAGGTCGGTGCCGTACAGCTCGACGGAGCCCTGCTGCGGGTCGTCGAAGCGGGGCAGCAGCTTGGCCAGGGTGGACTTGCCCGACCCGGACGGGCCGACCAGCGCCGTCACCGTGCCCCGGTGGAGCTCCAGGTCCACGCCGTCGAGCGCGACCGTGTCGCCGTAGGCGAAGCGCACCCCGCGCATCCGCACGACCGGGCCGGGAGCGGCGGGGTCGGGCGCGACCGGTCTCGCCGGGACGGGCAGCTCGGGGGTGGCGAGCACCTCGCCGATGCCGCGCGCCACGCTCAGTGCCGTGACCAGCGGGTGGATCGACATCATGACCGTCATCAACCCGGCGGTGGTGACCGTCCCGAACACCAGGAACGCCAGGAAGCTCGTCAGCGGCAACCACCCGGCGGCGGTGAGTGCGCCGCCGGCGCCCACCATGACGACGAGCACGCTGGGCGGCGACAGCAGGATCTCCGCGATGACCGAGGCGGTGGTCGTGGCCCTGGCCCAGTCGAGGAAGAAGCGGGCGAAATTTCGGGACACCTCCTGGAAGCGGCGGCCGGCCTCTCCCGGCGTGCCGAAGGCCTTGACGACCCCGATGCCGTTGACGAACTCGACCGCCGCCCCGCTCAGCCGGGTCAGCCACGCCATGAACTCCGGGTATTTCGTCCCCGCCCCGGCCATCGCCCGCTGGTACACCACCAGCCCGGCGGCCAGCGGGACCAGGCTGATCACCGCCATCCGCCAGTCCACGACGAGCAGGTAGCCGATGGCGACCACCACGGGGACGGCGGCGGCGGTCACCTCCACCACGGAGTGCGCGATGAGCTGGTGCAGCGCGGCGACGTCGTCTTCGACCGTCTTCTTCACGATCCCGGAGTTGCGGTCGGTGAACCAGCCCAGCGGCAGCCGGCGCAGCTTGCCCAGCAGCTCCCGCCGGATCTTGAACGACACCCGGATGTCGGCGAGATGGGTCAGCACTCCCGCGCCGAACGTGCCGAGCTGCTTGACGGCCAGCGCGACGAGTGCGACCACGATGACCGGCCACACGTCGGTGTCCCCGTGCAGCAGCCGCCGGCTGATCTCGACCACCGCGATCAGCGGCGCCATCCCGGCCAGCGCGCTGATCCCGGTCAGAACACCACATCCGATCAGGATGGTACGAGCGGGCGCCAGTACCGAGGGAACTCGAGCAGAGGACATGCCTCACCCTTCACGGTCGATGTCCTGACAAGTCGAGCAAATGATAATCATTGTCGGACGATTCGCGTAACCCGTCACCCCGGATGGATCAGGCGGTCAGATCGCTCAGCCAGGCTCATTCATACGGTTCGTCGGGCACCGCCACCCGCTCCACGCGGGAAGCGCTCATCTCGGGCGGAGAGTAGGCGTCCGTCCCACGAGCTTTCTGCGGAATCCAGGCGCCGGTCACCCGCACCCACGCATCGGTCTTGGGCTCGGGGACACCCTTCACCATGACCTGCATCGTGAGGGCGTCGGCGGCGCAGCAGCCGATCCGCATGCGCGTCAGGTACCAGCCGTCGTCCCGGCCCGACGGCACGGCGAAACCGGTCAGCCGGACGGTCTTGCCCCGCAGCGATCCGCTGGGGTCGTCCCATGCCAGATGGGCGAACTCGAGCATGCTCAGCACGTTCACCCGGCCGTCCTTCAGCACGATGGACCGGGCCTCGACGAGAGTCGGTGGAGGAACATGGGGGGTCTGCTCGGCCTGCCGTACGGCGAACGAGCCGAGTGCCGGAGGAGCGATCAGGAAGATCACCGCGAGCGGGGCCACCAGCGACCACGCCACCCCGTGCCCTCCTGCGTGCCCTCCTGCGTGCTCGCGCTCGTGCTCGGGTGCGGGAACGACCGGGTCACGGCCGATCAGTGCCGCCAGATGCGCCTCCTCGGCCGCGCGGGCGCGGCGGATCTCCGTTCGGCGCGCCGCGCTCCTGCTCCCGCGGTGGTCCAGAGCCTGGGCGGCCACCGCCAGGACGACCAGCGCCACGCCCGCCGTGATCACCAGCGGCCGGAACCCCGGTTTGACATAGTTGGCGACGTCCGCGGAGAAGACGGAGATCTTCAACAGCGCCCCGCCGAGCAGGAGGAGCAGCAGGTTCTGCGCGACCCGGTTCACCGGCGAGACCTCTATTCGTACGGCTCCGCCGGCCGCGCGACGGCGGTCACGGCGGTCGCCTTCAGGGCCGGGACCATGTAGTCATCCGGTATCCCGTCCCGCCACGGAATCCAGGTGCCCGTGACCGCCACCCACGAGTCCTCGGCCGGAGCGGCCACCCCCTGGACGGCCACCTCCAGCGCGAGCGCGTCGGCGGCGCAGCAGCGCACCTGCATCCGGGTCAGGTACCAGCCCCCGCCGTCCTCGGCCGGCACGGCGAAGCCGACCAGCCTGACCGTCCTGCCGGCCGGCGACGGCCCCGGCCGCGCGTAGGTGCGGCCGATGAACTCGCCCAGCGTCAGCTCCGTCACCTCGCCCCCGGCCAGCGCGTCGTAGGTCCCGTTCCTGGCGAGCGCCGGTGGGCCGTCACTCTGCCTGGCCGCGAAGGCGCCGAGCGCGGGCGGGGCGATCAGCACGATGGCGAACACCGGCACGGCCAGCAGCCACGCCACCCGCGGCCCGTGCCGGTGGGCGCCCGGCCGGTCCAGCAGGCCGCTGACGACGGACAGCAGGCCGACGACCACCAGCACCGCACCGGCCCCCACGAGCAGCGGCCGGAATCCCGGCTTGACGTAGTTGACGTACGTCGTGGAGAACGCGGAGATGCTCAGCACCGTCGCGCCCAGGATCAGCAGCACGGCGCCCTGCGCCTGGCGGCTCACGACAGCGCCAGGCCCGCGACGAAGCTGACCCCGATCCCGAGGACCAGCGTGAGCGGCGCGAAACGCCAGGCGAAGGCCCGGCCGAACGTGCCCGCCTGCAAGGCGATGAGCTTCAGGTCCACCATCGGCCCGACCACCAGGAACGCCAGCTTGGCCGTGGGGGAGAACGCCGTGAACGACGCCGCCACGAACGCGTCCGCCTCCGAGCAGATCGACAGCAGCACCGCCAGGAACGCCAGCACCAGCACGGACACGACCGGCACCCCGGCCACCGCGGCCAGCCAGTCGCGGGGGATCACCACGTTCAGGGTTGCCGCCGCCAGCGCGCCGACCACCAGGAACCCGCCGGCGTGCAGCAGGTCATGACGCATCCCGTCCACGAAGACGCTCACCTTGCCCTCGCCGGTCCCCGCGGTTCGGCGGGGCGCCGGCAGCCACGCGGCGCGCCCGAACCGGGCCCAGATCCAGCCCGCCAGTACGGCCACGGCCAGCGAGGCGCCGAACCTGGCCACCACCATCGCCGGATCGTCGGGGAAGGCCACCGCGGTGGCCACCAGCACGACCGGGTTGATCGCCGGGGAGGCCAGCAGGAACGCCAGCGCCGCCGGCGGCGCCACCCCGCGGGCCATCAGCCCGGAGGCCACCGGCACCGACGCGCACTCGCAACCGGGCAGCACCGCTCCGGCCAGGCCCGCCACCGGCACCGCCGCGTAGGGGCGCCGGGGCAGCGCCCGCGTCCAGAACGAGGCGGGCACGAAGGCGGTGATGGCCGCAGACAGCGCCACTCCCAGCACCAGGAACGGCAGCGCCTGCACGCACACCGCCACGAACACGGTCGCCCAGGTCTGCAGCGCCGGATGGGTCAGGTGGGGGGCGAGCAGGAAGCGCCCCGCCACCAGCAGGGCCACCAGGATCATGAACGCCCACGGCAGCCGGGATCCGGCCGAGCCCCGTCGTGCCTGGGACTCCGGCGGCCGGCCACCCTCCGGGACCGGCCGGTCCGCCGTACTCGGCTGCGCCATCACCCTCCCGCCCGCACTCAGGTACGCGGCAGCAGACTAGCGCGGCTGTCTCACCGCTTACGCCCGATAGTGGCGGAAGCCGGGCGTGGTGATACGGTCTGCCGGAAATGATTCTCATTTTCGGGAGTGTCCTTGAGATCGTTGCGCGAGTCAGGTTCTTCGGACTCCGGCGTCGCATCGTCGCCGGAGGTCCCGGGAGCTGAAGATCCACCCACCGGTAGAGCGGCGGGGCCGGCCATGCCGCTGATCGTCGTTCCGCTGGCCGGTGTCCTCGCGGTGTCGATGCTGCTGGCGATAGGTCTCGGCGCCGCGGCCGTGCCGCCGGGGGAGACGCTGCGCTACCTGTGGGCGGCGGTGACCGGCGGCTCGATCACGGCCGAGGAGGTCACCGCGTACCAGATCATCTGGCAGGTACGGACCCCGCGCGTGCTGCTGGCGGTGCTGGTGGGCGCCGGGCTCAGCGTGGTCGGCGTGGCCATCCAGGCGATGGTGCGCAACGCGCTGGCCGACCCGTTCGTGCTCGGCGTGTCGTCCGGGGCGTCGGCCGGAGCGGTTCTGGTCAGCGCCACCGGCGCGCTCACCGCCCTGGGGATCTACGCGGTGTCGGCCGGCGCGTTCCTCGGCGCGCTGCTCGTCTCCGCCCTGGTCTACCTGGCCTCGCGCGGCGCCGGTGGGCTGTCGCCGTTGCGGCTGGTGCTCACCGGGGTGGCGATGGCGTTCGGCTTCCAGGCCGTGATGAGCCTGATCGTGTACTTCGTCCCGGACGGCGAGTCGACCAGCACGGTGCTGTTCTGGTCGATGGGCGGCTTCGGCGCGGCGACCTGGGGAGCGCTCCCGGTCGTGGCGGTCGTCACCGTGGTCACCGTCGTGGTGCTGCGCCGCTCCGGGCGGAGCCTGGACGTGCTCGCCCTGGGCGACGAGACGTCCGTGAGCCTGGGCGTGGACACCGTCAGGCTCCGCAAGGGCCTGTTCGTGCTGACCTCGCTGGCCACGGGCGCGATGGTCGCGGTCAGCGGCGCGATCGGCTTCGTCGGGCTGGTCATGCCGCACCTGGTGCGGCTGTGGGCCGGGGCGGCACACGTACGCGTGCTCACCATCGCCCCGCTGGCCGGGGCGATCTTCATGGTCTGGGCCGACCTGGTGGCCAGGACCCTGGTGGCGCCCCGCGAGCTGCCACTGGGCGTGATCACCGCGCTGGTCGGCGTGCCGGTCTTCGTCGTCCTGCTGCGCCGCCGAGGCTACCTGTTCGGAGGCCGCTGATGACCCGCCTGCTGCTGGACGATCTCTCGGTGTCCATCGACGGCGCCCCCATCGTCAAGGAGCTGTCGCTCGCCGTCGGCGACGGGGAGGTGGTGGGGCTGGTCGGGCCCAACGGCTCGGGCAAGACGACGGCGCTGCGCTGCGTGTACCGCGCGTTGCGGCCCAGCGGCGGCGCGGTCCTCATCGACGGCAGGGACCTGTCGCAGCTGCCGCTGCGCGACAGCGCCCGGGTCATCGCCGCCCTCACCCAGGAGGGGCGGGCGGACCTGGACTTCACGGTCGAGGAGGTCGTCGCCCTCGGCCGTGCCCCTCACCTGCGCGGCAACCAGGCGCTCAGCGCCCGCGAACGTGAGCTGTGCCGCCAGGCGATGACGCGGATGGAGGTGCTGCACCTGGCCGGCCGTGGCGTGCTGTCGTTGTCCGGCGGGGAACGCCAGCGCGTCCTGGTCGCCCGGGCGCTCGTCCAGGAACCCCGGCTGCTCGTGCTCGACGAGCCGACCAACCATCTCGACCTGCACCACCAGATCCGGCTGCTGTCGATGCTCAGGGGCGCCGCGCTGAGCGTGCTGGTCACCCTGCACGACCTCAACCTGGCCGCCTCCGCCTGCGACCGGCTCGCCGTGCTCTCCCACGGCGTCCTCGTCGCGTGCGGCCCGCCCGCCGAGGTGCTCACCGAGGAGCTCCTGCGCGAGGCGTTCGGCGTCGAGGCGAGCGTCGTCCCCCATCCGCTCACCGGGGTCCCCCAGGTGCTCTACGACCTGGGCACGGCCACGACCATGAAAGGAAACCAGAAGTGAACAGACGCACCACCGCCGTGCTCCTGACCGGCGCGCTCCTGCTCGCCGGATGCGGCGCGCAGGTGGAGGGCGGCGCGAGCGCCGCGCGCACGGTGACGGTCAAGAGGTGCGGCGAGGACGTCCGGTACACCACGCCCCGCCGGGCCGTCGTCTACGAGGGCGGCAGCGCCGACAAGCTGTTCGCCCTCGGCCTGACCCGGCACGTGCACGGCTACGTGATGCCACCCGCCAACCCGCCGGTCACCGAGTCGCCCTGGGCGGCCGAGTACGCCAAGGTGAAGTTCCTCAGCGACGACCTGCTCAACCGGGAGCTCGTCGTGGACGCCAAGGCCGACTTCGTGGTCGCCGGCTGGCGCTCCGGCTTCAGCGACCAGCGCGGCATCACCCCCGAGATCCTCGACGGGCTGAAGATCCAGAGCTTCATGCACACCGAGTCGTGCTTCAACTATCCCGGCCACCCCGAGCGGGTGGCGCCGTTCGAGGCCCTCTACACCGACCTCGAACGCCTCGGCAAGATCTTCGGCGTCGAGGCCAGGGCCCAGGAACTGATCGCCGGCTACCGCAAGCGCGTCGAAGCGGTCCAGGCGCAGGCGCCCAAGGGCGACCCGACTCCTGTCTTCCTGTACGACTCGGGCACGGACAAGCCGTTCACCGCGGGCAGCCAGGTGCCGCCCACCGACATCATCCGCTTCGCCGGCGGCCGCAACATCTTCGGCGACCTGGACGCGCGGTGGGGCGAGGTCACCTGGGAGGCCGTGGTCGAGGCCAAGCCGGAAGTCATCGTCATCCTGGACTACGGGGACAAGCCCGCCACGGAGAAGATCAAGTTCTTGAAGGAGTTCCCCACCACCAGCAAGCTGCCCGCCGTGGTCAACGATCGTTTCTACGTCCTGGACTACAACGAGGGCATCAGCGGGCCGCGCAACATCGACGGCCTGGAAGGGTTCGCGAAATACCTGCGTGAGCTCCAGACGTGACCGGGTGAGTACCGGAGCATGTTGTAGATCACAAGTCTCGTTCGTCCCCCGTCCCCTTGGAGGAGGCCACCTGTGAGCGCACCGATGACCACCGGCTCGGAGACGTCGCCGTCCGCGGCGCGGTCCATCCTGCGCGAGAGGCGGTTTCTTCGGCTGTGGTGCGGCACCACCGCCTCGGGGCTGGCGACCTGGGCGCTGCCGTTCGTGCTGGGGCTCGCCGTGCTGGACCGCGAGCTCACCGCCGCCGGTCTCGGGATCGTGCTGGCCACCCGGACCGTCGGCTTCCTCGCCGCGGTGCCGATCAGCGGGGTCCTGGCCGATCGGTACTCGCGCCGCGGCGTCGTGTGGTGGGCCGGACTGGCCGCCGCGCTCGCCACCCCGTTCATCGCGCTCGGGCTCGGACGGTCGATCCCGCTCATGGCCGTGGCGGCGGCGGTCGTCGGCGCGGGCCAGGGGGCGTGCCGGCCCGCGTTCCAGGCGCTCACGGCCGAGGTCGTGGACGCCGGTCGCCGCCGGCAGGCCAACGCCGCCATGACCCTGGCCGTGCGCGTCACCACCCTCGTCGCGCCGGCGGGCACGGCGTTGCTGGCCGCCGTCCTGAACACCTGGTGGCTGCTGATCGGCACCGGGCTGCTGTGGCTGGCCGCCGCCGTGCTGCCGCCCCGGGGCCTGCCCGCCCCGGCCCGCGAGGCGGACGGCGTGCGGTTCTTCGCGGAGTTCGGCGAAGGCGTGCGCGAGGCGCGCCGGCACCCGTGGTTCCTCGCCGGGCTGGGCGCGCTGGCCGCCGTCATCTTCACCGGCTACTCGGCCACCGGCGTGGCGCTCCCGCTGGTCAGCCGCGACCGCTACGGCACGGAGGCGGTCCTGGCGGCGGCGCTCACCGCCTACACCCTCGGCGCCCTCGCCGGCGCGCTGCTCGTGGCCCGCTGGACTCCGCGTGCCCAGGGCCGGGCCGCGCTCGCCGGCCTGGCCCTGTACGGCTTCGCGCCGCTCAGCCTGCTGCTCCCGGTGCACCCGGCGGTGGTATTCGCCGCGTACGCGCTGGCCGGGCTGGGCATCGAGGTGTTCAACGTGCCCTGGTTCACCGCCACGCAGCGCGAGGTCGAGCCGCGCCTGCTGGCCCGGGTCTCCTCACTCGACTTCCTCGTCTCCTACGGTCTGGCCCCCGTCGGCCTCGCCTTCCTCGCCCCGGCCATCGAGGCCTTCGGCTGGCAGCCGGTCCTGGCCGGATGCGCGCTGGTGTGCTTCCTCGCCCCGGCCGCCGCGGCCCTGGTCCCCAGCAGCCGCGGCTTCTCCCGACCGGAGAGGTGCTGAAGATGCCTTTCGGTATCCGGCGCCGGGGCGGCCTTCCCGCCTGCGGCGCGTCCAGGCGGCGACCTACCCCACCGGCGCCGATTTCGCGGCGACCGTCCGCGCGAGTCGCTCCAGCCGTAGTCCGGCGACTCCGCGATAGGCCCGGCTCAGCAGGGCCGCGAGAGGACCCGTGTGCGTGAAGTCGTGCCGGACGATCGTCTGCGCGCCGTGCCGGCGCAGGAGCCAGTTGCCCTCCTCGGAGAACCCGGGGACCTGCCATGCGGTGACGATCAGGTCCGGCCGGATGTCCTGGTAGCCGAAATGACCCGGCAGCCCAGGCCGGACGGTGATCCGGTACTCATGGCCGACGGCGGCCTCCGGCGGCCCGTCGATGCTGTGGAACGCGGGATTCCATCCGGGCAGTGCGAGCGGGTCCAGCAGGAGGCCGCGCACCCGCTCAGGCGAGGCGTCGACGGTCAGGACGGCCTCTTCTACGGCGTTCATGGGGTCGCCTTCCGGTTGGTGCGGCGCGACACGGCCTGCCCGGCGGGGAACGCGTCGGCGAAGGTGCGGAGCAACGCGAGGGTCTCCTGGACGGGCGCGCCTTCGATGAGTTCGTCGATCGTCTGGTACAGCCGCTGTTCGACGCCTGCGATCTCGGCGGCGAGGCGTTCCCCCTCCTCGGTGAGGACGAGGGTGACCTGCCGCCGATCGGCCGGGTCGGTCTCGCGGCCGATGAGCCCCGCGAGGACGAGCCGGTCCACCAGGCGGCTGGGGCTGCCGCCGGTCTCGCAGACGAGCAGTTGTCCCAAGCCGAGCAGCGTCAGCGGCTGGTGATCGGCCAGCACGCGGATGACCTCGGCCTGGGAGGGGGTCACGCCGAGCGGCCGCAGCTCGGTCGCGAGGAGGCGGTTGCCTTCACGCTGGATCGCCAGGATGAGGTAGCGCAGTTCTTCAGCCGGCCGCATGTGCCACGGCCCCGGTCGCGAGCGCGGCGGCCAGGCGGTCGGCCGCCGCCGGGTCATGAGCCGCCAGGACGGCCAGGTCCGGCATCTTCTGGCGCAAGGCGTTGACCTTGGCCACGGCGTCGCGCATCTGCTTCTTGTCTCCCACGCCCGGCAGTTCGCCGGCGAACAGCAGGTCGGCGTCGTAGGTGAGGTCGCCGACCATCAGCAGCGGCGCATGGCCGGGCCGCCGGACCAGCATCGACAGCGATCCGGGGGTGTGGCCGGCGGTGGGCAGGAGCACCAGGCTTCCGTCGCCGAACAGATCGTGGCCGTCGGTGAAGGGCGCCAGCGTCGGATCGGCCAGCGGCTCGGGGGCGACCCGCTTCCAGTTCAGCCCGGGAAGCTCGATGTGCGAGCGCATCAAACCGCGCATCTCCGGGAGGGGCGCGCTCAGCGAGTTCCATTCGTCACGGCTGACCACGATGTCGGCGTGCCCGAGCAGCGGAAGCCCGCCGATGTGGTCCTGATGGAGGTGGGAGATCACCGCCGTGTTCACGTCCTGGACGCGGTAGCCCAGCTCGGACAGGCCCGCGGCGAGCGTCTCGGTCGGGCCGATCTCGAACTTCGCCAGGCGTGAGTAGACCAGCCCGTTGAGCCCTCCGGGGAAGTAGGCCGGGTCGGTGACCGACGCGCGGTCCTGCCCGGTGTCGAACAGGACCACACCATCGCGGTGTTCGATCACGTACACGTTGATCGGCCGTGCGGCGGTCCACCGCGTGGAGGTGAAGAGCCACACGTAGGTGTTCTTCCATGTCGGCCCCACGTGCTCGGGACGGATGGCCACCGAGCCGGTGCTGATCACCGAGATGTTCTTGATCGGGTCCGTTGAGAAGGTCATCACGCGCTCCCTGCCAGATTGAATGTCGTGTCATTAGATTACACGACATTCAAGCGCCAGGTCCGCCAGGTCCGGTGAGCGCAGGCCCGGCCCGGGGGCTGCCCGGTTCGCTGATCGCCCCAGAGACCTGATGTGACGCCGACCGCATCCAGGACCTGATCGGCCGGTTCGCCGCCCGGCCCGGGTTGTCCGCCGGCTTCGTCCGCGCGTGGCACGCAGGCGAGGGCTGGACCCTGCGCCCGCGCGCCGGAGCATGACGTCGTGCGTTCCGGGCCGGTGCGCGGATCACGGCTCAGAACGCGTCGGGGTAGAGCCGCTCCGCGATCTGCCGCACGATCGAGACGTTGCCCAGCGTTCCGGGGAACACGTCGGCGCTGGAGACCGCGATCAGCCGGTCATCGCGCACCGCCGGCATGTCCGGGAACGTAGCGGTGAGGTACTTGCGGGTCGCGGCCTCGTGCTTGTCGTCGTACACCGAGAACACCAGCGCGTCGGGCCGCTCGGCCGCGAGGGACTCGGGCGTGATCGTCGCGGCGAAGAACTTCGCGAACGCCGGCTGCTCGGGAGTGTAGACGTTGTCCGCCCCCGCCAGGCGAAGGATGTCGTACTCGACGCCGGCGCCGATGGCCTGCAGGGTAGTGCCGTCGACGTACACCTGCGCGACGCGCAGCCTTTTCACGCCGGCGAGCGCCTTGGCGACCTTGTCGAGCTCGGCCCGGCTCTTCGCGATGAGGCCGGCGGCGGCGTCGTCCACGCCGAAGATCTTCCCGATGTTCTCCAGATCGGTGAACAGATCCGTGACCTCGCCGGTCATACGCCGGTCCTTGCACCCGCCGTTGGCGACGTAGACGGAGACTCCGGCCTGCTCGAGCTGCTCGATGCTGGCGAAGCCCTGCTCAGCGGTGAACTCGTAGGTGGTGGGCGAGTAGACGAAGTCCGGCTTGACGGCCAGCAGGTCCTCACGGCTGGGCGGGGTGACTCCGCCGATCACCGGAATGCCCGCGGCAAGCGGCGCCACGTCCTCCGGCAGTGCCTGTGCCTTGGCCTGGGCCTGCCCGGCGATGCGGTCGGCCAGGCCGAGACGCAGCAGCAGCTCGGTCTGCGCCGGGTGCATGCCGACGGCTGCCTTCGGAGCGTCGCTGACGACGACCTTGCGGCCGCAGTTCTCCAGCGTCACCGCGGCGGCCGCGCCGGCTCCCGGGGGGGCCGGGGCCACGGAGGTGCCGCAGCCGGCGAGAAGCAACGCCACGGCGGCGCTCGCGATGGCGGCGGAACGTGCGGGAAGGCGAGAGGGGCGCGTCATATGGGTGTGCTGCTTTCTGTTCGGGTGGAGGCCACGTCGGCGGGGTCGCCGCTCGCATCGAGGCGGCGGAAGGCGAAGACAGGTTCATCGGGGTCGCCGAGGACGCGGACGTCCACGCCGAAGGTGGTGCGGATCAGCTCAGGGCTGAACACCTGCGCCGGCGGCCCGGCGGCGACGATGCGACCGGCGGCGAGCACGACGACACGGTCGCAGTACTGGGTCGCGAGGTTCAGGTCGTGCAGGGCGGCGATCACGGTGCGTCCCAGGCTGCGCACCGTGCTCATCAGCTCGTGCTGGTGGCTGATGTCGAGATGGTTGCTCGGTTCGTCCAGCACCAGCACGGGGCTCTCCTGCGCGAGAGCGCGGGCGAGCATGACACGCTGCCGCTGACCTCCGGAGAGGGTGGCGACCATGCGGTCGCCGAGGTCGGTGATCTCGGCGCGGCGCATCGCCTCGTCCACGATGCGCATATCGCCGGGGGTGTCCCGGCCGAAGGAGGCGTGGTGCGGGGCGCGGCCGAGCAGCACCGTCTCCTGGACGCTGAGGTCGAAGTCGGTCACCGGGTCCTGGAGCATGACCGCCACCGCTCGCGCCGACTGCCTGCCGCTCAGGCGCTGCACGTCCTGCCCGTCGAGACGCACCATGCCCTGACGTGGCTTCAGCGCGCGGTAGAGCGTACGCAGCAGGGAGGACTTCCCGCTGCCGTTCGGCCCTACCAGGCCCACCACCGTGCCCGATTCAACGGTCAGCGACGCCTGTCGCACCACGTCCCGGCCACCGAGGGCGACGGTGACGTCGTCGAACTCCACCCTCATCGGCCGAACCCCGCACGCTCGGCCCCGTTCCGCCGCATCAGCCACAGGAAGAACGGAGCGCCGACGAATGCGGTGAGGATGCCCAGGGGGATCTCCGTCGGCGCCGCGACCGTACGCGCCAGCAGGTCTGCGATCATCAGGAACACCGCCCCGCCCAGCACCGTCACCGGCAGCATCCGCCGATGGTCCGCACCCACCGCGATCCGCGCGATGTGCGGGACGACCAGCCCGACGAACCCGATCCCGCCGGCGACCGAGACCACGGTGCCGGTCAGCAGCGACGCCACCACCAGCAGCAGCCCGCGCAACCGGGAGGCGTTCACCCCCAGCGAGACCGCCGACTCGTCCCCGGTCAACAGCGCGTTCAGCGACCGTGCCAGCAGCGCCGCGATCACCCCGGCCACCGCGAGCGCGACGGCCGGGCCGATCAGGCTCGGCATCGACGCCGCCGACACGCTCCCCAGCAGGAAGAACAGCACGCTGACGACGTTCTGCGCGTCCGTGGAGATCGTCAGATAGCTCGTCACCGCGCTCAGCAGGGTTCCCAACGCGACACCGGCCAGAATCATCCGCATCGGCGACAACGCTCCGTCCTTCCGCGCCAACGCCCCGACGCCGGCACAGGCCGCCAAGGCGCCCGCGAACGCGGCCACGTTCAACGACAACCCGCCCAAAGCGGCCGAGCCGAACACGATCACCAGCACCGCCCCGACGCTCGCCCCTGAGGACACGCCCAGAATGTAGGGTTCGGCGAGCGGATTGCGGACTGTGACCTGCATCAATGCGCCCGCCAGCGCCAACCCGGCACCGGCCAGCGCCGCCAGCAGCGTTCGCGGCAGCCGGAACTGCCACACCGCCTGATCCTGCAACGGCGTCAACGTCCCGTCCGACATCCACGGCATCCCCGGAACCAGATGCCCGATCACGATCTGAGCCGCCTCCGCCACGCTCACCGGCACCGATCCCACCGCACCGGACAGCACGACCAGAACCCATGCCGTGACCGCAAGCGCCACGCAGAGCAGCCCTGTGCGTCGTGCCAGGCGACGCCGCGCGCGACCAGGCGGCTTTGTCGAATCGTCAGAGGGGGAGGAGCGCTGAGAGGAACCTAAGTACACGACGCGGCATGCTATCGGTAATGACTATCGTTATCAATTTCGCCGACGCCCTCCGAGATCAGCCGAGTCGGGGTCTCAGCTTGGCGATCGAGGCGAGAGCGCGAGGTCCACAGGGTTGCCGTCCCGTGCCACGCCTCACCCGGGTGATCCCGTGATGCACCACAGTCCCAGCTCGGCCGGGCCGGTGGGCGTGGCATGCAGGCCGTGCCCGGCGAGTTCGGCCTTGAGCCGGTCCGGGGCGAGGAGCCACCAGGCGTACTCGACCTCCACCTCCTCGGCCGGTTCCCCGTCCTGGAAGGCGCGGTAGGTCATGTGCCAGGTGATCTGGTCGGGCCCGGAGGGTTCTGCGCGGCCCCAGCCCTCGTACCGTCGCCGCCCTATGCGCAGCTCGGAGAACCGGGTCTGCGGCACGGCGACGGGTTCGGCCGGAGGCTGGAGGTTGAGCACGGCCCGGCCGCCGGGCAGCAGGCGTTCGGCCAGCAGCCGCCAGATCGTACGGCGGTCGCCGGGGCCGAAGTGGCCGATGACGTTCATGGCGACCAGCGTGCCCAGGCGGGGCGGCAGCGTGGCCTGGAGCAGGCCGCCCGGCAGCACGGTCACGCGGTCGCGCAGGCCGGGGTCGTCGTTGACCCTGGCGAGCAGGACCGCGCGCAGCCCTGGCGACGGCTCCACGGCGTGGATCTCCGCCCCCGGCAGTGTCCGCGCGATCACGCGGGTGCCGTGGCCGCCTCCGGCGCCCACGTCCACGACGGGCCCGGGGGCTCCGCGCAGCGCCTCGGCCAGCGTGGGGGCCAGCGCCGTCCAGGGCGCGGCGAGCATGATGTCCACGAACTCCGCGGAACGCTCGTACTCGTCGCTCACATGAGGCTTCACGTGCTCTCCTCCAGGTTCAGTACGGGGGCGAAGGGGTCGTCGTATCGGGCCCACGCCGCGGCGCCCGGCAGCAGGTCCCCGTGATCGGTGAGGCAGGAGTCGAGCAGGCCGCAGATGCGGTCGTGGTCGACGTCAGGCCCGGTGAAGACCAGGTGCTGGACGCGGTCGCCGATGATCGGGTTCCAGTCCAGGGCGGCGGCGGCCCGGCGGGCCGGGGAGACCAGCTCCCAGGCGGCCTCGGGCAGTGCCGCCAGCCAGGGGCCGGCGTCCCGCACGGAGACCACCCCGGCCACGGCGTCCCAGGCCAGCATGCGTTCGTGCCGGTTGGCCAGCCAGAACCGGCCGCGAGAGCGGACCGTGGTGGTGACGAGCTCGTCCATGACGTCGAACAGCCGGCCGGGGTGGAGCGGGCGCAGCCGGTGCCAGACGACCGTGGTGACCTCGCCGGCCCGCCCGTCCGCGGGGAACTGGGCGGTGGCCGGGTCGACGCGTTCGGCGAGTTCGCGGACGTCCAGCGTGGGGCCCGTGGGGTCGGGGACGGTGACGATCGGCGTGTGCGGGGCCAGGTGGCCGAGCACGGCGGCCGACAACTCGGCGTCCTCGGCGTCGCCACCGTGCAGCGACAGGCTGGTGGCGTACTCGATCTGGCGGGCCAGCACCTCGGCCAGGTGCCGATGATCGCCGGCCGTCGCGGTCCGGCAGGTGTCGGCCAGGCGGTCGCCCCGGCAGATGTCCACGGGCAGGTGCCCGGCGTCCAGCGCCGTGTGCACGCAGGCCAGGCGGAGATGGCCGGCACGGGCCAGGGCTTCGGCCACCGGGCGCGGCTCGACCGAGTCACCGAGGTCGATGATCAGCAGCGGCGCGCCGGGGGAGTCGCGGGCCACCCGCTCGGCCTGGCCCGCGGTGATGCCGTGACCGATGGTGATGGCTCCTGGATGGCGGCGCAGCAGGCGATCGACCGCCTCGGCCCGGGCGCAGCCGTACAGGCCCCCGACGAGGGCGACGGGAATGGGCACAGTGCCTCCAACAGGTTCAGATGCCGGTGCGCGAGCTTCACCTCGTGGGGTGCCGGCAGCCGCTCGATCGTGGCGGTACGCGCCGTGGCGTGCATGCCCGCGACGAGGACTGTGCGGGTCGGCATGAAGCCTCCGTTGCAACAATGAAAACCGTTGTCGTTATCATGGCATGAGTTCGCCCATGGGAAGGAACCGTTTTGGCTAGAAATGAGGTGCGACCCGTGATCAAACTCCGATCCACGGCCGGCACCGGCTACACGTACGTGACGAGGAAGAGCCGCAGGAACACCCCCGACAGGCTCACCTTGCGCAAGTACGACCCGACCATCCGTCGGCACGTCCTCTTCCGGGAGGAACGATGAAGAAGGGCATCCACCCGGAGTACCGGCCGGTCGTCTTCCGCGACCCCGGCGCGGACTTCGCGTTCCTCACCCGCTCGACGATCAGCAGCGACAAGACGATCGAGTGGACGGACGGCAACACGTACCCGGTGGTGGACGTCGACGTGTCGTCGGCGAGTCACCCGTTCTACACCGGCCGCAGCCGCGTCCTCGACACCGCCGGGCGCGTCGAGCGGTTCAACCAGCGCTACGGGAGGGCCTGATGTCCGCGCACTGCCAGCTCACCGGCGTCAAGCCGGTCTTCGGTAACAACGTCTCCCACTCCCACCGCCGCACCCGGCGCCGCTGGAACCCCAACATCCAGCAGCGCCGCTACTGGTTGCCCAGCGAGGACCGCTACGTCCGGCTCACCGTCAGCGCCCGCGCGATCAAGACCATCGACAAGATCGGCGTCGAGGCGGCCGTCGCGCGGATCCGCGCCAGGGGAGAGAAGGTCTGATGGCGAAGAAGAGCAAGATCGCCGCCAATGAGCGGCGCAAGGCCGTCGTCCTGCGTTACGCCGAACGGCGCGCGCGGCTGAAGGAGGTCATCCGCACCGGCACGCCGCAGGAGCGGGCGGACGCCGTACGCGAGCTGTCCCGGCAGCCACGCGACGCCAGCGCCACCCGCGTGCGCAACCGCGACTCCGTCGACGGCCGCCCTCGCGGGCACCTGACCAAGTTCGGGCTCTCCCGGGTGCGGTTCCGCGAGATGGCCCACCGCGGCGAGCTGCCCGGCATCACGAAGGCGAGCTGGTAGCCATGGCCGTCCCCAAGCGCAAGACCTCGCGCAGCAACACCCGGCACCGCCGCAGCCAGTGGAAGGCCACGGCGCCCGACCTCGTCCCGATCACCGTGAACGGGCGGGAGCTCCTCGTGCCCCGGCGCCTCGTCCGCGCCTACCAGCGGGGCCTGATCACCGTCCAGTGAGATGACCCGGCCACCGGGCCGTCCGCCGTGCGTCAGTAAGCCGGGCGCGGTGGCACGGCAGGATGCCCGGTGGCCGTCACCGAGCCTGATGTCCGAAACCGCCGTGGGGTCGCTGTCCATGAACGAACCGCGTGTCGAGCCGGACCGCCCGATGGCGGACGAACGGCTGATCTCGGTGCTCCTCGATCGGGCCTGTAGCGAGGGGCTGCCGCCGGCCGGTGAGGGAGGCCTGCTGCGCAGCGGCTGACCACACGAGTGCCGGAGCCGGCCCTGGAAGGCGACCCGAACGGGATCACCTGGAGCTGCTGGTACGTAGCGTAAGGCGTGATGCTAGCTGTGGTGCGTCACCGCCAGGGTGCGCAGGACGCAGAACTCGTTGCCCTCGGGGTCGGCCATGACCACCCAGCTCCGGTCCGGGCCTTGGCCCACGTCCGTCCTGACGGCGCCGAGGCCGAGCAGCCTGGTCACCTCGTCGTCGGTGCTGCCGTCGATCGGGCTGACGTCGAGGTGGAGCCGGTTCTTCACGGTCTTGCCCGCGGGCACCCGGATGAACTGCAGGGTGGGTGGCATCTGGCGGGCCCGGACCTCCTCGACGGCAGGCACCCAGGACCCGATCTCGACCTTGCCCTCGCTCCGGTCGATCACTTCGAAGCCCAGGACCTCGCACCAGAAGGCCGCCAGCCTCTCCGGATCCTGGCAGTCGATGGTCAGCTCGGTGAGCCTGCTTGTCACGTCTCTCCGATGGTCGAAGGCTTACCGAACCATGCGGAGAGTGCCGCACGCAGCGAGAGCGTGGCGCTGCCGGCGCTCTCGCCGAGGCCCGCGGCCCAGGCGACGTGACCGTCCGGGCGGATCAGCAGGGTGTCGGCCGGTGGGTCGTCGGTCTTGGCGGTGTGGACGTCGAGGAGATGCCGCCAGTCGCGGGCGGTCCGGAGGAGCTCTGGGCGGTCGGCCAGGTCGAGCAGGACGGGCCGGGCGGGGTGCATGAGTTCGGCGACGCTGGTGATGCCCTGGCCGCTGTGCAGGGTGAGGTCGGGGGCGAAGGCGCCGGCCAGCGGATGATGCCCGGTGCCGGGCATCGGGTAGCGGATGTCGGTGCCGGCGACGAGGGCCCCGATGCGGCGCAGCGGCTGCTCGTCGGCGAGCAGTTCGGTGAAGACCTCGCGCAGCGCTTCGGCGGCCGCGTCGTGCCCGCGCCGCAGGGCCACCTGCGCTCGGGTGTGCAGCAGGGTGCGGGCGCCGGCCAGGTGGCGTTCGTCGTGGTAGGTGTCCAGCAAGCCGGCCGGGGCGTTGCCGTGGAGGTCGGCGGCCAGCTTCCAGGCCAGGTTGACCGCGTCCAGCATGCCGGCGTTGAGCGCCACTCCGGTGGCCGGGAACAGGTGCGCCGCGTCACCGGCCAGCAGGATCCGCCCCTCGCGGTAGCGTTCGGCCTGGTACGCCTTGAAGGTGAAGCGCGACAGCCGGGTCGATCCGGCCAGGGGCAGGTGGGCGCCGAGCACGCGGTGGATGCTGTCCTGCAGTTCGGTGAGCGTCATCGGGACGTCGTCGTCGTATTCGGTGGTCTCGTCCTCGATGGTGTAGAGGGAGACGGACTGGGTGCCGGGCGTGGAACCGACGCCGAGCAGGCCCTGGCCGGTGCGGGTGAATCCGGCGCGGATGGTGCCGAAGCCGGGGACGTCGAGATCGCCGTTGCCGAGCACGGTGACCGTGCCGGGCAGGGTGACCTGGGCCAGCCGGTTGACCTCCGGATAGGTGGTGCCGGGGAACGGGATACCGGCCCAGTCGCGGATGCGGCTGCGCGCGCCGTCACATCCCACGAGGTACCGCGTGCGCGTCCGGTACGGGCCGTCCGGGCCGAGCACGTCCACGACGACCGCGTCGCCGTCCTGGCGCACCCCGATCACCTCGTGGCCGCGCCGGAGGTCGACGTCGAGTTCGCCGGCGCGGTCGCCGAGCAGCCGCTCCAGCAGCTGCTGCGGCAGCGGCAGGGCGTGCATCGGGGGATCCGGCAGGTGGGTGAAGTCCAGGTGCACCCCGCCGAACGGGAACCGGGGAGCCGGCGCGGGGCCGGTGCAGGCCGCTTCGAGACGTTCCAGCAAGCCTCGGTGACGCAGGAGTTCCAGGATCTGGCCGCCCAGGCCGCCGGCCTTGGGGGTGTCGCGGGGGCGCGGCTGCCGTTCCAGCACCAGGGGCCGCACTCCGGCCAGGTGCAGTTCGGCGGCCAGCATGAGTCCGGTCGGGCCGGCCCCCACGATGATCACGTCGGCGTTCCCCGCCGGCCGCTCTTCTCGCAGGTCTTCCGCGGGCCGGGTGGGCCCGAGGTGGTTCGTCATCGATCACCTTTCGATCGTGTCGTTCGTCGCGCCGGTGACGTGCGCGAACCGGGACAGAGCCGCCGGCCGGGAGCCGGGCGACCGAGATGCTCTCAGGCGTGGTGCTCCTCGGTCCTGGCCTGGTCCATCTGGTGGACCACGCCAGGACCGGCTGCCGGCGATCCGCCGCGGAGGCGGGTGGAGCGGGACGCCAGGTGCCGGGGTGGCGTGTCCAGGTCCGCCGGTGGCCTCGCGTCGTGGGCCGTGGCCACGACGCGATCCCCTCTGCTCAGCAGGTGTCGAGCGGCTTGCGTCAGTCGATGGCCTGGTAGAGGGTGGTCCAGAAGTCGCTCATGAGGTGGGCCGGGCTGGGCACGGTGTAGCCGAGCTGGCAGAGCAGGATGCCGGTCAGGTCGTTGGCGGGGTCGGCGTAGGCGGAGGTGCCGCTGCCGCCGTCCCAGCCGAACTGGCCGACCGGCGCGTAGTCGCCGCGGTAGGTGCGCACCGCCATGCCCATGCCCCAGCCGCCCTGCTGGCCCTGGCCGAAGGAGATGTGCACGTTGTCGCGGGCCAGGGCGGTGCGGGCGGCGTTCTGCTCGGGGGTGAGCCGGTTGGTGGTCATCAGCTCGACGGCGGGCCGCGACAGGATGCGCCGGCCCTCGTGGACGCCGCCGTTGAGCAGCATGCGGAAGTAGGCGTGGTAGTCGTCGGCGGTGGAGACCAGGCCGCCTCCGCCGCCCTGGAAGGCCGGGGGGCTGCTCCAGCGGCCGTGCTCGGGCTCGTCCCAGGCGAGGAACTCGCCCGTGGCGGGGTCGGGTGCGTACAGGGTGGGCAGCCGGTCCAGCCGGCCGGCGGGCACGTGGAAGGCGGTGTCGCGCATGCCGAGCGGCTCGAAGACGCGCTCGTGCAGGAAGTCGCCGAACGTCTGGCCGCTCACGCGGGAGACGAGCACGCCGACCAGGTCGCTGCTGATCTGGTACTGCCACTGCGCGCCGGGCTGGTGCATGAGCGGCAGCTCCCCGAGGCGGCGCATCCACTCGTCCTGCTCGGGGACCTCGACCGGCAGGTTCGGCGTCAGGCCCCGCTCGAAGATCGCGTTCAGGATGGGGGTGCCCAGCGCCGTCATGTCCATGCCGAGGCCGAAGGTGGAGGTGAGCACGTCCCGTACGGTGATCGGGCGCCGCGCCGGCACGGTGTCGTCCAGGTCGGCGCCGATGCTCGTCAGCACCTTGCGGTCCGCCAGCTCGGGCAGCCACGGTTCGACCACGTCGTCCAGCCGCAGCCGGCACTCGTCCAGCAGCACCATCGCCGCCGCGATCGTGACCGGCTTGGAGGTGGAGGCCATCCGGAAGATCGTGTCACACCGCATCGGCGCGCCACCGTCGTGCTGCATGGTGCCCAGCGCCTCGACGTGGGTCCGGCCGCCGCGGCCGACCAGAGCCACCAGGCCGGGAATCCGCCCGGACTCGACGTGCCGCGCCAGCACGTCCCTCAGCCTGAGCAGCCCCTGCTCGGAGAAGCCGTTCGCCATAAGTGTCGTCTCCTTGTCGTCATGGTTGGTCCGCCGGTGCGGTTGCGATCCGGCGTTCGTACGTTCGCCTCGCGAAGGGACCTGACGTCGGGCCGTCGTTGACCCGTAGCACCAGGTCAGCGAGCAGCCCCAGGTGAGGGCCACTCCGCGGCGGAGCCGGGAATCTCTTCCAGCAGGCGCCGGACCGGCCGGCCTTCTCCGGCGAACCGCTCGGCCGCGGCGTACTCGTCCGCCATCGCGGTGTCACCCAGCCGCAGGTCCAGCGCTTCGGCCTGCTCCAGTAGGGCCATCCGGTCCAGTACGTCCAGCGCCTCGCCGCGCAGGCCCGCCGCGTACCCGCCCTCGCGCATCCGCGGAGCGCGCTCCACCACGGTCGGGGCGAACCCGTGATGGCGCAGCCAGTACGCCAGGGCGGGCCCGGCGATGCCGGCAGCGCAAACAAGGGCGTCCATCCGTGTGCTCCTCGACCAAGGCAAATCGTACGAATCGAGGATCAAGTACGGTGAACACCCGAAACAACGGCGAAACCCGCAAGATCACCTTCAGTGTGAGTGAACGGAGCAGGTCAGGCGTGGAACTGCGTGACATCGAGATCTTCCTGACCCTGGCGGAGGAGCTGCACTTCGGCCGCACCGCCACCCGGCTCTGCCTGTCGCCCGCTCGCGTCACCCAGGCGATCCAGAAGCAGGAACGGCAGGTCGGCGCTCCGCTGTTCGAGCGCAACAACCGCACGGTCCGGCTGACCCAGGTCGGGCGGCAGCTCCGGGACGACCTCCGGCCGCTCTACGCCGGGCTGAAGGACAGCATGGAACGCGCCCAGCTCGCCGGCCAGGGCATCACCGGCACGCTGCGCGTCGGCATGCTGCCGCTCAACGCCTATGACCTGCGCCCCTACTGGGACGTCTTCCGCCTGCGCCACCCGCAGTGGAAGCTGCGCATCCACAGCGCGCAGCTGGGCCACGCCTTTCCCGCGCTGCGCCGCGGAGACATCGACGTCCTGGTGAGCTGGCTGCCCGTCGACGAACCCGACCTCACCGTGGGGCCGGTCGTGTTCGCCGAGCAGCGCGTGCTGGCCGTCGCCAAGGACCACCAGCTCGCCCCGCGCCCGTCGGTCTCGCTGGAGATGATCTCCGACTTCCAGCATCCGCACGCCGACACCGGGCCCGGCTACTGGTTCGACGCCTACGCCCCGCGCCTTACTCGGCGCGGACGTCAGATCGAGCGCGGCCCCGTGGTGGGGGACGCCGAAGAGGCCATGACCCTCGCCAGCATGGACGGGCTCGTCGTGCTCTTCCCCGCCCACGTCGCCCGCTACTGGACCCGGCCGGACATCGCCTACCTGCCGGTCATCGACATGGAGCCGCTGCCGTACGCGCTGGTGTGGCGGAGTGAGGCGGAGAACGAGCCCATCCGGGCCCTGGCCGATATCATCCGCGACCTGGGTCCGCTCCCGCCGGCCGCTGCCCCTTGAGGCGGTGTCTGAGCAGCTCGGCGGCCAGGAGCCGGTGGTCGTCCGGCTACCCGTCCGCCGTCGTGGACGCCAGTGGCCGCGCCTCGCCGGGATGCGCATGCCGCGACCGGAAACCGGCGTACCCGTCTGATCTCACCGACGTCGAACGGCAGGTGCTGGAGCCCGGGGCATTGACGCTGTCCAGGGAAGTAAAATGTACTGAGAGGTACACTTTCGGAGGTCCAGTGCTCACCAAGAAGGGTGCCGCGACCCGCCGGCGGATCATTGAAGCGGCGGGGGCCGAGATCCGCGAGCGTGGGGTGGCCTCGACGACTCTCGACGACATCTGCCGGCGCAGTCGCACTGGCAAGAGCCAACTGTTCCACTACTTCCCCGACGGCAAAGAGCAGCTCATGCTGGCGGTGGCCCAATGGGAGGCCGACCAGGTGCTCGCGGACCAACAGCCCTATCTCGGGCAGCTGACCTCGTGGCCGTCGTGGCATCAGTGGCGTGACGCGGTGGTCGAGCGGTATCGGCGGCAGGGGGTGCACTGCCCGCTGGGGGTGCTGATCACCGAGATCGGCAGGTACAGCCCAGCCGCGCAGGCCGTTACCCGGCAACTGATGGAACAGTGGCGGCGCCAGATCCAGGTGGGCATCGAGCGGATGCGAGAGAGCGGCCAGATCAGCCGGGACGTCGATCCCGTACGTACCTCCGCCGCCCTGATCGCCGCGATCCAGGGCGGCGTGACGCTCTTGATGTCGACGGGCTCCGCGGAGTACCTGGAGTATGTGCTGGACCTGTGCCTCGACCACCTGCGTACGGGCGCACCCGCGCGCACCTGAGCCTCGGTGGGCGAGGCGAGACCTGCCTCGCGGATCAGATCTGCTTCTCCGGCGCCCAGTTCCGGACAACGGGTTGGTAGCCGACCGGCTTGTCACCGACTTTGACACCGACGTTGATCAACCACGACTGGTACTCCGGCGTGAACATCTTGTACAGGTCGCCCGGCGGCACGGCACTGGCCGCGTCGAGCTCGGCGCGCAATTCCGCCGGCAGCTCGAAGTCGAGGGCCGCCAGTGAGGAACCGAGCTGCTCGGCGCTGCTGGCCCCCACGATGGCCGAGGCTATCCCTGGCTGGGTCACGACCCAGTTGAGCGCCACCTGGGCCATCGTCACGCCCAGTTCGCCGGCCACGGTCTCCAGCGTCTTCAGCAATTCCCACTGCTGGTCGTTCCACTCCAGCCCGCCGCCGGCGCCGCTGAGGCGTCCTTCGCCGGTCAAGCCCTTGTCCGAGTTGCGGTACTTGCCGGTGAGGAAACCGCCGCCCAGCGGACTCCACGCTGTGATCCCGAGTCCCAGGGCCTGCCCGGCGGGAACGTGTTCTGTCTCGATGGTCCGTGCGGCGAGTGAGTAGGGCAACTGCAGGTTGACCATCGGCGCGAGCGAGTGTGCTTCGGCCAGCGTCTGCGCTCGGGCGGCGTACCAGGCCGGCACGTCGGACAGGCCGGCGTAGCGGATCTTGCCCGCCTTGGTGAGGTCGTCGAAGGTGCGTAGTACCTCCTCGACGGGGGTGATGCGGTCCCACGTGTGCAGCAGGTACAGGTCGAGGTAGTCGGTCCGCAGGCGGCGCAGCGACGCCTCGATCGCCCGGATCATGTGCTTGCGGCCGTTCCCGCCCGCGTTCGGGTCACCAGGGTCGATGCTGTTGGTGAACTTGGAGGTGAGCACCACCCGCTCGCGGACCCCGGCGTCGGCGATGAGCTTGCCGAGGATCGTCTCGCTCGCGCCCGCCGTGTAGAAGTCCGCGGTGTCGATGAAGTTTCCGCCCGCTTCCAGGTAGCGGCGCAAGATGGGCCGGACTTCGTCCTCGGTCTTGCCGTAGGGGGCGTGGAAACCGTCCTTGCCGAAATTCATCGTGCCCAGCGACAGGCGGCTGACTCGCAGCCCGGAACGGCCCAGCAGATAGTACTGGTCGAATGACATAACTGCATTTCTCCTGAAAGAGGTAATGAAGAGGCTTTCACCTTGCGGAAAGCTTGCGGACGTAGTCGGGATGGCTGTGGTCGCGCCAGGCGATGATCTGGCCGCTGGAGAACTCGTGGAGGGCAAGGCTCATGATCGGGGCAGCGGTCCGCCGGGCCGCGCGCGCCCGTGAACCTGCTCGGCGATCAGGACCTGGTGGATGATCGCGACCTTCACCTGCTCGAAGTTCTCGAGTCGGTGTTGCGGGCCGCCGGGAAGCGGCGAGCCAGGTCGTCGTCGGTCACGAATTCAGGATGGAGCGCGAAAAATGTACCCGCAAGTCCAGAATCTCGACCCTGTGGCCGAGGAGGACTGTAAGAACACCCAAGCGCGTCCTCGGCGGCGGAGCCGAAGCCCGCGGCAACGCCGCCGTCCTGGTGGGGTCGTTTCACCGTCACCTGCGCGGGGCAGCAGGCGGCCCGGCACGGACGCTGCTGGCGTCCACCAGACCCTCACCGACCCGGCCCACGTCCAAGTTCTCCGAAGGAGAAGGCGAACCCGCCCGCGATCAGTCGGCTAACCCTTCGAGCCGGTGAATGCGATGCCCGCGATCAAGTGCCGTTGCATGACCACGAAGAGGACGATCACCGGCAGGGAGGCCACGACGGCGCCGGCGAACAGGATCGGGAAGTTGGTCTGGAACTGGCCGCGCAGCGAGGCGAGCCCCGCCGAGAGCGTCATCATCTCCGGGTCGGTGTTGACCACCAGCGGCCACAGCAGGCTGCTCCACGACCACATGACGGTCAGCAGTCCCAGGGCGAGCAGGCCCGGCCTGACCAGCGGCAGCATGATGTGCCAGTACACCTGCACCGGGTTGGCCCCGTCCAGGCGGGCGGCCTCGTCGAGCTCCCTGGGCAGAGTGAGGAAGAACTGTCTCAGCAGGAACGTCCCGAAGGCGCCGAAGACGCCCGGCGCGATCAGCGCCTGCAGGGTGTTGAGCCAGCCGAGCCCCTGCATGATCTCGTAACGCGGAATGATGAACAACTCGCCGGGAACCATGAGGACGGCCAGGAAGAGCAGGAAGATGGCGCCGCGGCCGGGGAAGCGCAGCCGGGCGAAGGCGAAGGCGGCCAGCGAGCACAGCAGCAGCTGCCCGGCGGTGACGGCCGCGGTGACCACGACGGTGTTGAGGAACTGCCGGGCCAGCGGCACGGTACGGAAGACGTCGGCGAAGTTCGACCACTGCCAGGAGGGCGTGAACCGTGGAGGCACGCGCAGTGAGTCGGGCAGGGTCTGCAGCGAGACCACGAGCTGCAGGGCGAAAGGCGCCAGCATCACCAGCGCGCCCGCGGCCAGCAGCACGTGGGCCGGCCAGGTCCTCGGCCTATTCATAGTGCACCCACTTCTTCTGCAGCCGGAACTGGATCGCGGTCAGCACGAGGATCAGCCCGAGCAGCACCACGGCGATGGCCGCGGCGAGCCCCCGCTGGTTCTGCACGAATCCTTTCTCGAAGAAGAGGTAGACGATCGTGCGGCTGCCGCTCAGCGCCGGGCTCTTGAGGTCGATCATGAGGAAGACCAGGTCGAAGACCTGCAAGGCGTTGATCATGGTGATCACGATGACGAAGAACGTGGTGGGGGTGAGCAGCGGGAGGGTGATGCGGAAGAACTGCCGCACCCGTCCCGCCCCGTCGATCGAGGCGGCCTCGTAGTACGGCCGCGGGATGCCCTGCAGCCCGGCCAGGAACAGCACGGCGTTGTAGCCGATCGTGCTCCAGACCCCGACGATCGCGATCGCGTAGAGGGCGAAGTCGGGATCGCCCACCCAGTACGGCCCGTCGACGCCGATCGCGCCCAGCAGGTGATTGATCGCGCCGAAGTCGCCGTTGAACAGGTAGCGCCAGGTCAGGCCGACCGCGGCGGGCATGGTGACGACGGGCAGGAAGTACAGGGTCCGGTAGACGCTCAGGCCACGCAGTCCCGGCACGTTGAGCAGGGCCGCGACGACGATGGACAGCGGTACGCCGGCCAGCACGAGCACGGCGTAGAGAAGGGTGTTGCGAAGCGCGCCGAGCATCTCCTCGTCGCCGAGCAGGGTGGCGAAGTTGGCCGTCCCCACCCAGGTCTGCCCGCCGAACACCCCTGACTCGGTGAAGCTGAGGTACACGGTCTGGGCGATGGGCCACAGGTAGAAGACGGCCAGGCCCAGCGCCATGGGGGCGATGAGGAGGTATCCCCACGCCCACTCGCGCCTGGAGTGCATCCGTCTACTCCTTGGCCAGGATCTCGTTCATCTGCGCCGCGATCTCCCTGGCCACGTCGGCGACCGGCCGCTTGCCGGACCAGGCGTCGGCGAGCTTCTTGTTCTGCACGTCCTGCCACTGCGCGGTGTTCAGCGTCGCCGGGTACGGCACGCCGTGCGGCATCGAGGCCTCATAGGTCTCCTTGAGGTGGAAGGAGGGGAAGGCCGTGAACCAGCCGTCCTGGGTGCCGGGACGGACCGACAGGGCGCCGCCGCCGCTGTCACTGATGATCTTCTGCGCCTGCTCGGAGGCGACGAACGCGGCGAAGGCCGCCGACTCCTCGGGGTGCTCGCTCTTGGCCGAGACGGCGTTGGCCAGGCCGAGCAGGATGACGGCCTCCCGCGCGGGCCCCTTGGGCAGGGGAGCCACGTCGATCCGCTCGCGGATCTCGGGATTGGCCCAGTAGGTGGAGGCGAACCAGACGCCGCCGTAGTACATGCCGTACTTGCCCGACTGGAAGAGCTGGATGGGGTCGGTGTCGGTGTACACCTCCGCGACGGGCGCGACCTTGTCCTTGATGAGGCCGGTCCAGAACTCGAGGCCCTGGATGGAGGCGGGGTCGTCGAAGCCGCTCTTCTTGCCGTCGGGCGAGAGCACGTGCCCGCCGGCCTGGATCATGGTGTTGTAGAAGCCACCCTGGTCCCACATCGGGGCGAGGATGCCGAACTGCTGCTTGGCCGGGTCGGTCAGCTTCTTGGCGGCGGACTTGACGTCGTCCCAGGTCCAGTCGGCGGTGGGGTACTCGAGGCCGGCCGCGTCGAAGATCTTCTTGTCGTACCAGAGCGCGGGGATGCTCACGTTGTGCGGCAGGCCGTAGAGCTTGCCCTCGTAGCGGTAGCCGTCCACGACCGCCTCGGGCAGGCCCGCCGCCGCGGACTCCGCGAGCGGGGCGATGACGCCGCCCTTGGCGTACATGCGGACGTTGAGGCTGTTCATCCAGAAGACGTCGGGGGCCGCGCCGCCGGACGCGGCCGTCTGGAGCTTGGTCCAGTACTGCTCCCAGGGGGTGATCTCCAGCTTGACGGTGACGTTCGGGTGGGCCTGCTGGAAGGCGGCGATGATCTTCTCCGAGCCGGCCTGGTCGTTCTTGTCCCAGATGGCGTAGCTGATCGTGACCTTGCCGTCGGCGTCGGGTTCGGCGGAAGAGCCGCAGCCCGCGGTGAGTACGGCCAGGCTGACCAGCCCGGCCAGGGGGAGACGAAGACGCACGGGTTTCTCCAGGTTGGGGGGGTGACTTAGAACCGCAGGTTCGCGGTCCAGGCGGCGAGCTCGCCGTCGATCTCCGCCCGGGTCCGGGGGTGGCCGGGGGCATCGGGGCGTCGCTGCCAGGGGTGCGGGCCGGCGGCCGGGCGATATTCCACGCCCAGCGCGTCGAGCCGCTTCTCGTGCACGGCGAGCCGGACGAGGAAGTCCTCGAGGTCGCGCTCGCTGCTCCACACCGCCTCGGCGAAGGCGGCCAGGCGGGGGAAGGCCATGTAGTCGAGCAGCCGGGGCGAGTCGATGTGCTCGGTCCACAGCGCCGCCTGGGCGCCGAGGATCCGGCCCCGTTCCGCCTCGGTGAGGGCGGCGGGAACGGGGTCGAAGGCGTACACCGTCTCCAGGCAGGTCACGCTGCCGATGGGTACCGGCTCCTGCTCGCCCTCGGCCTGGCGGAAGTCCAGGTAGGTCTCGGCGAAGGGCGAGACGACCACATCGTGGCCGGCCCGGGCGGCCATGGTCGTGCACCTCTCGCCGCGCCAGGAGGCCACGGTGACGCCCGGCGGCAGGCCGCCTTCCAGGAGCTCGTCCCAGCTGAGCGGTCTGCGCCCCCGGGCGAGCAGGAAGTCGGTGAAGTGCCGCATGAACCAGGTCTGCAGTTCCGCGGCGTCGCGCAGGCCGAGCTCGCGAATGCGCTCCTTGGCGGCGAGGCTGTCGTTCCACTGGGTCTTCGGGACCTCGTCGCCGCCGACGCAGACGTAAGGGCCGGGGAAGAGCTCCAGGACCTCCTCCAGCACGTCGAGGAAGAAGGCGATGGTCGCATCGGCGACGTTGAGCACGTTCTCGCTGATGCCCCATTCCGTGGCCACCTCCGGTGGGGTGGCGAGGTTGCCGAGCCGCGGGTAGGAGGCGATGGCGGCCTGCGTGTGGCCGGGCAGGTCGATCTCCGGGACGACGGTGATGAACCGGTCGGCGGCGTAGGCGACGATCTCCCTGATGTCGTCCTGGCTGTAGAAGCCGCCGTGCGGACGGCCGTCGAAACGGCGGTGCCGCCGGGCGCCCAGCGGCGACTCGCGCCGCCAGGCGCCGGTCTCGGTCAGCTTCGGGTACTTCCTGATCTGCAACCGCCAGCCCTGGTCGTCGGTCAGGTGCAGGTGCAGGACGTTGAGCTTGTGCATGGCCAGCAGGTCGATGTACCGCAGCAGGTCGTTCTTGGGCAGGTAGTGGCGGGCCACGTCGATGAGGCAGCCACGCCAGCCGTACCGGGGGGCGTCGGCGATCGAGACGGCGGGGACGCTCCACGTCCTGCCGGCGATGCGGCCCCTGCGGAACGCGGCCGGGTGGAGGAGCTGGCGCAGCGTCTGCGCTCCGTAGAAGGCGCCGGCCGGGCTCGCCGCCTCGATCAGCACCGACTTCTCCGTGACCGTGAGCCGGTACTCCTCCGGCCCGAGCCCGCCGGCCAGACGGAACTCGACGCCGCCGGGCCCCTCGGGCAGCGGCAGGCCGGTGGCCGGCAGGAGGCTCGCGCGCAGCCACGCCGCCGCCCTGGCCAGCACCGGGTCGGCGGCCAGCGCAGTGGTGACGGTGAAGGTGAAGCACCCCTCGCCGGGGGACAGACGGGCGGGCGCCGGGATCGTCGTCACAGGGCCTGCACCGTCCGGGACGCGCGGGCGCGCTCGGCGGCCCAGACGACCAGGTGCCCGGCCAGGGCCTCGGCCGGACCGGCGCCGAGCGGCGCCTGGTCGCCCGCCTCCACGGCGTCGATGAACGCCTTGATCAGTCCGGCGTCGCCGCCGCCGTGGCCGTCGGCCAGCGAGGCGCCCGCGCGCGTCGCGGTGTCGATCCTCTCCTCCGCGCCGGTCGTGAAGTCGACGATCCTGATGCTCCGGCCGTCGCCCTCGGCGAAGCCGTGGGTGCCGAAGACTCTCGTCTTGCGGTGTTCGAGCGGGGTGAAGGCGGTCATCGTGAAGGACGCCGTCGTGCCTCCGGCGAACTCCAGCATCACCACCTGCTGGTCCACCACGTCGTTGTCGCAGGTGTAGACGCAGCGGCCGTACGGGCCCTGCTCCAGCGCCCGCATGACACCCGCCGTCGTGGCGTCGGAGGTGACGGGGCCGAGCGGCCAGAACTCCTGATCCGGATCGCCCAGGCACCCCAGATACAGGCGCTTGGCGGAATAGGGGCAGGCGGGTTCGACCGCGCAGCTCACGCAGCGGCTGCCGGCGCCCGGCGGCCGGCTCTCCGGCCGGAAGTGCGTCAGCGAGCCGAAGGAGGCCACGCCGATCGGCTCGTCGCCGAGGAGGTACAGCAGCCAGTCGAGGTCGTGGCAGGACTTGGTCAGCAACATCGGCCCGGATTGGGCGGTGTTGCGCCAGTTGCCGCGGACGAAGGAGTGGGCCATGTGCCACCAGCCCACCGGTTCCAGGTGCTGGACGCTGGAGATCGCGCCCAGCCGGCCGCCGTCCACCAGTTGCTTGAACTCCCGGGTGTAGGCGGTGTAGCGCATGACATGGGCGAGCGCGAAGACGACGCCGGCCCGCTCGACGGCCTCGACGATCCTGCGTGCCTCGGGTTCCGTCGGTGCCATGGGCTTCTCCAGCAGGACGGCGTAGCCCAGCCCGGCGAAGGCCACCGCCGGGCCGGCGTGCAGCCTGTCCTGGGTGGCGATCACCACCGCGTCGGCCAGCCTCGGTACGGCGGCCAGCTCCTCCCAGCCCGTGAAGCGGGCCTGTTCCGGCAGGCCGTGCTCGTGGGCCAGCGCGTCCCGCCTGGCGGGGTCGGGATCCGCCACGGCGACGATGCGCGCTCGGCCATCGGCGGCTGCCGCCCTGGCGTAGATCTGGCCACGGGCTCCCGCCCCGATGACGGCCAACTTCACGGTCATGTGCCGACCCCCGATTTATTGCGGAGTTCATAGATATTCACGATCGAGGTCTTGCCGTCAAGCCCCTCCGCATCAGATGATCCAGGTGGCAGACGCCCGGCGGAGGGCGTGCCAGAGGGCATTAATCCGGAGACCGCAATTAACGGGAGGTAGAACCTGTGCAGGTCGGTGGTGGTGACCTTCAGCGGCTGCGCCAGCTGAACTCGCTCAGCAGCATTCGCGTCCTGCGTGCGGCGCCGGGGCCGCTGACCCTCACCGAGCTGGCCACGCTGACGGGGCTGTCACGCAACTCCGTCATCGAGGTTGTCGGCGACCTGCACGAACTCGGCTGGCTCACCGACGTCGAGCCCGCTCCGGGGAGTCTGGGCCGGCCCGCCAAGCGATACCGCTTCCGGACCGACGCCGGCCATGTGCTCGGCATCGACGTCGGCGTGCACAAGGTCCTCGCCGTGATCACCGATCTGGCCGGCCGTACCGTCTCCAGCGGCCGGGTCGCGGTGGACGGGCGCACCACGCGCGACGAGCGGCTGGAGGCCGTGTGGCGGGCCGTCGAGGCCGCACTCGTCGCCTCCGGACTGAGCGCCCGCGACCTGTGGGGCGTCACCGTCGGCAGCATCGGCGTCGTCAACAGGGAAGGTGTGGTCACCCGGGTCGAGTCCCTGCCCGACTGGGCGGGGGTCGATCTCATCGGCCATCTCGGGCAGCGGCTGTCCTGCCCGATCACCGTCGAGAACGACAGCAAGCTCGCCGCCCTCGCCGAACAGCGGCTCGGTATCGCGTCGGGCGTCCGCGACCTCGTCTACCTGCACGCGGGCCGCCGGCCAGGCGCCGCCCTCATCCTCAGCGGACGCCTGCACCACGGCTTCAGCGGAGCCAGCGGCGAGGTCGGGCTCATGGAGATGACCGGCTGGCGCACCATGGCCGCCCACCTCGAGGGATCGCGCGCGGCACGGGGCGCCACGCCCGAGGACGCCGCCGGTCTGGTCTTCACGGCCGCCCGGGCCGGCGATCCCGAGGCCCTTGAGGCCGTGAACGCCTACGCGCACCGGCTCGCGCTCGGCACCGCGGCCATGGTTCTTACCCTCGACCCCGAACTGGTCGTGCTGGGGGGCGGATTCTCCCGCTCGGCCGACGTCCTGCTGCCCGCCCTGCGCCGGGCGCTCGAACCCCACTGCCTGCGCGTGCCCGAGATCCGGTCCTCGACGCTCGGCGAGGAATGCGTCGCGCTCGGCGCGGCCTGCCTGGCGCTGGAGCACGTGGACGACCATTTCTTCTCTTCCGACGGCTCGATCTCCCGCCCCGCGGCGCCCCAGCGGCTCGCCTGATACCCCGCTCCCGGGAAAAACGCACACCCCCCTTCCAGGAGGACACGCCCATGCGTAGATCCATCCCGCCTCTCGCCGCCGCTCTGGCCTTGACCGGGCTGCTCACCACGGCACCGGCGGCGGCCGGCGCCGCGGCCACGCCCGTGAGGTACCGGCTGGAATGTGACGGGCTGCTTGCCGGCAGCACCTGCACGGCGGTCGCCACGGCCCGGCCGCGCCCGCACCACGTGCAGGAATTCACCCTCACCGTCACCAGGGGCGACCAGGTATGGGCGCGGGAGACCCTCTACAGCCGGACCGGGACCGTACGCAGCCGGCCGTTCGTCCTGCCCGCGCGCAGGCAGAGCGTGAAGCTCGACGTCTCCGTCACCACCCTGCACGAGCAGCAGGTCGGCACCCCCGTACGGATGATGTCCTGGAACCTGTTCGTCGGAGGCACGATCAACGGCCAGGAGAAGACGGGCGAGAATCTCCGGCAGATGATCGACTACATCAACGAGGTCGACCCCGATGTCCTGTTCGTGATCGAGGGGTACGGATCGGGGCAGAAGATCCTCGACGGGCTGAACGCCGGACGGCCGGCGGATGAGCGGTTCACCGGCGTGCGGCTCACCACGCCGGAGGACTACAGCGCCAACGGCGACAACCTGTGGCTGTACACCAAGCTCAAGGTGGAGAAGGTCTACCCGCGCTACGCGGACGCCGACATCACCTCGTTCAACCTCGGCGGCGCCCGGCTCGGCCTGCCCGACGGCAGGCACGTCCACGCCTTCAGCATGTGGACCTGGCACGAGATCTCCGCCAACTGGGACGTCCACGAGGCGGCCGTGCAGAACATCTACGGCCGGCCGCGGACGAAGACCGACGCGCAACTCCTCGACGACGACCGCTTCCGCCGCGTCGCCATGGGCAGGGCCATCCTGGAGAAGGCACTGCCGTCCTTCATCGGTGACGACGACGCCCCCGTGCTCATGGGCGGCGACCTCAACGCCTGGCCGTACCTGGACTGGACCGAGCAGTTCGCCGGCGCGCGCGGGCACGCGGGCCTGGTGCTGCCCTGGCCGTTGACCAAGATGTTCGCCGACTCCGGCTTCGTCGACACCTTCCGCCACGCCAACCCCGACGCCGGGCGCCACCCCGGCCGCACCTGGAGCTCGCAGAGCGGCTTTCGCTCCGCGCCCGCCCGCATCGACTACATCTTCACCCGCGGCAAGGACGTCCGCGTCCTCGGCTCCCGCATCGACGACCGCCGCCTGCCCCGCCATCAGGGCAGCGCCCTCGACCAGGCCTACCCGTTCTACTCCGACCACAGCGCGGTGGTCACCGACGTGGTGATCCGCGGCAGGGGAACGGGCCCCGACCGGCCCGCCGTGGCCGACGAGCCCGAGGACGCCCCCGGCGGCTGGCCTTCTCCTCCGGAGGGCACCCCGGTGCCTCCGGCCGAGCTCAGCGCGACGGCCACCGTCTCCAAACCCGGCACCGGTGACCCGGCCAGGGCGGTCGACGGCGACCCCTTCACCGACTACCGCTCCGGCGTCGCGCCGCAGCCGCACACCATCACGGTAGACCTCGGACGGGTGCGGAACCTGTCCGCGGTCAGGTTCCAGCCCACGCTGGCGTACGACATGAGCGGCACCGTCGAGCGGGGCGTCGTGCAGGTGAGCGAGGACGGCACGACGTTCAGGGACGTCGAGCGGGTCGAGTGGCCGCGCATGTCGGCTCCCCACGACGTCGACCTGAAGGGGGTCTCGGCCAGATACCTGCGGTTGCGCGTGGACTACGGCATGGGCGGGGCCTCCACGCTCGCCGAGATCATCCCGTACGAGGTCTCCTGACGGCGGAACGCTCCCGCCCCCTGTCACGGGAGCACCAGGCTCCACCCGCACCAGGGCAACCGCACGTGCGGTGGCGACCGTAAGAACGCCTGGAGATCGTCTGCCGCACGCCACACCGGCAGCGACCCGGCCCGGCGTCCGCCGGGCCGGCGATCCAGCGGGACCTCAGCATGCCGCCGCCGTTCGGCGGAGCAGGGGTTCGGCGGCGGCCCGCAGCTCGTGGCCGAACGGCGATGGCCGCAAGGTGGCCGGGTCCAGATTGACGTTGACGCGATAACCCTCGGCGTGCGCCACCGCCCGCTCGACCAGCACGGCGTACCGGGAGTTGTGCAACAGGCCCATCGCATCGATCGTCGAAATGCACCTGGACCGGTTCGTACACGCCGTCAGTCATGATCAATCCTCCGGGAGACGCGTCGGGTCGGGGCAGAGCGCTCGCAGGCGTTGCAGCACGGCGCGGCGAGCGTGAACGAAGGAGGCCGCCCCGTCGTGCAGGCGGGGGTGGATGATCACCATCTCTCCGAGGGCGTCGATCTCGTACGAGTTGCGCCACGTCCACGCTTTCCGCCAGCTCGCCCGCCGCGATGGCCTGCGCCACCAGTCGCCGGATGAACTCCTGCCACTCGCGCATGGCGCGCGCGGCCCGATCGCGCGATGCCGGGCCCCCGACGGAGGTCAACGCATCGCCGCCGGCCTGCCCCGACTTGCATCTCATATTTCTAGTTGGCAATATGAGCACGTGAGCGCCTACGCAGCCCTTGCTGAGCCGCACCGCAGGCAGATCCTCGATCTGCTGCGGGAGCGTGAGCGGTCCGCCGGAGAACTGGTGGAACGCCTTGACCTGAGCCAGCCCGGCGTGTCCAAACACCTCAAAGTGCTCCGCGAGGCCGGTCTCGTCGTGGTGCGCCCGGTGGGCAAGCAGCGGATGTACGCGTTGAGTCCGGAGCCACTGGCCGAGGTCTACCAGTGGCTGGAGCCCTACCGCGTGTACTGGTCGGGACGCCTGGACGCCCTTGAACGACACCTTGAGGAGAACCCATGATTCACGGAACCCTGCAGAAGATCGACGGCCGTCCGGCGCTGCGCTTCGAGCGCAAGCTGTCCCACTCGATCGAGCGGGTGTGGCGGGCCGTCAGCGTCCCGGCGGAGCTGGAGCGCTGGTTCCCGGCCGCGGTCGACTGGACGCCGGCGGTGGGGGAGACCTTCGAGGCCGCCGGCCAGACCGTGGAGGTGACCGAGGTCGACCCGCCCCGCCGCCTGGCCTGGACGTACGCGGGCCAGCACCACAGCTTCGACCTGACCGCCGAGGGGGACGGCTGCCGCCTGGTCTTCACCCACGTCATCGACGACCTCGACACCGCGGCGCAGACCGCCACCGGCTGGGAGACCTACTTCTGGCGGCTCGGGCCGTACCTCGACGGCCAGTTCATCTCCGAAGAGGTGGCGCACGAGCCGTGGGAGGAGCTCCACGAGCACTACGCCCAGCTCCTGGGCGTGGATCCCGAGCCGGGCCGGCGGTTCGCGCGGGTTCTGCGCGGCGACGACAGCGCCGCCTGACCGCGCCGTAGACCCCCCGCATCGGGCCGGGCCGGGGCCCGCCGGGCCTGCTCCTTGGCCTGCCGGCCCTGGCCGTCTCGGGCGGTGAGCCGCGCGGGTGCGGGCATCGAGCGTTCCCTTCGCGTGCGGTCTCCCTGGGCTTCTGCCCAGGCCGTACGGCGCCCACCAGCTCAGGCCGTGCATCACAGATCCGTTGCAGTATGCAACGGTTGTCTGGCGTATCAGGACATTTCCGGATGAAATGGTCGTAGATCGCCTCGCGCCGGTGCAGGGCGAAGAAGGAAGCAGAGAAGGGATCTGGTTGTGTCGTGGTGGCTGCGCGCGCTCTGGACCGCCGCGGTCGGCCTCGTGACGGCCCTCCTCGCGCTGACCTTCGTCCGCCTGCTCGAGATGCCCATCGAGCTGATCTTCGATACCGAGCTCCGCGTGCGGCTGAACAGGGACGTCCATCCGCGTCTCACGCCCGTGATCGGAGCGATGGAGGCGCTGGGCATCGTCGTGGCCGCCGCACTCGCCACGGCAGAACGGGGGACGAACCGGTTCCGCCTCACCGTCCTGGCCGGAGTCCTGATGGTCGCCGCGTTCGTGCTGTGGCTCGCCGTGGTGCGACCCGTGAACGGGATGTTCGCCACGTGGATGGCGCAATCCGTACCCGTCGACTGGCAGCACTGGCACTCCCGATGGACGCGGGGCCACATCGCGAGCGCCGTGCTGCTGAGCGGTGCCCTGGTGCTCCTGCTCACCGCCTTGACCGGGCCACGGCGCGTCGCGGGCCTCGGCAAGAGAACCCGGAGCCGCCCCGACGGCGCGCTGTAGGAGTGGGTTCAGCCGCATCGAGGTGACGCCGGTCAGGATGAGGAGGAAGGTCACCGCGCCACGCGCGTCATGCGGTTTCCAGCTCGGTCGCGGGGCGCCGGCGGTGCGGGCCGACGGCCCCGGGTCAGCCCAGGTGTTTCCAGATGCGTGTCAGGACGTCGAGCTGTGCCGGGTTGTAGAGGTCGAGCACGGCGCTGATCACCGCGGCGGTCGCCGCCTGCCGGCCGGTCGCCGCGTGCTCGACGGTGCGGGGCGGTGACGGGTGCTTGCCGTTCAGGGCGATCATCTGCGGAAGGATGTGCCGGGCGAGTCGTTCACGGGTCTCCTCGTCGGCGTCCGGCGCGAGCGCGTCGAACTCGTCGGTCACGTCATCGCGCTCGAAGTCGCGCAGGAGCGCCTGCCAGTGCGGGGTGTTGGCATCGCCGACCACCTGGGAGAGCACGGCGAACAGCGACCGGTCGGCTCGCGACAGCCGCGCGTCGGTCGCCGCAGCCGAGATGCCGAAGGGCAGGTCGGTCGGTACCGGCCGATCCCGTAGCTTCGCGATCTCCTCCCTCGCCTCCTCCAGCCGCGCGATCGTGGCGGCGAGTTCGGCGTCCACGGCGCGCAGGGTCTCGTCGAGCTGCTCCGGCTCGTCCTCCATCGCCGCGATCGCGGCGAGCGAGAAGCCGAGTCCGGTGAGACGGCGGATCTGCACGAGCCGCACGAGATGCTCGGTGCGATAGACCTTGTAGCCGTTCGGCAGCCGTTCAGGTTCGTCGAGCAGGCCGATCTCGTGGTAGTGCCGGACCGTACGCAGGGTCGTCCCGGCGAGTCGTGCGACTTCCCGCGTGCTCCAGCTCATGCCGCCTCCCTCCTCATGACCGGCCGATTTGAGTATGCCGCAACGGCACGGTGTCCCCTGGAGCAGCGACCGCAGACCTGCGGCGCCGAGGTACCGACGAAGGAACACAGCAATGCGCACATCGACGAGCCCCGCGCGCAGCCGCACGTGGGCTCTCCGGCTCTTGTCGGCAGGAGCCGCGTGGCTCTTCTCCGTAGTCTGGGTGGCCACGCAGGCCGGTTGGAGCGGGGTGGCGGCAGGATTGCCGCTGTCCGCCCTGGTCACCCTTCCCGTCGTGGGCGCGTTCCGCTGGCTCGACCGCTGGGAGCCCGAGCGGCCGCGTCGCCTGGCGTCGGCGTTCGCGTGGGGAGCGTCGTTCGCGGCGTTCTGCTCGATCTGGTCGCAGCAAGGACTTCAGGCCGTCGTCGACACCACCATGGGTACGGACGTCGGCGCGTGGTTCCGCCCGCTGGTGATCACCCCGGTCACCGAGGAGATCCTCAAGGGCTTGTTCCTGGTGTGGCTGCTGGTGTACCGCCGCAGGCAGGTCACCGGCCTGCTCGGCGGCGTCGTCTACGCCGGGCTCGTCGGCGCCGGGTTCTCCTTCACGGAGAACATCCTCTACTTCGGTCGCATCATCACGACCTTCGCCGCGTCGGACACGTCCGACGTCAAAGCCGTCGCCCTGCTCGGGGCCGGCTTCTTCCTGCGCATGGTGATGGTGCCGTTCTTCCACCCGCTGATGGTCGCCGTGTTCGGACTCGGCATCGCCGCAGCCGCGAACAAGCGCGGCCGAGGCGCACGCCTGGGGCTCGCCCTCGCCGGGCTGTTCGTCGCGATCGTCCTGCACGGCGCATGGGACTGGGCGGGGCTCGCCGGAAGCGATCCATACCTGATCTACAAGATCTACGGAGCCGTCATGATGCCGGTGTTCCTCGCGATGCTGGTCCTGGCACTGGTCGTACGCAAGCGCGAAGGGAAGATGATCGCCGGGGCCCTGCCGGCGCTGGCACAGGACGGCCACGTCGCTCCCGACGAGGTGGCACCCCTCGCGAACCTCGCCGAACGCCGCCGCTGGAGGCGAGCCGTCCGCCGCCGCTCGGGCCGAGCGGCGGCTCGCGCCACCGGCCGCTACCAGGCGGAAGTGAGCACGCTCTGCCTCCTAACGATCCGAACCCCCGGGGACCGGGTTGGGCTCGACGAGCAGATACAGGCGACGGCCGTGGCGAGAGCGGACATGCTTGCGGCTCAGGCTTCGAAGCCGTTGCTGAGCAGCTCATGAATGTCCGATTGCCGGTTCGCCCACGGGCTCGGCACGGTAGTCGTGGTCGCGGGCCAGCTGAGAGCAACCGCAACCTGGCCGACCTGGTGGCCGAGCACCTCTGGCTAACGGAGGACTCGGTAGCGAAGATGAGTCTCACTCGCGAAGGCTGATGTATCGAGGCGCTCAAGTTCGATGTGCCGCCCAAGGCCTGCGAACAGCGAGATGCCGTCGCCGAGCAGGACCGGCGCAACGTCCAGGTGGAGCTCGTCGACGAGACCGAGCCGCAGGCACTGTCGTGAGATGGTTCCTCCGAGCAGGCTGACCCAGCCGTCCCCGGCCGCTTGCGTGGCCAGCCTGACGGCCTCGTTGATGTCGTCGACGACGAAGTTGTACGTGGTGCCGTCGCGCTCGATCGGCTCATGGGCGCTGTGGGTCATCAGGTAGACCGGGACCTTCAGCATGCCGCCATACGGGATCTCGCCGTCCTCGATGGTCTGGGTCTTGTTCGCGCCGCCGACCACCGCGCCGATCCGGCTCATCACTGTCTCGACGACGGCGTCATCCTCGGGAGCGGAGGGTCGGCCGAACATCCAGTCGACCCCGCCGTCCTTCGTGGCCATGAACCCGTCAAGAGTGATGGTCGCGTGGACGATCACGGTAGCCATGAGCCGCTCCTATCTCCGAGAGGTGAGTCGGGCGACTCGCCTCTATCAACCTAATCGTGGTCGTAATGGTGAGTCAAGGAACTCGCCTCGTGAGATACTGAACGGATGACACGTGGACGCTCCTCGTACCACCGTGCGGTGGCCGCGACCAATCGCGAGGCGATCCTCGGCGCCGCCGCTCAGCTCTTCCTGGAGTTCGGGTACGACCGCACGCCACTGGCACGTGTCGCCGAGCGCGCAGGGGTGTCCAAGTCGACGCTCTTCAAGCAGTTCCCGACCAAGGCCGAGCTCTTCGAGGCCACGGTGCTCGCGGCAGGCGGGTCGCCGGCTCCGGAACCGGTCGAGATCCCGACCGGCGACCTCTACGCCGGGTTGGTGGTGCTAGGCCGGGCGTATTCGGAACTGTTGACCCGTCCTCGCATGGTCGCTCTGATGCGGACCGTGATCGCCGAATCGCACCACTTCCCCGAACTGCGCGAGCGGACCTTCGACTTCGGCACGCTGCCTGTCCTGCAGGCGCTGGGGCGCTATCTGCGGGAGGCACACTCCGCAGGAAGCGCCGACATCGATGATCCGGATCTGGTATCCGCACAGTTCCTCGGCATGATCGCTTCCGCGGTCTTCTGGCCGCGCCTCACGCACGGTACGTGGTCGATCACCAAGGAGGAGCGGTCGCGAGCGGTCGACGAAGCGGCCCGGACGATCGCCGCGCGCTTCGCGACTCCCTGACAATCCCCCGTGGGAGGGCTCGGCCCGGTTCGTCGTCGTCGGGTTCTTGCGGGACGTCGCTGGTGAGGGGCACGAGGTCGCCGGTGAGGCCGACGGCGGCCTGTGCGGGGCGGGTCAGCCCGAGGCTGCGGACGCGGGCCGGCGTCCGCTTGAGTCGGCGGACGATCCCGAGCCCGCGCTTCGTGGGTGAGCTTGTCGTTCGCCTCCTGGTAGGAGAGCCGGTTCAGGTAGCTCTCGATGTCGGCGCCCGACGGCTACGCTCCGGGACGGGAGCGGGCGACGGCCAGGGTGAGCGCGGTGACGTGCTCGGCGAGGGCCGTGACCAGCGCGGGCGGGCTGCGGACGGTGAAGGGCCAGGGCAGGCCGGTGAGGATGCGCGCCATGGCGGGCAGGCTCTCCGCGCCGCTGACGAGGAGCACGCCGCCGTCGGGGCAGGCGTGCAGGTCGCCGAAGGTGGCCGGCAGGTGGTCGCGGGCGGTGTCCAGGTCGGTGTCGAGCCATACCTCGGTGCGGTGGGTCCAGGCGCCGAGCGTCAACGTGTGCAGGACGTGGGCGACGGGGTCGAAACCGCCGGGCGGGGTGAATGTGCCGGGCAGTTCGGCGGCGTCGCTGATCCGGTCCAGGCGGTACATGCGGATGGCGGCGCGCAGATGGTCGTGTCCGACCAGGTACCAGCGGCGTGCGTGCACCACGAGCCCATACGGGTCCACCTCGCGTGCGCCGCGGGTGTGCTCGATCCGGACGGTGTGCCGCGCGTGGACCGCCGCGGCCAGCGTCAGCGCCAGGTGGGGTTCGGGAGTCAGCGGGCCTGCTGTCGCCGAGGTGGCGGCGATCAACGCGGTGACGCGCCGGCGCAGCGGCGCGGGCAGGACACGGTTGAGTTTGACCAGCGCCCGGTCGGTCGGGCCGGGCTCTCCCACCTGTTCGTGCTGCTTGCCGGTGGCCAGCGCGACCGCGACGGCGACCGCTTCGTCATCGGCGAGCATCAGGGGCGGCAGGCGTACGCCGCGGGCCAGCCGGTAGCCGCCGTAGCGTCCGCGGACGGACTCGACGGGGATGTCCATGTCGCGCAGGGCGGTGATGTAGCGGCGGACGGCGCGGGCGTCGACGTCCAGGCGCCGGGCCAGTTCGTCAGCGGGCACCAGGCCGCGGTCTTGCAGGATTTCCAGCAGTGCCAGGACACGAGTCGCGGGACGGGACACGGTCGCGATCCTAATGAGGGCAGAAAGCGTCCACAATCCTCCCTAGCCTTGCGCCGGTAAGACATTGATCGGAAGGAGTCGACGCGATGTCGACCATCGTTCTCGTCGGCGGTTCGTTCCTCGGCGCATGGGCCTGGGAGCGCGTCACGCCGCTGCTGACCGCGTACGGCCACCAGGTGCATCCGCTGACGCTCACCGGTTTCGGCGACCGCGCGCATCTGGGCTCGTCGGACACGACGCTCACCACGCATGCCCGCGACATCACGGCCGCGATCGAGTACGCCGGGCTGCGCGAGGTGGTGCTCGTGGCGCACTCCTACGGCGGAGCGCCGGCCACGATCGCCGCGACCATGATTCCCGGACGGATCGCCCGGCTGGTCTACCTCGCCGCGCTGCTGCCCGAGCCGGGCCGGAGCCTGTTCGACATCACTCCCGCGCCCGTGGTCGAAGCGATCATGCGGACTGTCCGGGACGGGCGGATCCCGGTGATGAGCGACGAGATCATCGACGCCGGCTTCGGCGAGCACGGGCTCACCCCCGAGGACCGGGCCTGGCTGCGGGCACGCGGCGCCGGCCAGCCGATCGGCACCTACCAGGACCCGGCGCCGGCCGACCTGCGCGCGGTGCAGGGGCTGCCCCGTACCTACATCGCCTGCGCGGCCGACCCTGGCGGCCCGCCGCGTATGCCGGGCCTGGAGGTGATCACGCTGGACGCCGGGCACTGGCCGATGATCACCGAACCGGAGTCGCTGGCATGGGTGCTGGACGAGGCGGCCCGGTCATGATGCGGCCGTACCGGGTGAGGATTGCGCAGGAGAGCCTGGACGACCTGGCCGCCCGGCTGGCCGCGGCCCGCTTCACCCGCCCGCTGCCCGGCCACGGGCTCGGCGTGCCCGCCGACCGCGTCCGGCACCTGGTCGAGTACTGGCGCGACGGCTACGACTGGCGCGCCTGGGAGCGGCGGATCAACGTCCACCCGCAGTTCATGACCGAAATCGATGGGCTTGACGTGCACTTCCTGCACATCCGTTCGGCCCGGCCGGACGCCTTGCCGCTCATCCTCACCCACGGCTGGCCGATGTCGGTCGCGGAGTTCCTGCCGCTGATCGACCGGCTGAGCGACGCCTTCCACCTCGTCATCCCCTCAGTGCCCGGCTTCGGGTTCTCCGGTGTACCGCGCGAGCCGGGCTGGAACCGCCGCCGAGTCGCCGCGGCATGGGCGGAGCTGATGCGCCGGCTCGGTTACGAGCGCTACGGCGCGCACGGCAACGACGTCGGCTCCTTGATCTCCATCGAGCTCGGACGCCTGGATCCGTACCGCGTCGTCGGGGTGCACGTCACCCAGATCTTCTCCCTGCCGTCCGATGATCCGGCGGAGCGCGCCCTGCTGGGACCGGACGACCGGGCGAAGCTGGCCGCCCTGGAACGCTTCATGGCCGGCCGGAGCGCCTACCTCGCCCTCCAGTCCACCCAGCCGCAGACCCTGGCGCACGCGCTCGCCGACTCCCCGGTCGGCCAGTTGGCCTGGAACCTGCAGCTGTTCGGCGACGCGGTGAGCGACGACTACATCCTCACCAACGCCGCCATCTACTGGCTGACCGACACCGCCGGCAGCTCGGCCCTGATCGGCTATCACGGCAACCGGCCGCCTGCCGGACCGTCATCGATCCCCCTTGGCCTTGCCTGTTTCGCCGACGACTTCTTCCCCTCCATCCGCCCGCTCGCCGAACGCGACCACAGCGTTATCGTGCACTGGAACACCTACGACAGAGGCGGACACCATGCCGCGCAAGAGGAACCTCAACTCCTCGCCGACGACCTCCGCACGTTCTTCACCACGAACCGGTGACGGCCCCGGCCCGCAGCCATGGTGAGCAACAGTGATCGCCCGGCTGCACATCGCCACAGCGGAAACGATCCCAGCGCTCTGATCACGGCGGGAGGTCGCGCCAGCGTTCGGCCGAGGCCAGAGCGTCCAGGCTGATCCGCTCCAGGAACGCACCGCCTCTGGTCAGGCGGCGTCCCACGGGCGTGTCGAGCCCGAGCGTCTGCCCGGCCGTCTTCGTGATCTCCGCCGCCGCGAGTGTCTGCCGGGCGCTGATCACGGTCGAGTGGTACCAGGCGTCGTCGTCGACCACGTACAGGTCGCGGCGCCGCTGCGGATCACGTTCGCGCCTGATCAGCCCCTGCTGGGTCAGGTAGCCCACCGCCATGGAGATCGAAGCGGGACTGACGTTCAGTCCGCGCGAGAGCTCGGCGGCGGTGAGCCTGCCGTTCTCGCTCAGCCACAGGCCGATGAGCACGCGCGCCACCATCTTCGGCAGGCCCATGCCGACCGCCAGCTCGACGGCTCCCTCTTCCACCTCCACGACCGTGCGGTCGTGAGGTTCGGGGGAGCGGGCCGGCGTGCGGCGCCGTGCCCGCCGCGCCGCCGCCTGGTGCGCTCGCTCGGGGCGGTAGTCGCCGGGGCCGCCGTTGCGGCCGACCTCCCGGCTGATCGTGGACGTCGGCCGGTCCAGCCGCCTGGCGATCTCGGCGTACGAACGTCCTTCGGCGAGGCCGGCCGCGATGCGCTGGCGGTCCTGCCGCGTCAACCTTCCCTCTGGCATGACGTCAGTATTGCGTTCGGCACCATGCAATGCAACGAATCATTGCATTCGGATTCAGCGCCAACGCATCAATTTAACGGCCTTGGCCTGCATGAAAGTACTTCTGTGAATTGACGGAATTTCTGAAGGCAACGTAGCTTTCAATCATGTCGAACGCGAACTATCGCGTGGAGCCGGTCACTTTGTCCCTGGACCGCGCACCCGCGTGCCCCTTAGATCCCGCCCCTTCGCTCACCGCCCTGCGCGCGGAGCAGCCGATCGCCCGCCTGGCCGTGCCCGAGGGCGCTCCGGGCGTCTGGATGATCACCGGTTACGACCTGGTCCGCCAGATTCTCGCCGACCCACGCTTCAGCTCCCGCTACGAAACGCACTACCATCCCCTGGCGGGCGGCCACCTGCCGCCCGCTCTCGCCGGCGACCTGACCGGCATGGACGCGCCCCAGCACACCCGTTACCGCAAACTGCTGGCTGGCAAGTTCACCGTCCGCAGGATGAACCTGCTCACCGAGCGGGTCACCGAGATCACCCGCGACCGGCTCGACACGATGGAGCGGCAGGGGCCGCCCGCCGACCTCGTCGAGGTCTTCGCGCAGCCGGTTCCCGCACTGATGATCTGCGAGCTGCTCGGCGTGCCGTACGAGGACCGCGACCAGTTCCAGAACTCCACCCGGACCCTGCCGGACGCCGGGACCGCTGAGGCGCAGTACGCCGCCTTCGCCGAGCTCGGCACCTACCTGCGGGAGCTCGCGCTCGCCAAGCGGGCCAAGCCGACCGACGACCTGCTCAGCGACCTGGCCACCGGCGGCGACCTGACCGACGAGGAACTCGGCGGCGTGGCCGCGTTCCTGCTCGGCGCCGGGCTCGACACCACCGCCAACATGCTCGCACTCGGCACCTTGGCCCTGCTGCGCGACCCGGCCCAGCTCGCCGCCCTGCGCGGCGATCCCGATCTGGCCGCCGGAGCCGTAGAGGAGCTGCTGCGCTACCTGTCCGTCGCCGCCACCGGTATGCGCGGCGTGCTGGAGGACGTGGAGCTCGGCGGCAGGCGGCTCAAGGCGGGCGACACGGTCATCCTCGCGATCAACGCCGCCAACAGGGACCCGGCCAGGTTCCCCGAACCCGACGTGCTCGATCTGCGCCGCTCGGCCGCCGGGCATCTGGCCTTCGGCCACGGCGTCCATCAGTGCCTCGGTCAGCAACTCGCCCGCATCGAGATGCGGGTCGCGTTTCCCGCGCTGCTCACCCGCTTCCCGACGCTGCGGCTGGCCGTACCGGCTGAAGAGCTGTCGTTGCGCACCGACCCCTCGCAGGTGTACGGCGTGCACAGCCTGCCCGTCACCTGGGATCGGAGGTGAACGTGATGCGTCCCTTCGTCTCGGTGACGGGACTGCGGAAGTCCTACGGCGCCCACCGCGTCCTGGACGGCATCGACCTGTCCATCCGGCAGGGCACCGTCTTCTCGCTGCTCGGCCCGAACGGCGCAGGCAAGACCACCACGGTCCAGATCCTGTCCACCCTGGTCAAGGCCGACGCCGGCGAGATCCGGGTCGCCGGGCACGACCTGGCCACAGAACCCGACAAGGTGCGCGCCGCGATCGGCGTCACCGGCCAGTTCTCCGCCGTCGACCCCTTCCTCACCGGCGAGGAGAACCTGCGCCTCATGGCCGACCTGCTCCACCTCGGCCGCTCCCGCGGCCGCGAACGCGCCCGCGAACTGCTGGAACGCTTCGACCTCACCGACGCCGCGCGCAAGCCCGCGGCCACCTACTCCGGCGGCATGCGCCGCCGGCTCGATCTCGCCATGACCCTCGTCGGCACCCCCAAGCTCATCTTCCTCGACGAACCGACCACCGGCCTGGACCCGCGCAGCCGCCGCACCATGTGGCAGATCGTCCGCGACCTCGTCCAGCAGGACGGCGTGACCATCTTCCTGACCACCCAATACCTGGACGAGGCCGACGAACTCGCCGACCGCATCGCCCTGCTCAGCCAGGGCCGGCTGGTGGCCGAGGGCACCCCTGCGGAACTCAAGCGCATGGTCCCCGGCGGACACATCGTCGTACGCTTCGCCGACCCCGACGGTTACCTCAGGGCGGCCTCCCACCTGAGGGCCACCTCATACGACGAGGAGTCCCTCACGGTGCAGATCCCCGACACCGGCGTCGACGCGCTGCGCAGACTCCTGGAACGGCTCGACACGCAGGCCGTCGACGTCGCTGAACTGTCGGTGCACAAGCCCGACCTGGACGACGTCTTCCTCGCCCTGACCGAGGAGCCCACGCGATGAGAGCGATCACCGACTCCGCGACCATGCTGCGGCGCCAGATCAGGCACATGTGGCGCTACCCCACGCTGATCCTCACCTACGCGGGCGTCCCGGTGGTGCTCCTGCTGCTGTTCGTCTACGTCCTCGGCGGCATCATGGGCGCCGGGATCGGCGGCGACCGCGCCGCCTACGCCGCCTACATCACCCCCGGCATCATGATCATGACGATCGCGAGCGCCGCGCAGGGAACCGCGATCTCGGTGGCCGTGGACATGACCGAGGGCATCGTGACCAGGTTCAAGACCATGGCCATCGCCCGCGTCTCGGTCCTGACCGGGCACGTGCTCGGCGCGCTGGTCCAGAACTTCGTCGCGATCGCGGCGGTGACGCTGGCGGCCCTGCTGATCGGCTTCCGCCCCGCCGCCTCCGCGCTGGACTGGCTCGGGGTGGTCGGCGTGCTGGCGATGTTCACCTTCGCCATCACCTGGCTGGCGGCCGCGATGGGCATGGTCACCAAGAACGTGGCCACGGCCAGCAACCTGCCGATGCCGTTGATGCTGCTGCCTTTGCTGGGCAGCGGCGTGGTCCCGCCGGAGTCGATGCCGGGCCCGCTGCGCTGGTTCGCCGAACACCAGCCGTTCACGCCGGTCATCGAAACCCTGCGCGCGCTGCTGGCCGGGCGGCCCGCGGGAGCCGGCCTCGCGGCGGCGGCTCTCTGGAGCGCGGTCATCGCGCTGGGCGGATACCTGTGGGCACGCAGGCTCTACAACCGGTGAGGGCAGACGTGTTCAAGCGCATTCTTCCAGCACGTGACCTGCTCGTTCGGGCGCCGTTGGTCGGTGAGTACCTGCTGGGCAGCGTCGCCACCAACGCGACCGATGATCATCGGGCTCAGTCCGCTCCATAGCGGTGGCGCGCTGCTGATCCTGAGGTGGCCCGCCGGTGGCGGCTGGGGTGGCCGGGGGATCATCCTGCTCAAGGCCGGCCTCACCGTGTCAGCCGTCCTGTTCCCGCTGGGCGGCGCGGCCGGGCCGGCGTCCTGGCTCCCCACGTTGCTCGCCCTGGTGGGGATCAGCGTTGACCGATGAAGAGTGCGCCCTTCTAGATATCGGCAAATCTGTCCAGCCGCACGCCATAAGCGCCGCGATCTCCGGCGTGTAGGCCACCGAGCACCGTGGACGTCCCGCATGCTGGCACTAGAACGACCTGTGACTTTCTGTAACATCGCTGGCCCGCCTGGGGGCCGGCGTGAAGTGGGGCGCATGATGGCCGAACAGGGACGCGTGCGATGGAAGCGCTTCGGCCTGATCCTCGTTCCCGTCGCGGCAGTGACCTCGCTGCTGATCGGCAGCACAGCTCAGGGAGTCATCGGCGCCACCTTCGTGGTCTCCGGCCGCGGTTTCAAACTGTTCGCCGGTGAGTTGCGCGGTCAGGGCTTCTCCTTGGCCACCGACGTGGACCGGACCAAGAAAGGCCGGCTGGTCCCCGTCATCGTGGCCGGCGTGCGGCGGGCCGCGGTCAGGGAGTTGTGTTCGAGCGCGCTGGTGAAGACGCCTGTGGGCACGGTGACGCTCCTGCTGACCGGCGGCCAGGACGGCAATGAGGTCGCCATCGACGATCTGGTGATCGATGTGTCGGTGGGACAGACCGCGGCCTCCATCCGCGACCTTGAGCTGGGCCGGGATGCCAGCACTCTGGACGAGGTTCCCGCCGGCAGGGGGCGGGCCGGCACCTTCGGCGGCCAGGCCAGAGTGGTGACCCTGCGCGACGTCAGGCTAGGCGCCAGGGCTGTCACGGCCGGCACGTTCAGCCTGCCCGACCTCGGTCTCAGGCTGTTGCACGGTGAGCACGAGTGCTACTGAGGTGGAGCCGGCCCCGGCCTGGCGGAGAGCGGCGGGCGCGGCGCGAGATGAAGGGTGCGAGATCATGAGGTCGTGGCGGCGTTCCCGGCCGTTCTGGGCCGGGCTGTTCATCGTGGCGGCGGGGACGGAGCTCCTTTCCATCCCGCTCGCCCTCGACGCTCTGCCCGTGGCCCTCATGTTCGGCACCGTGGGGGCCGGCTATCTCATCGCCCTCATCTTGATCATCGCGGGGATGCTCGTGTGGCTTCAGCCCGCCCAGCGGGTTTTCCTCGGTCTGATCGCGGTGCTGCTGTCTCTGGCGTCCTTCGTCCACTCCAACCTGGGCGGCTTCCTGCTCGGCATGATCCTGGGCCTGCTGGGCGGCATGCTGGCCATCGCCTGGACCCCTATCAGCCGGCCCGCCGGCCGCTTGGACACCGTCACCGTGCGGAGCGTCCTGGCTGCGGTCCGGGCCTTCCCCTCACGCCTGGGCGTGCCGCGGTGGAAGACGGCCATCACAGTGGGGCGGCGCTGTCGGCGGCTGGTCGTGCCCATGAGGCGAGCCCGTATCGAGGCCGATCGTGTGCCGGCGGACAGGAGGTCTCCCGCGAAGCTGCGAGAGCCGGCAGGGTAGCGGGGCACGATGGCTTCCCCGAGGCGAAGCGCGCGGAAGGCCGGGAAGGCGGGCAGCACGGGATGACGCGAGCGCGTTGCGACGCCGCGATGCCGGTGCCGCGCAGCGGTCGCTGACCTGCGATGACGCAGGGCCCTTCATGTCTCGGTTGGTCACGGTGTTGGATCAGGAACTGGGCCTGGCCCTCGCGCGCGTGTGCGGTCATCGGCGGAGATGGGCGAGGACGGCCAGGACACGGCGGTGGTCGTCGGCGTGGGCGGGGATCTGGAGTTTGCCGAAGACGGCGGCGATGTGTTTCTCCACCGTGCGCTCGGCGATGCCGAGCCGCCGGGCGATGGCGCCGTTGGAGCGGCCTTCGGCCATGAGAGCGAGGACTTCGCGTTCGCGGTTGGTCATCGTGGCCGGACCGTCGGCGGCCTGGCGGCGTCCCAGGAGGAGAGCGACCACCTCTGGGTCCAAGGCCGAGCCGCCGCGCGCCACCCGCCGCACGGCCGCGGCGAGTTCCTCCAGGTCGGCGACCCGGTCCTTGAGGAGGTAGCCGACGCCGCGAGGGTCATGGCCGAACAGTTCGAGCGCGTACGTCACGCGTACGTGCTGCGACAGCACGAGCACGCCGGTCGCCGGGTGACGGGCACGGATCTCCCGGGCGGCGCGCAGTCCCTCGTCGGTGTACGTGGGCGGCATGCGGATGTCCACGACCGCGACGTCCGGCCGCTCCGCCTCGACCAGGGTGAGCAGCCCGTCGTGGTCAGCCGCGGTGCCGGCGATCTCGAAGCCTGCCTCGGCCAGCAACCGGCTCAAACCTTCCCGCAGGAGCACCGCGTCGTCGGCCACGATCACGCGCATGGCAGCACCGCGTCCACCGTCGTGCCTGTTCCCGATCGGCTGGTGATCGTCATGGTGCCACCGAGCGCCTCCACCCTGTCCCTGAGGCCCCTGAGCCCGCCGCCGTGCGGGTTCGCGCCGCCGACGCCGTTGTCGCGGACGGCGATGGCGACCTCTCCGGGCGCCGCCGTGACCTGAACGGAGACCCCGGTGGCACGGGCGTGTTTGGCGGCATTCGCCAGCGCTTCGGAGATCACGTAGTAGGCCGTCGCCTCCACCGGATCGGAAAGCCGGTCAGCTGAGTGCCATCGGAGGTCGACCGGAACGGGGAAGGACCAGGTCAGTTCTGAGACGGCGGCACGCAGGCCGCGTTCCGAGAGAATCGCGGGATGGATGCCCTGGCTCAGCCTGCGGAGATCGTCCAGAGCGGTGGCCAGGCCGGCGCGGGACTCCGCCAGGACGGTACGGGCACCGTCCTGCTGGTCCAGCCGGGAATCCAGCAGGGCCAGGCCCATCGCGACCGAGATGAGCTGCTGCTGAACGCCGTCGTGCAGGTTACGTTCGATCCGGCGCCGCTCGGCCGCCGCGGCCTCGACCAGCCGGACCCGGGACGCCTGCAACTCGACCAGCTTGGCACGCAGTTCGGCGTGCAGGTGGCGGTTCTGCAGGGTCAGCCCGGCGGCTGCGGCCACCGCGTCGAGGAGTTCGGGCTCGGCCAGCAGCGCCCGGTCGTGGATGATGGCCCCGATGGTGTCGCCGTCGCACCTCACCAGAGAGGCCGCCTGGCGACCTCCCTCAGCGGGCATGGCCACCGGACGGCCGTGGACGTCGACGAAACGATCCTGGTCGGACGCCCGATAGGCGATCCGGAGCGACGGGTCACGCAGTGCCCGGGCCAGCCCCACGTCGAGCTGCTCGTACCGGCCGTTCCCGGTGAGGAGATCGGCCACCTCGGCCCTGCGCAGCCGCAGGTCGAGCAGCCCGGCCAGGAACGCGACAGGGACAGCCGCCAGCGCCGCCGTGAACAGCGCGAACAGCGGCCACTGCCAGCCCGGCGCGAGCCAGACGCTGAGCACGTTGGCGGCCAACGCTATGCCGGCCAGGGCCCCAGCCCACAGGTGGGACCTCATCTCGTGCCGCTCGACAGGCCCGGCCCGCCACCACCGCATGGCCAGCACCGTGACCGCCGCGATCAGCAACATGATCCCGGCACCGTACTCGACGCCGGTCAGTACCGCCGCCATCGGGCCCGTCGGCAGAAGAGCGGCGGCCGCGTGTACTCCCAGCACATCGGCATAGCCCAGCGCCACGAGGGCGCGCAGCGGCCGGGTGCGCAGTCTGCCCGTGGGGAAAGCGAGCAGGAGGTGCCCGACCAGCGCCACGTAGAGGTTGTTCAGGGCGTGACCGATCACCACCCAGGGAGCGGTGTGCGTCCAGGTCAGCAGATGAGCGAACCAGGCGAAGCCGACGGCGGTCATCAGCGCTCCGGTGCGCAGCCGCGGACGGCGTACCCGGGCGAGCACGCCCGCGATCGTGAACGACCAGCCCACCAGCGGCGTGAGCAGCACGAACACGATGGTCAGCCCGCCCGAAGAGCCCACGACGACCACGGTCATGATCACGCCGAAGACAAGGAGCACGGCGGGAATCACCCGCCACATCGGAAACATCTCACCATTTAACGCCTTACCAGCCCCGACGCGACCATACGTGCCAGCACCCAGTACTCGCTGGTGGCAGCACGCTTCACCTGGCCGGACGTGCTCGCCAGACTGCCAGGATGATTGACACGTCACGCAGGGAAGACAGCATTCCCCGTTTTCTCTGGCTGGCCGCAGGCGGAGGTTTGTCCATCCTGGGCTGGCACGGTCCCTGGCAAGTGGCCGTCGCAGCCTGGTTGTTCCCCGTCTTCCTGATGCGGTTCGCCCGCCGCAGCCGGGTCCTGCCCGGCTTCGCCGCCCTGTGGCTCGTCCAGGCCATCGGGGGACTGGCGTGGCTGTACCAGACGGGCCTGCTCGTCAGGCTGCCCGCCGGGGTCTCGGTGCTCGTGGTGACGGCCGTGGCCGCCCTGCTGGCCTTGCCGTTCCTGCTCGATCGCCTCCTCGCGCCCCGCAGGGAGATCGCGGGCAGCCTGGTGTTCCCGCTCGCCTGGGTGACCGTGGAATTCCTGCTCGCGCAGATGACCCCGTTCGGCGCCTTCGTCGTTCTCGGCACCACCCAGCACGACGACCTGCCGTTGATCCAGATCGCATCCGTGACCGGCGCCTACGGTGTGAGCTTCCTGGTGACCTGGTGTGCCCCGGTCGTCAACCAGGTCTGGCAGCGGGGCCTCAGCCGGCCCCTGCCGGTTCTCATCTACGCGGCGGTCCTCCTCGCGGTGCTGGCCGGGGGCGGCGCCCGGCTGGCGTTCTTCCCGCCGTCCGCGGCGTCGGTACGCGTCGCCGCCATCAGCCCGTCCACGGCCGCCGCCGAGGCCAGAGCGGCCGCCACCGCCCGGCTGCGCGCGCAGTACGGATCGTTCGAACAGGTCCTGGCCCGCGCGCCGGAGGCGCAGCGGCAGGCGCTCGCCGGTGCGACGGACGAACTGCTGGCACGCAGCGAGCAGGAGGCAGCCGCCGGCGCCAGAATCATCGCCTGGTCGGAAACCGCTGCCTGGACCATGCAGCGGGACCTGGACGCCTTGCTCTCCCGGATCCGGACACTGACCGCACGGCATCACGTCTACCTCGTGGCGGGCCTGTCCGTATACGCCGACCAGGCGCCGTACCTGCGCAACAAGACCATCATGGTCACCCCCGACGGCCGGGTCGGCTGGGACTACGACAAGTCCCATCCCACACCGATGGAAGGGCTGGTTCCCGGCACCGGCCAGGTCCCCGTCCTCGACACCCCCTACGGTGGGCTGGCCGGGGTCATCTGCTATGACGCCGACTTCCCCGCGCTGATGAGCCAGGCCGCCGGACGGGCAGGTCTGATGGTCGTGCCGTCCCGGGACTGGCAGGGCATGGACGCCGCCCACGCGCAGCGAGCGATCTTCCGCGCCGTGGAGAACGGATATGCCCTGCTCCGCCCGGCCGATCACGGGCTGTCCAGCGCAGTCGACCCACAGGGGCGCATGCTCGCCACAGCCGACTACTTCGCCGCCGGCCAGGTCTCCATGGTCGCCTACCTCCCCGTCCAGGCGGTGCGGACGGTTTACGGCACGGTGGGAGACCTGTTCTCCTGGCTCTGTCTGGCCGGCGTGGTCGTGCTGATCGTCTCCGGCGTCAGGCGTCCCGACCCGTCCGTACGCCGGACGGCCTGATGCCGTGAGCCCAGAGTCAGCGATCAGGTTACATCGTCGATCAGCTCAAGCGTGGAGTCACGATCGCGCGCCGCCCTGGACGGTGGCGAGCGCTTCGTCCACCACGATCGCGACCGACGACTCCGGGCTGACACTCAGGAAGGGGGCCCGCGAGCAGCGCGTACCCGATCATCGCGCCGAGTTCCGTGTACAGGCCCGACGCCGCCGGCAGGCCCGCCGGCGGTGCGGAGGCGAACGCCTGCGGCACCAGCGCCGCCGGCGGATCCGGGCGCGGCCATGCGCGCCGGTAGCCGCACAGAGCCCCACCCGGGAACGGCGGACCGGCCCCCCGCATCTGCCCTCGACGGACTCTTCTGGTTCCTCGCCAACAACAGGGCAAGGGAACGCTCGGGAGAGCATCGTTCCTGCTCAGAAGGGGTACGTCAGCCGCACGGGGGTGAGGCGTGCGTGCGGTGCTGGGGGAGCCGTTGCCGCTTTCGCCGCACTGGCCATCCCGCTCAATGTCGGCTCCGCGCGGATCGCCGGGCCGCCACCCGTGGCCGACCTGTGCCCAGGCGCTCGTCTGCGCGGCGGTGTTCCTGCTGTTCTACGCCTTCGAACCGGGCTTCCTGGGAGGGTGACCATGGGTAAGGCCTTCGCCGACATGCTGCCCTACACCCTCGGCCTGATCGTCTCGCCCTTCCCGGTGGTGGCCGTCATCGCCCTGCTGATCAGTGCCAACGGCCGCGCCAAAGCGCTGCTGTTCGAAGCCACCTGGCTGCTCATGAGCTGGATCGTGCTGATCGTCCTCATCGCCGTGCTGGGTTCGGCCGGGGCTGCCGGACACGCCCGGCCGGCGTGGGTCGCCTGGCTCGCTCTGATCATCGGTGCGCTCCTGCTGGCGATGGCCGTCACGGGAGTCCGGCGGGCCGCCCGCCGCCGAGAAGGCGTGGCCCCTCAAGTGCCCCGCTGGCTCGCCGCCATGGACACCCTCACCCCATCCAAGATCATCGGTGTGGCGGCGCTGCTCATCGTGGCCAACCCGGTCAACCTGGCCTCCCTGGCGGGCGGCGCCATCACCGCCGCCCACGAGCCGCTGCCTCTCGGCCGGCAGCTCGTCCTCACCGCCGTGTTCGTCGTCATCGGCAGCATCGGGGTGCTCACCCCCTACGCCACCGCGCTCAGTGCGGGCGGCGAGCAGCGCCTTCAGCGGATGCGCGACTGGCTCATCCGGCACAACGGCGCCCTGTCTTTGCTCCTGATCCTGGTCTTCGCCCTGCTGTTCCTCGCCAAAGGCCTGCGCAGCCTTCTTGGCTGACGCCGGAGTCGCCCGGGGTACGACTCCCGGGCCATCGGCCGGGTTACGGCGTCACGATCGCGAACGCTGGATCCGGATCCTCCAGGACGGCGGTCAGGCGGCGCAGGACCTCCATGTCGCCCTCATGCTCGATGCCGCCGGACTGCCGGCCGGTGAGCAGGCCGAGCAGTTGCTGCTGGGTGAGCGTGAGCGTCAGGTCCGCAGGCTGCGGCGGCGGGTCGGCCTGGTGGATGAGCGCGCCGTTGGACAGCGTGGTGCGGTGGCGCTGGTTCAGGTCCGTCAGGTGCCAGTCGATGGCCAGGCTCTCGTTCCACGCGCGGGGCCCGTCGACGCGGATGGCCAGGGAGTCGAAGATCTGCTCGACGGTGAGGGCGGCGAGCATTTCCGGCGAGGCGGTGTCGAGGTCGGCGGGGACGACGCCGCTGGTCAGTTCCAGCGCGCCGACCAGGTAGAAGTTCCGCCAGGTGCCGTTCTCGCAGCCGTGGCCGAGCCGGGTGTAGACCTCGGCGAGCATCGAGCGCGCCTGATTGTCGTGCTCGTCGGCGAAGACGGCGTGGTTGAGCAGCGTGGCGGCGAACCGCAGGTCGCCGTCGTCGAGGTAGCGGCGGGCGTAGGCGAGGACGCCGTCGCGTCCGCCCATGCACTCGACGTAGCGGCGGGCCTGCTCGACCGGTGGGTGCTCCCACAAGTGCGCCGGGTTGCCGTCGAACCAGCCCAGATAGCGCTGGTAGATCGCCTTGACGTTGTGGCTGACCGAGCCGTAGTAACCGTGGGTGTGCCACGCCTGCTCCAGAGCCGGAGGCATGCGCATGGCCTCGGCGATCTCGGTGCCGGTCATGCCCTTGTTCAGCATGCGCAGCGTCTGGTCGTGCAGGTAGGCGTAGAGGTCGCGTTGCTGCGACAGGAACGTGACGATGTTCTGCGTGCCCCAGGTGGGCCAGTGGTGCGAGGCGAAACAGACCTCGGCCTGGCCGGCGAACAAGGCGATCGCCTCGGTCAGATAACGCGACCAGACACGCGGGTCACGGACCAGCGCGCCGCGCAGCGTGAGGATGTTGTGCAGGTTGTGCGTGGCGTTCTCGGCCATGCACAACGCCCGGCGCTCAGGGATGAGGAAGTTCATCTCCGCCGGCGCCTCGGTGCCCGGGGTGAGCTGGAAGACGAGCCGCACGCCGTCGAGCGTTTCCTCCTGCCCGGTGCACGTGATGTCCTTACTCGGCGGGATGAGAGAAATGGTGCCGGTCGAGGTGGTCATGCCCAGCCCGGTTCCGATCTGCCCTTCCGCGGAGCGGGGCAGAGCCGGGCCGTACATGTACGTGGCGCGGCGGTTCATCGCCGTGCCCGCGTAGACGTTTTCCGACACCGCGTGGTGCATGAATCCGGCCGGGGCCAGGATCGGCACGCCGCCGTCGGTGACGCCGCGCACTCCGCCGAAGTGGTCGGCGTGGGAATGGGTGTAGATCACCCCGGTGACCGGGCGGTCTCCTCGCTGCTCGCGGTAGAGCTTCAGCCCGGCTGCGGCGCATTCGACGGACAGCAGCGGGTCGATCACGATGACGCCGTGCTCGCCCTCGATCAGGGTCATGTTCGACAGGTCCAGGCCGCGTACCTGGTAGATGCCGTCGGTCACCTCGTACAGGCCCTGCTTGACGCACAACTGTCCCTGCCGCCACAGGCTGGGATGCGCGGTGTCCGGGCACTCCTGCTCCAGGAACCGGTAGGAGTCGCTGTCCCACACGACATGGCCGTCGGCCCTGACCATCGCAGGACTGAGCGCGGCCACGAACCCGCGGTCAGCGGCCTCGAAGTCCGCCCGATCACCAAAGGGAAGATCTGCCATGGATGCGGCCTCCCCGCCGACGACCCCGCTCCGCCGCCACCCGCCGGAACCTTCGCCCGCCCGTGACCATCTCTTTGACGGCCGCGCGGATGCCGGCAGCGTCTGACCAGCCGTTGATCGGGATTCTGCGCGCTCAACGCCTCAGGCTTCGACGTGCCCTCAGCCGCCCGGGGGCCATCGCGGTCACGTCGCGCAGGGTGCGCTTGCGCCTGGCTGAGCTGCCTCCTTCATGCCACGCGTCGCGCCCATGGGGGAGCGGGAGGGGGCGCCGCTCGCCACTTCAGGAGAAGATGACGGAGCGCACCAACAGGCGCTCGGAGGCGCCTGCGCCGGGACGCAGGCTGTAGAAGACATCCCCCCTGCAGCCGGCCTCGAGGAAGACCGTGGCTGTTGAGTCGGTCAGGTTCTTCGGCGCGTAGGCGGCCGACGTGCCGTCAGAGCCCGCCCTCTGGAGGTCGATGCAGGTCCTGCTCTGTGGGTTGTTGATGAAGCCCACGGCGTCGTATCCGTCGGCGGTCTGATAGGAGTAGCGGAACTGGCCCATGGCGGCCGATGCGGAGGCGGGAACGGCCAGAACCAACACGAGGGAGCCGCCGACGGCGGCCAGGGCAGAGTGCAGACGCATGGCTCTCCTCTTCGCGAAGCAAAGAACACTGACTGTAATCATTAAGTCACATTCTGTGTCTGGCGTCGAGCGCGAGAACGTGCCGAGCATGACTGAAAGCGCTGATGAGAGGGGACGCCTCGGCAGGTGATCCAGGCGAGTCCATGGGCGGCGTATGGGAGAGTGTGACTACGCGGCTGTCGCGGTCGCCTGCGATGGCGCGGCAGCGGTTCCCGGCCCCGGACTGCACCATCGAGCCTGCCGAGCAGGGCCAGCATCACGGGTGAGACCGGCCGTGGACCAGATCAGGGCCGGCTCCTAGGCGCGTCCGTGTCGCAGGGCTGGGCGCTGGGGTTGCGGTAGAGGGACAGCAGGCAGCGGCCGAGTGCCTGCTGGCCGAACGCGTTGGGGTGCATGGCCTCCTGCTGGTGCCCCTGGCTGATCTTGGCGCCGACGGTGCCGTACCGGACCCACTCCATGGTGTCGCCGAGTTCGGCGGCGTCGTCCAGTGTGCCGGCTTGGCGGGTGCCCCGCTCGCACAACGCGTGGCCCTCCACGGCGCCCAGCATGCTCAAGAACTCCGCGCCGGTCGCGGTGGCCACCCGGCGCAGCATGGCGTCGATCGCGGGTGCCAGGGTGTCGTGCATCAGGTCGAAGTCGGCGTCCCACAGCGGGCAGCCGCCTACGAGCGTCCGCATGGCGGTCTTGCCGCCGCTGCCCTCGCTGTAGCGCACCCGGGCCGAGGAAGGCACCGGAGAGGGATAGGACTGCAGGATCAGCCGGTAGCCGGCGGAACGGGCCGGCGCCTGGCTCATCACCTGGCGGATCTTCTGCACCGCCAGCGTCACCTGCTGCTCCACCGCCGGTAGCGCGGCGAGGAACCGGTCGCCCTCGCCCGCGGAGGCGCAGGAGCGCCGGTCGCTCGCCATGTACAGGGCTGCGCAGCGGCGCAGCATCCCGGACAGGTTCAGGTCGTTGCCGCCGATCGAGAGCACGACCACCTCGACCTGCCGGGTGGTGGCCACCTGGGCCAGCAGGTCGGCTTGGGAGGCGGTGTTCTCCTTGAACGCCTCGCTGATGACGTGCCGGGTCTCCGCCCCCGAGCAGGCCAGGTTGATCGGGGTGAGCCCGGCACGGCGCAGCCCGGTGATCTCGGCGACGTCGGAGCGGTGACATCCGGTGTCCGCTCCGTGCAGGGCCGTGTCGCCATAGACCTGCTTGGCGTCGTAGCGGCAGATCAGATGCCTACGATAGGCGGCCCGGTCGGTTCCGCCGCGGGTGCAGCCCGCGGCGGCGGCCACCGTGCTGTTGCCCCACCACCGGCCTGCCTCGCCGGAGATGAAGCTGTCCCCCAGGGACACCGCCACCTGCTCGGGCGCCTGGGCCCGAGCCTGGGCGGGCACGGGAACGGCCAGGGCCGTCGCGCTCAACGCCAGGATCGCCAGGACCCGGCCGGCACGCCCGGCACGGCCCAGGCGGCGGGAGGCGGCGGGAACACTGCGGGGGTACTGCTGGGCGGTAGCGCTCACTGCTGTTCCTTCACTGCGGGTGGGAAACGCCTTCGAGTCGGGTCTTCGGCGTGCGGAAGAACGCGAACGCATGCCTGACCACGGCGTTCGGGGCTGCTGGAGATCTGGTGGCTGCTCTCTCAGGTCAGCGGGCGGTACGAACGCGGGTCCAGTTCAGGGGAGCCGCCGGTACCGGGTGCTGAGCACGTACGGCGGCGGGTGGAGCCGCCGTCCAGGCCGAGGTGGTCGACGATGGGTGGTGTCGTTCCTTCGCGTGGGGAAGCGCACACGCACGCTCATTCGGTTTCGCCAGCTCATGCGGGACGCATCAGATGGGGTGGGCCGGGCGAGCGGGTGAGCTGCGACGGCGGGCAGGCAGGTGGCCGTTCAGGCGGCGCTCAGGACGGGATGGGAGCTGGGGTGGGTGGCATGGGCAGGTGCATCTGACACTTCCTTTCCGCCGGGGCACGTAAACACGTAGCGTAGTCAGTGGTAACTGTGCGTTGATGTATCGCTTGGGTGAGGAGACTCTGTCCTGCATGCGATGCCTGAGCGCGCGGCGCTCTCGTGCTGATCGCCGCCGGGGATCCGGCTCATCTCGGATCCGGGCGATGAGCCCCGAGGCGATGCGATTGTCTCAGGTTGGCGAGGTTCGATGTCGCCGACTACATCGTGGGGGACTGTACCTACTAGTATGTACGATAGTGGCGTGGAAACACGGGACCGTTTGATGTTGGCGACGCGGGAGCTGCTGCGGGTGCGCGGTGACGTGGAGCGGACCCGTCTCAGACGCCACGTACAACGACTACCGGCCCACCACCCGGGAGGAAGCCCACTGATGTATGCCATGCAGTACGCGGTCCCGTTGCCGGCCGACTACGACATGCGGATCATTCGCGACCGCGTCGCCCGATCCGGCCATCTGCTCGACCGGTTCGGCGGCCTGGACTTCAAGGCGTACCTGATCAGGGAGAAGGCCAACGGCGCGGAGGCCAACGAGTACGCCCCGTTCTACGTCTGGAACGACATCGACGGGATGAGGGCGTTCTGCTGGGGCGAACCCGGATACTCCGCGATCGTGCGTGACTTCGGCCGACGTCCGATCCAGGATTGGACCATTGTCGGCGTCACGACGGGGCCCGGTCGACTCGACCAAGCCCGATCGATGCGGATGGCAACGCGACCGCTGCCCGCCGGCGTCGCCCCGGCACAGGTCATGGAGAACCTCACCGGCGACTTCCTCGCCTCGACCGGCCCGTCGACCGTGCGGAGAGTGGCCGCGGTCGACGTCACGACATGGACTTTGCTGCTGGCCACATTGAGCACCGACCCGCCCAGGAGCGCGGACTACGAGGTCCTTCACGTCTCGCCCGGACCCCGAAGCTGAGGCGACCGATCGCCGGGGTGACGGCCGTGTGCCGTCCTCACAGCCCGATCGTTCCGTCGATGCGTTCACGGAGCAGGTCGGCATGGCCGTTGTGCCGGGCGTACTCCTCGATCATGTGGATGAGCACCCAGCGCAGCGACACGCGTCCGCGCCACTCGTCGTGGCCCTCCAGGTTCAGGTCGGGTGCGTCGGCCGTGAACGCGTCGGCGAACGCCACCTCGCTGCGCCATGCCTCCCATGCCTCCGCGACGACCCGCCGATCGGGCGCCGCGCCGTCGAAGTCCCCATCGGGCCGGGTGGCCGAAGAGAAGAGAGGCGGTGCGTCATGGCCGGCCAGGACGCGCCGGAACCAGCGACGTTCCACGTCGGCCAGGTGGCGGACCAGCCCCAGCAGCGAGAGGGTGGAGGGCTCGACCGACCGGCGGGACAGTTCGGTGTCCAGGCCGGAGCATTTCATCTCCAGAGTCGAACGTTGTGCTCGCAGGAAGTCCGTGAGCATGCGCCGCTCGTCGCCCGTCGCAGGCGGGTCGAACCGGCGGTCATCGGCCGTGGGGAACATCTCGGCTCGCCTCCGCCGGCCGTCCGCGCCGGGGACAGGCGGGCCCTGTTCGTGAGGAAGGTGTTCGGTCGCTGCCGTGACATGGTCGCGTGGACCGAACACCGCGACGGCGACCTGGTCGTCGCGGTCGCGGGGCTGCTGGTCGAGACCTACGGTGATCAGCTCGTCTCTGGCGCGCGCCGTGGCGTACAGCTCGCGCAGTTGCTCTGGTGTGGCGCGCAGGACGGACACCGGGTGCGGGTTCTGGCCGGGGGCGAGGTCAGCTGGGACGTCCATGGCATCAGGCGCCGGGGGAGCGGACGGCAGCCGTCGGCCCATGCTGAGCCCGAGCACGGCCGCGGCGTTCACGGCCGACGGGGCCGGCAGATCCGCGGTCTGTGCCTACGCCGTGGGCCTGAAGTACAAGCTCGGCTACGACGACTCGCTCGACGTGGTCGGCGTGCACCTGGTCGGCGGCGTGATCG
>NZ_JBFAQA010000027.1:0-164745 GCF_040677005.1 Nonomuraea sp. NPDC049421
TCGGTAAGCCGTATGCGGGAAAACCGCACGTACGGAATTGAAAGGGGGATGGGGAACCGGGCCTTCACGGCACCGCGCCCCTGACTACCAATGGCGTTCACAGAGAGGTCGGCGGCGACCAGGAACGCGATCCTCGCCGCCGCCAGGAAACTGCTCATCGAACGGGGCTACGAGGCCATGACGATCAGGGCGGTCGCCTCGATGGTCGGCGTCGACCCCTCGATGGTCATGCGCTACTACGGCAGCAAGGCCGGGCTGTTCAGCGCGGCCGTGGACGTCGACCTGCGGCTCGGCACCGTGGGGGAGCCGCAGGCCGACCGGCTGGGCGAGCTGCTCGTCCGGCACTTCCTGGCCCGCTGGGAGGGCGAGCTGTCCGACGACGTGCTGGTCCTGCTGCTGCGCTCGGCCAGCACCAACCCGATGGCGGCCGAGCGCATGCGCGAGGTCTTCCAGGAGCAGATCGCCGGTTTCGTCACCCAGGTGACCGAGGCGCCCGACGCGGCCTACCGGGCCGGGCTGGTCAGCACCCAGCTGCTCGGCCTCGCCCTGACCCGCTACGTCCTGTGCCTGCCGCCGATGGCCGAGGCCGAGGTGGAGGACCTGGTCCGCGACATCGGCCCCGTGGTGCAGGGCTATCTCGCCGGGCCCTGAGCGGAGATGTGCAGCATCTCGCCCACCTTGCGGTAGCCGACCCGCAGGTAGACGCTGGCCGCCCGGTCGTCGGCCGGCGTGAGGAACGGCGTCGTGATGCCGGCCTTCGCGCCCGCCCTCGTCAGCAGCGCCGTGAGCGCGCCGCCGATGCCGCGCCGCCGGTGCGAGGCGGCCACGGCGATGCCGGCGACCTCCGCCACTCCCAGGTGCGGGCCGCCGAGCTGGCCGGCGCCGACCACCTCGCCGGTGGCGGTGTCGACGGCGGCGGCCATCAGTCCACCCCGGTCGAGGACCCTGCGCAGCCTGGCGACGTCGTGCTCGGTCGCCTCGGGAGCCTCGAAGGCGGCGTTCATCACCCGGGCGGCGCCCCACAGGCCGGGATCGTCGTCGACCAGTGCGGCCTCGACGCCGGGCACGGCCTCGTCCGCGACCGCGTCGGGCGGGCAGATCAGCAGCGGATAGCGGCCCTCCGCCACGAACCCGGCCGCCTCCAACCGCTGCTCGACCCCAGGAGCGGCCTGCGGCACGTACTCCAGCCGGGGCGTGCGCGCCCGCTCGCGGAAGGCCGCCACCAGCGCCGCGACCTCCTCCGCCGTGGGCGTGACGCCGTCGTCCGGGATCGCGTAGTTGAACGGCAGGGCGCCGTCGTGCTCGTCGAACCGGATCGTGAACGGTCCGGCCCGGTGGGCCTGGTCGCCGGCGGCCGCTCTGAGGTAGGCGTGCACGTGAGTGCTCAGCACGTAGGGTCCTTGTCTTTCGGGGGAATTCGAGCCGGTCAAGCGTAGCCGTGAAAGTTTCAACCCGAGAAGCAGCAGGTGGCCGCGGCCGCGTGCGTACGGCGGTTGACGACGGCGGCGCGCACGTGCCATCAAGGCCCGGACAGGACGTGCGCCCCGGCGGGCCATGTGGGAGCGCGACCTTATTTCAAGGTCCGCAATGTTAGCGCTACCAGAAACGGAGGACCGGCGTGCGAGCACTCCTCAGACGCCTGGCCGTCGTGCCCCTGCTGCTTATCTGCGGCTGGCTGTCACCCGCCGCGCCCGCCCAGGCCGACACCAATGTGGCGCGGAACGCCACCCCGTCCGCTTCCTACACCTCACCCTGGGAGAACGTCGCCGCGCTCAACGACGGCATCGACCCGCCCAGCTCGAACGACACCGTCAACCGCCGCTGGGGCACCTGGCCCAACACCGGCACCCAATGGGCCGAACTCACCTGGAACTCCGCGCAGACCCTCAAATCCGCCGAGGTGTACTTCTTCGACGACAACGGCGGCGTGCGCGTCCCGGCCTCGTGGCGGCTGCAGCGATGGACCGGCAGCGCGTACGCCGACATCCCCGGCACGTACCCGACCGCCGTCAATGCCTACAACAAGGTCACCTTCGCCTCCGCGGTGAGCACCACGCGGCTGCGCGTGGTCCTGGAGAGCGGGCAGGGCTCGGTCGGGCTGCTGGAGGTCAAGGCGTGGGCCGACGACCCGCCCGCCGGCAGCGGCTGGAACCCGCCGTCGAGCCTCGTCACCCCGCTCGACGAGGTGTGGCAGCACGTCGAGAGCACCTATCCCAACCTGTACGGCTTCCGTAACTACGGCTGGGACCAGGTCATGGCCAACGGCGGCTCGATCAACTACTGCGTGCGCTGGGACTCCGGCGCCAGTGTGACCGCCGTCCAGCACGACCAGATCCACGCCACGCTGGCCCGCCAGTTCAAGAAATGGATGGACGTCATGGCCGGCCAGGACGGCTGGCCGTACAGCAGCGTGCCGGTCAAGGTGGTCGGCTGGGCCGTGCGTGACCGCGCCCAGCTGCAGTGGAACGACAGCTCGGTCGACATCTACGTCAACGACATCCGCGAGAACGCCCCGCAGTGCGCCGAGCCCTGCGGCCGCTTCTTCAACCAGAGCGGCGACTACCCCAGCTGTCCCGGCGGCGCGTCGCACCACTACGACATGTCGCTCTGGCTGACCTCCGGCTTCGGCGGCGGCGCGGGCGGCGACTGGGGGCAGCGCCTCGGCAGCGAGTACTACATGTCCAACCTCAATGCCGACAACATGCACATCCTGCTGCACGAGATCGGCCACTCGTTCGGCCTGGACGACTTCTACGACTGGACGCCGAGCGGCGTGTGCTGCTTCCTGATGAAGGCCGGCACCGCGTCGTCGATCACGGAGTTCGACGCGTGGATGTTCCGCGACTGGTGGCGGCACCTGAAGAGCCGCTACGGCCGCTGACCGGGCGGGGCGCGGCGGTGCTCGGCTGGGAGCCGCCGCGCCCTTTCGTCAGCTCTCGCGGGCGAGGAGCAGAGCGTCGATGGCGGCGTCGCCGGTCGGCGGGCGATGCCGGGTGGGGGCGCCGGCCACGACCAGCGCGCGTACGGTGCCGGGGTAGTCGCCGTCCTCGGCCCGGTTGTTCCGCAGCCCCCACAGCGCGCAGTCGAGCGGCGTCGGCCCTTCCTCGTCGAACGCGCAGTCCTCAAGGTCCGCCCCGCGCTCGATCAGCAGCCGTACGGTGGCCGTCCGCCCCTGCATGGCCGCCTGGTCGAGCGGCGTGAAGTTGCTGTAGCCCCGCGTGTCCACCGCCATCCCGGCGTCCAGCAGCGCCCGCACCACCTCCGTCCGGCCGAGCAGCGCGAACTGCCCCAGCAGCCAGCCGAGGTCCCCGTCGTGCGGCACGCCCAGCACCGGCACCGGCGCGACCGGCAGGCGGGCCGACTCGCCGCGCGCCACCGCCAGCACCGCCGCGTCCACCGGGTCAAGCTCCGCGGTCGCGCCGCGCGAGAGCAGCAGCTCGTACGCCGCCAGGTGCCCGCAGCGGGCGGCCAGCGCCAGCGGGCGGCGGCCGACGTCCCAGCGATCCCAGGGCAGGTCGATCCGGGCGCCCGCGTCCAGCAGGATCGTCAGGATCGTGGTGCTCCTGCCCCGGACGATCGCGTGGTGCAGCGCGTAAGCGGCGTTCACGTCCGCCCCGTGCGCGAGGAACCAGCGCAGCCCGTCGGCGTCCTCGAAGTCCAGCTTGCGGACGATCAGCCGCTCGAAGCCCGGCCGGTACAGCAGGTCGAGGAACGCGGTGCCGGACTGCTCGCAGGCGTGGTAGAAGGCGTCCTCGTCGGGGGTGGCGCCGCGGTCGACGAGGAGGCGGGCGAGGCGCAGGTCACGGCGTTCCACCGCCTCGAACAGCGCCGTACGCCGCCACTCGCCGCCGTTCTCCGGCGTGTGCGCGCCGAGGTCGGCGCCCGCGTCGAGCAGGAGGCGGGCGCACTCGCGTACGCGGGACTCCGGCGCGGTGGCGCGGCGCAGCAGCACCAGCAGCGGGTCGAGCCCGCCGACCGGCTCCCGCGCGGCGTCCCCGGCGGCGAGCAGGCCGGTCAGGGCGGCGGGGTCGGCGAGGACGAGGGCGCGTTCGATGCCGTCGAGCGAGGTCGCGCGGACGTGCTCGACCAGGCGGGGCCAGCTCGGGAAGCCGTAGGCGCGGGCCAGCTCGTGCTGGGCGCGGCTGAGCGGGATGCCGCGATCGCGTTTGCGGGCCTTGGCCTGCTTGCGCAGGTGCTCAAGGGATGGACGCGTGGGTAGCTCGGACACGGCGAACCTCCGTCTGCCCGGGTCCGCGTGCACGGGACGAGGTCCGTCGGTCGTGTGAGGTCGTGCTGCCGGTGGGATCGTCCCTGCCCCGCGGACCGGATGCGCCCGGCGAACGCGCCCCCATCCTAACCCGCCCCCACCTTTCAAGGCGTGGTCAGGGCCGCGACGGCGCGGTCCACGTCCTCCTCCGTCGTGTAGAGGTGAAAGCTCGCGCGGACCTTGCCCTCGCGCACCGCCGCCCGCAGCCCCGCCGCCTCCAGCCGCCCGCCGGGCGCGTCCACCGAGACGATCGCCGAGTCCGACGGCTCCAGGCCGAGCCCCGCCCTGAACCGGTTGGCCAGCGCCACGTCATGGTCCCTGATCCGCTCGACGCCGATCTCGTTGATCAGCTCGATCGCGGGCGCCGCGCCGACGTGGCAGAACCAGGCCGGCGACAGGTCGAACGCGCGGGCGCCGGAGGCCAGCCGCAGCGGCGGGCCGTAGTAGGAGCCGCCCCCGTCGGCGCCCGCGTACCAGCCGGCGGCCAGCGGGCGCATCCGCTCGCGCACCCGCGGCGACAGGTACGCGAACGCCGCCCCGCGCGGCGACATCAGCCACTTGTACGCCGCGCACGCCAGCACGTCCACATCCGAGACGTCCACCGGCAGCCAGCCGCACGCCTGCGAGCCGTCCGCGATGACCAGCGCGTCATGGGCGCGGGCGGCGGCCACGACGTCGGCGAGCGGCGTCACGTACCCGGTGAGCGACTGCACGAGGCTGAACGCGACCGCCGTGGTGCCCGGCGTGATCGCGTCGGCCAGCCGGTCGGCGGGCACCGTCACCACGTCGGCGGTCACCGCCCACGGGAACAGGTTGCTGGTGAACTCGATCTCCGGCACCACGACCCTGGCCCCCGGCGGGAGCGCGGTGGCGACGAGCGACATGAGCTGGGAGACCGTCGAGCCGATGGTCACGTCCGCGGCCTGCGCGCCGACCAGTTCGGCGAACGCCGCCCGGGACCGTCCGACGGAGGCGTCCCACGGTTTCCAGTCGCTGGTGCCGTGCCGCCAGTCGGCCAGGACGGCCTGCAACTCCTCGACGGCGCGGCGGGGCGGCAGGCCGTAGGACGCGGTGTTGAGCCAGCCGGGGGCGGCGTCCCAGAGCTTCGCGGCAGCGGCGATGTCCATGTGATCAGCCTAGGACGCGCGTCGCGCAAAACCGGACAATCCGAAAAGTTATGACTATTGGAGTATTGACATGACTAATCGCTACAAGCAGTATTTTGGCATGTCAGAACGTGACCTCTTGCTCCACGTGCGGATCCGCAGGGCGCTTGAGGCACGCATCAGAAGCGGACAGTGGGGCCCGGGCTTCCGGATCCCCACCGAGGTCCAGCTCTGCGAGGAGTTCGGCGTCTCGCGCATCACCGTGCAGCGAGCACTGCGCGACCTCGCGGACGCCGGGCTGATCGTGCGCTTCCGCCGCCGCGGCAGCTTCGTCGCGCAGGCCATCGGGCAGCACAACCTGCTGCGCTTCACCGGCCTGCTGATCCAGGGGGCGGAGATGCACGGAGACCACCGGGTCGTCGCGGCCCAGGTGCTGCCCGCCCGCGCGGCGCGGCTGCGCCTGCCCGGCGTGCCCGACGACGAGGCGGTCGTCCAGATGGAGCGCCACAAGCTGAACGCGGCCGGCAAGGTGATCAACACCGAGCTGCACGTGCTGCCGTTCCGGCTCGCCCCCGACCTGCTCGACCAGCCGTTAGAACCGTTGACCACCCACGCCTACCTGCGCGATCGCGGGGTCGAGCTGGTCCGCGCCAGGCTCTACGTCGAGCCGTACGCCGTCGGCCAGGACGAGGCGGAGCTGTTCGGGCTCGCCCCCGGCACCCCCGTCTTCCGCTGGACCCGTGAGACCTGGACCCGCCGCGGGGAGATCGCCGAGCTCCTCGAAGAGATCGTCACCCCCGGCTCCGAGCGCTTCTACGTCGAGACCGACCTGAGCGGTTCCTCCGACCGCCACTGACCGACCCCCTTCCCCAGTACGAGCCCCTACGAGAACGGCCACCCGTCGCGCCCGCCCGCGCCACGGTCCCCCGGCATGCCCTGACCTGCCCCTCGGAAGGAGCGGACCCTTGACCTCTGTCGCCGTCGTCGGCACCGGCGCCGTCGGTTCGATGGCCCTGTGGCGGCTGGCCGCGCGCGGCATCCCCGCGACCGGCTTCGACAGCTACGCGCCCGGCCACGACCGGGGCGCGTCGGGCGGCGAGACGCGCATCTTCCGCACCGCGTACAAGGAGGGCCCGCAGTACGTGCCGCTGCTGCGCGCAGCCCGCGCGTTCTGGTCGGAGCTGGAGCAGGCCACGGCCACCCGGCTGCTGACACCCGTCGGCGGCGTGACCGTCGGGCCGCGCGACCACCCCGTGGTGCGGGCCGTGCTGGCCGCGGCCCGCACCCATGATCTGCCCGTCGAGGTGCTGACCGGCCGGGACGCGGCCCGGCGCGTCCCCGAGCATCCGCTGCGTGACGGCGAGGTCATGGTGACCGACCGCGACGCCGGCTACCTGCGTCCCGAGCCCGCCGTCGTCGCGGCGGCCGCGGCGGCCGAGCGCGCGGGAGCCACGATCCACCGCTACACCCCCGTCGAGGAGGTACGCGAGGACGCCACCGGCGTCACCATCGTCACCGGCGACGGCGAGCACCGCTTCACCCACGCCGTCATCGCGCCGGGCCCCTGGGCCGCGCACCTGCTGCCCGGCCTGCCCATCACCGTGAAGGCGATCACCTCGACCTGGTTCCCGCGCCGCGACGAGAGCCTGTTCGCACCCCGCCGGTGCCCGATCGCCATCCGCGTCGGCGAGCCCGCCTACTCCTGCTTCCCCGCCGTGGACGGCGCCGGCGTCAAGGTCAACTTGCACGTGCCGTGGCAGGACATCGGCTCGCCCGCCGACCTGGCCCGCAGCGTCCCCGTCGGGTACGTCAGGCAGGTCGCCGAAGCCGTCACCGCCACCCTGCCGGGACTGCGCCCCGACCCCATACGCGTGGCCACCTACGCCGACGCCTTCACCCCCGACGGCCACGGCCTGCTCGGCCGCCGGGGCCGGGTCGTGGTCGCCGCCGCCTTCAGCGGGCACGGCTTCAAGCTCGCCCCCGTCTTCGGCGACATCGTCGCCGACCTGCTCCAAACCGGCACGACCGGCCGCGACATCGGCCATCTAGCCCCGAACCGCCCCCTTCGGAGGTCGCCATGAAAGCCAGATCTCTGACCGCCGCCCTCGCGGCCGCGGCGCTCGCCGTCGCCGCCTGCGGCGCACCGACCCCATCCGCCGCCCCGGGCACGCTGGTCGTCGCCGGGTACGGCGGCTCGTACGAGGAAGCCTTCAAGCAGTCCGTCATCCCCGCCTTCGAGAAGTCCTGCTCCTGCCGCGTCTCCTACATCGCCGGCAGCTCCACCGACACCACCGCCAAGCTCAAGGCGCAGAAGGAGTCGCCGCAGATCGACGTGGCCCTGATCGACGACGGCGTGCAGAACCAGGCAGTCGAGGCGGGCCTGCTCGCCCCGCTCGACCCCAAGGTGGTCACCAACCTGCCGCAGGTCATCGACCTCGCCCGGCTGCCCGGCGACGTCGGCGTCGGCTTCTCGCTGAACGCCACCGGCATCGCCTACAACAGCGACTACTACGCCCAGAACGGCCTGCCCGCACCCAAGCGGCTGGCCGACCTCGCCGACCCGCGGCTGCGGGGCAAGCTCGTGATGCCGTCCATCACGCAGACGTACGGGCTGGGCGCGCTGCTCATCGCGGCCAAGGTCGGCGGCGGCTCCGAGCACAAGATCGACCCCGGTTTCGCGGGCGTGAAGAAGATCGCGGCCAACGCCGTCACCTTCGACACCACCGCCGACGTGTCCAACTTCTTCCTCCAAGGACAGGCGGTCGCCTCGATCTGGGGCAACTCGCGGGTGCAGACGCTGGCCAAGAAGGGGTTCCCGGTCGAGTTCGTCTATCCGGAGGAGGGCGCGCTGCCGCTGATCGCCACCGTGAACGTGGTGAAGGGGGCGCCGCACGCCGACCTGGCGCAGAAGTTCGTCAACACGCTGCTGGAGCCGTCGGCGCAGCAGGCGCTGGCCGCCTCCGCCTTCAACGGGCCCGTCGTCAAGGGCGTCGAGCTCGACCCCGAGCTGGCCGCCGCGGTCGTCGGCCAGGACCGGGCCGCCGAGCTGCGCAAGCTCGACTGGGCGGTGATCAACAAGAACCGTCCGGCCTGGACGGACCGCTGGAACAAGGAAATCGAGACCTCATGAGCGTGGCGAGTGTGACCGGGGCGGCGACGGATCAGGCCGTGCGGCGCGGGCGGCTGCGGCTCGACGGCGTGCGCAAGGTGCTGGGCGGCAAGGAGGTCGTCTCGGCGGTGGACCTGGAGACCGAGCCTGGCGAGTTCCTCACGCTGCTCGGCCCGTCCGGATGCGGCAAGACGACGACGCTGAACATGATCGCCGGGCACCTGGCGGCCGACGGCGGCCTGATCGAGGTGGACGGCCGCGACATCACCGCCGTGCCGCCGCACCGCCGCTCGATGGGCATGGTCTTCCAGTCCTACGCCCTGTTCCCGCACATGACGATCGCCGACAACGTGGCGTTCGGGCTGCGGATGCGCAAGGTGGGCGGGGCCGAGCGGCGCCGGCAGGTCGCCGAGGTGCTGGAGCTGGTCGGCCTGGACGGCATGGCGCAGCGCCACCCCCGCCAGCTGTCCGGCGGCCAGCAGCAGCGGGCCGCGCTGGCCAGGGCGCTGGTCATCAAGCCCGACCTGCTGCTGCTCGACGAGCCGTTCTCCAACCTCGACGCCCAGCTCCGGGTACGCCTGCGCGACGAGGTGTCGGCGCTGCAGCGCCGCATCGGCACCACCACCATCCTCGTCACCCACGACCAGGAGGAGGCGCTGGCCGTCTCCGACCGCATCGCCGTCATGGCCGGCGGCGTCATCCACCAGCTCGACCGGCCCAGGGAGATCTACCTGCGGCCGGCGACCGACTTCGTGGCGCAGTTCATCGGCGAGGTGAACACGCTCGACGGCACCGCCGCGGGCGGGCACGCCTGCGAGGTGGGCGGCGGCACCGTCGGCGGCACGCCGGTGGGCGAGGCGCCCGGCAAGGGCGCGGCGGTCCGTCTGTACGTGCGGCCCGAGGTCGTACGGGTGGCCGCGGGCGCGGGGGAGGGGCTGCGCGGCCGCGTACGCGAGACGCGCTTCCTCGGCTCCCGCATCCGCTGCGTGGTGACCACCGCGGCCGGCGAGGTGACGGCGGCGCTGCCGTTCGACGCGCGGGTGCCCGCCGAGGGGGAGGAGGTGACCTGCTCATGGCGGCCATCGGACGCGTCACTGGCGACCAGGTGACCGGCGCGGACGCCCCCGCGACCGGCGGCCCCGCGACCGGCGGCCACGGGAACGGCGACCCCTCGGCCGGCGGCCACGGCGACGGCTCGGGGAGCGGTGGGTCGGTGCGGGCGGCCGCGGCGAGGCCGCTGTGGCGGACCGGGCTGCTGCTGGCGCTGCCCGCCATCGCGATCTTCGCGCTGCTGTTCGTGGCCCCGCTGTTCACGCTGGTCGCCAACAGCTTCAGGACCCAGACCGGCGCGTTCACCCTCGACAACTACGTCCGCTTCCTCGGCGACCCCTTCTACCGCGCCGTGCTCTGGAACACCCTCAAGGTGGCCGCCCTCACCACGGCAGGCTGCCTGCTGATCGGCTACCCGTTCGCCCTCTACCTGCGCGGCCGCTCGCCCAGGACCCGCAACTGGCTCGCCCTGCTCCTGCTGTCGCCGCTGCTCATCAGCATGGTCATCAGGGCGTACGGCTGGCTGGTGGTGCTCGGGCCGAACGGCCCGGTCGCGTCCGTGCTCACGTGGCTCGGCATCACGCCGCCGCAGCTGCTCTACAACGACACCGCCGTGCTCATCGGCATGGTGCACGTGATGCTGGCGTACATGGTCCTGCCGCTGATGGGCAGCCTCGACCGGATCGACCCGACGCTCGTGCCGGCCGCGCGCGGGCTCGGCGCGTCGGGCTGGACCTGCTTCTGGCGGATCACGCTGCCGCTGTCGGCGCCCGGCATGCTGGCAGGGGCGATGATCGTGTTCAGCCTGACCGCCTCCAGCTTCGTCACCCCGGCGATCCTGGGCGGCCCGAAGGTGAAGCTCATGCCGTACTTCGTCTACACCCAGGCGACGGTCAACCTCGACTGGCCGTACGCGGCCGCCATCGGGTTCGTGCTGGTCGTCGTCACGACCGGGCTGCTGCTCGGCTACTCACGGCTGCTGCGCAGGCGTGGCGGGGAGGTGGTGTTCGGATGACCCGGCTCACGAGGGTGCTCGGCGGCGCGTTCGCCGCGCTGGTCGGCGTGTTCCTCATCGCGCCCGTCGCGGTCACCGTGGCCTCCTCGCTGACCACCACCTCCTACGTCACGTTCCCGCCGCAGGGCATCACCCTGCGCTGGTACGCCGAAGTGCTGGCCAAGCCCGAGTTCCTGGCGTCGTTCGCGCTCAGCGCCGGCGTGGCGGCCGCGGCGGCGGCCGTCTCCGCCGTCGTCGGCCTGGCCGGCGGGCTGGCCATCCACCGCTACCGCTTCCCCGGCCGCGCCCTGCTGGAGGGCGTGCTGTCGAGCGCGTTCGCGGTGCCGACGATCGTGCTCGGCATCGGGCTGCTGCAGTGGTTCGCCCAGATGGGGCTGGCCTCCAGCCCGTTCACGCTGCTGCTGGCCCACCTCGTGCTGACCGTCCCGTACGCGGTGCGGCTGGTGCTGGCCGGGCTGTCCGGCCTCGACCGGTCGGCGGAGAAGGCGGCGGCCGGGCTCGGCGCCCCGCCGTTCCTGGTGTTCTGGCACGTCACGCTGCCCGCCGTGCGTGGCGCGCTGATCGGGGGCGCCTTCTTCGCGTTCATCACCTCGTTCGACGACCTGACGGTGGCGCTGTTCGTGGTCACCACCGACCTGCAGACGCTGCCCGTACGGATCTTCAACTACATGCAGTACGACTACGACCCCACCGTCACCGCCATCGGCACCCTCATGGTGCTGTTCGCCGTGGTCGCGGTCGTCGTCATCGAACGTTTCGTCGGCGTCGCCAAGCTGTTCGGCGCCGACGAGGAGCACAAGTGAGAGGAGCAAGCGTGCGAGTCGTCGTCATCGGCGCGGGGGTGGTCGGTTCCGCGGTCGCGGCCGGCCTGGCCCGGCGCGGCGCGCAGGTCACGGTGCTGGAGGCGGGCACGCCGGGAGCCGGTACGACGTCCACCTCGGTCGCCTGGGTCAACGCCAACAACAAGACCCCGCAGGCGTACTTCGACCTCAACCACGCCGCCGTCTGGGCGCACCACCAGCTGCCGGGCGACTGGTTCCACCCCACGGGCAACCTCGAGTACGCGGTCACCGACGACCACAAGGAGCAGCTCGAAGCCCGCGTCGCCCGTCTCCAGGGCATGGGCTACCCGGTCGAGCGGGTCACCGCCCGCCGCGCCCGCGCCCTCGAACCCGACCTGGTGCCCCCGCCGCCGGGCACCGAGTACGTCTTCTTCCCCGTCGAGGCGTACGTCCAGCCGCTGCGGCTGCTCGGCCGGCTGCTCGGCGAGGCCCGCGACCACGGGGCCAGGCTGGAGTGCGGCGCCGAGGTCACCGCGATCGAGACGGAGGCGTCCGGGGTGAAGGTGACGGTCGCCGACGGGCGGACGTTCGCCGGCGACGCCGTCGTCACCTGCGCGGGCCGCTGGACCGAGCAGGTGGCCGCGCTGGCCGGCGCCACCGTCCCCATGCTGGACCCGGCCGTGTCGGGCACGGTCACCAACGGCTTCCTCGTCACCACGACCGCGGTGCCGGCCCGGCTGTCGCGCATCCTCACCACCGCCGCGCTCAACCTGCGCCCCGACGGCGGCGGACGCATCCTGCTGCAGTCGCTGCCCCTCGACCACCTCGCCGATCCGGCCGCCCCGGTGCCCGCCGAGGTGCTCGCCAAGATGATGGCCCTGCTGCCCGGCGTGCTGCACGCCACCGACGGCGCCGCCGTCGAGCGGGCCGTCGTCGGCCGGCGCGCGATGCCCGGCGACGGGCTGACCGTGGCCGGGTTCGCCGACCCCGATCGGCGGGTCTACACGGTGGCCACGCACAGCGGGGTCACGCTGGCGCCGCTGCTGATGGACGAGGTGGCGGGCGAGCTGTACGGGGAGGAGTCGGCGCTGCTGGCCCCCTTCCGTCCCGGCCGCTTCACCGACGGCACGGCCGGGCCCGCTCCCGCTCCCGCGCGCCGTCCGGGGCAGCAGTAACGTTCCGTCCGGTCGTCAGCGGGTACGCGTACCTCGTCCTGGCTCGTACCGGAAGGTGAGGGGACGGCGGTGCTCGGACGGCTGATCGACCTGGGCGGCTTCGGCGTGGAGGCCGCCGCCACGCTCACCCGCAACGGGCTGCTCGGCCCGGTGCACCCGGCCGCGCTGGCCCGCATGGTGGAGGCGTACCGGCACTTCCACCTCACCCCCGCCACCGGCCTGGCCGTCGCCGCGGCCCGCTGGTCCGATCGGGCGGCCGTGATCGACGAGGCGGGCGCCGTCACCTTCGCCGAGCTCGACGACCACGCCGCCGCGCTGGCGGCCGGCCTGCACCGGCGGCTCGGCGTCGGGCCCGGCACCACGGTGGCCGTCATGTGGCCCAACGACCGCGGCTTCCCCGCCGCCGTCGCGGCCGTGTCCAGGCTCGGGGCCGACCTGCTGCTCCTCAACACCGGCATGGCCGGGCCCCGGCTGCGTGAGGTGCTGCGGCGGGAGGGCGTGCACGTGCTCCTCGCCGCACCCGGGTCGGCGGAGGTCGAGTTCGACGGCCCCCACATCACCGACCTCGACGACCTCGCCGATGCCGGGGAGACCGCGGACGGCCGCGGGGGGCTGGGCGCGTCCGCCGGGACGGAGGACGCGCCGCCGTCCCCGAAGCGGCCGGGGCGGCTGGTGCTGCTCACGTCCGGCACGACCGGCACCCCCAAGGGGGCGCCGCGGCGGCTGTCCATGGGGGCGATGGCCGAGCCGTTCGTCTCGATGCTGGGCACCGTGCCGCTGCGCGGCGGCGAGCCGATGCTGATCGCGCCGCCGTTGTTCCACGGGCTCGGCCTGCTCTGGTACGCCGCCGCGCTCGTCCTCGGCTGCCCCGTCGTGCTGCTGCGCCGCTTCGACGCGGCGGCCGTGCTCGACGCGCTCGACCGCACCGGCGCGGGCGCGCTGATCGCCGTACCGGTGATGCTGCGCCGCCTGCTCGACCTGCCGCCCCGGCCGCTGCCCCGCCTGCGGGTCGTCGTCTCCGGCGGCTCCGCCCTGCCCGCCGACCTCGCCACCCGCTTCATGGACGCCTACGGCGACGTCCTGCACGACCTGTACGGCTCCACCGAGGCCGGCTGGGCCGCCCTGGCCACCCCCGCCGACCTGCGCGCCGCGCCCGGCACCGTCGGCCGCCCGCCACGCGGCACCACCGTCCGCATCGAGGACCCGTCGGGCGGCGAGCTGCCGTCCGGTCAGGTGGGACGGGTGGTCGTGGCGGGCGGGCTGACGTTCGGGCCCGGCGGCCCGCTGGCCACCGGCGACCTCGGGCACCGTGACGAGCACGGGCGGCTGTTCATCGACGGCCGCGACGACGACATGATCGTCTCCGGCGGCGAGAACGTGTTCCCGCAGGAGGTGGAGGACTTCCTCGCCGCCCGGCCCGGCGTGGCCGACGTCGCCGTGCTGGGGGTGAGCGACGAGGAGTACGGGCAGCGCCTGGCCGCCTACGTCGTCCCCGAGGACGGGGCCGAGCTGTCGGCCGACGAGCTGCGGCGGGCGGTCAAGGAGGAGCTGGCCGGGTACAAGGCGCCGCGCGACGTGGAGTTCGTCTCCGAGGTGCCGCGCAACCAGACCGGCAAGGTCGACCGGGCGCGGCTCACCCGGCCGCGATGAGCCGCTCGACCGGCGGGTTGACCCGGGCGAACCCCTCCTGGTTCCGGTACGGGAAGTACGGGTACGCCGCGGTGACCTCGCTCGCCGCGTCCAGCCTGCGTACCTGCTCGGGGGTGAGCCGCCAGCCGACGGCGCCGAGGTTCTCGCGCAGCTGCTCCTCGTTGCGGGCGCCCACGATCACCGAGGCCACGCCGGGCCGGGTCAGCAGCCAGTTGAGCGCGATCTGCGGCACGCTCTTCCCGGTCTCCTTCGCGACCTCGTCCAGAGCGTCCACGACCCGGTAGAGGAGCTCGTCGGGCACCGGCGGGCCGTACGCGGCGGTCTTGTGCAGCCGGCTGCCCGCCGGGATCGGGCTGCCCCGCCTGATCCTGCCGGTCAGCCGCCCCCAGCCGAGCGGGCTCCACACCAGCGCGCCGACGCCCTGGTCGAGGCCGAGCGGCATCAGCTCCCACTCGTAGTCGCGGCCGACGAGCGAGTAGTAGACCTGGTGGGCGACGTACCGGGGATGGCCGTGCCGGTCCGCGGCGGCCAGCGACTTCATGAGCTGCCAGCCGGAGAAGTTGGACACGCCGACGTAGCGCAGCTTGCCGGCCGTGACCAGGTCGCCGAGCGTGCCCAGCACCTCCTCGATCGGGGTGGCGGCGTCGAAGGCGTGCAACTGGAACAGGTCGATGTAGTCGGTGCCGAGGCGGCGCAGCGCGTCGTCCACGGCCGCGATGAGCCGCGACCGCGACGTGCCCGCGCCGTTCGGGCCGTCGTGCATGGGCAGGCCCGCCTTGGTGGAGATGAGCACCTTGTCGCGCCGCCCCTTCACGGCCTGGCCGAGCACCTCCTCCGAGGCGCCGTCGGAGTAGACGTCCGCCGTGTCGAACATGGTCAGCCCCGCGTCGAGCGCCACGTCCACCAGCCGCCTGGCCCCTGCCACGTCGGTGTCGCCCCAGGCGCCGAACAGCTCGCCCCTGCCGCCGAACGTGCCGGCGCCGAAGCTCAGCGCGGGCACCTCGAGCCCGCCGAGCCGCCGATATTCCACAACTTCCTCCTAAATGGAACGGATTTACCGTTAAGGACTGTAGCACGCTAATGGCAAATCTGTTCCGTTAAGTGTTCTCGGCGGTCCCCGGCGGCAGGCCCGTCAGCGCCTCCGGGCGCCCCTTCGGGTACGGCCTGCCCGGCCACTCCACCAGCAGCACCGTCGCGTCATCGCGCAGCCGGCGCTCGTGGTAGGCGAGGTGATGGTGGATCAACCGGCGCAACGTCTCCGGCACCGGCAGCTCGTCGGCCTGGTGCCGGGTGAGGAAGTCGGCGAAGCGCTCCATCCCGAACTCCTCGCCCTGCCGGTTGCGCGCCTCGGTGATGCCGTCGGTGTAGAGGAGCAGCCGATCGCCCGGCTGGAGCTGCGCCCGGCACTCCGTCACCGTCTCCGCCAGCCCGAGGCCCGCCGGCGGGGACGGCGGGCAGTCCAGCTCGACCGTCGTCCGCCTCCTGACGATCACCGGGGGGTAGTGGCCGCAGCTCACCCAGAGCAGCTCGCCGCTGAGGATGTCGAGGGTGGCCAGCAGGCACGTCGTGAACCGCTCCCCGCCGAACTGCTCCGTCAGCTCCTCGTCGATCCTGTCCGCCCACTGCGCGGGCGTCATGCCGGACTGGCGGCTGTTGCGCAGCGTCGTCAGCGCCAGGTTCGCGGTCAGCCCGGCCGCCGTGTCGTGGCCCATCGCGTCGAAGATCGCCAGGTGGGCGACGTGGCCCTCGATCGCGTAGTCGTAGACGTCGCCGCTCACCTCGTACGCCGGCTCCATGACCGCGCTGACCACCAGCCGGTCGGTCGCGAACGTGCGCTGCGGCATCAGCCGCCACTCCATCTCCGCCGACACCGTCATCCGCCGCCGGCGGACGAGACGGGCGTAGGAGTCGCTCAGGGGCCGCTTCGAGACCACCAGCAGCGCCACCAGCCCGGCCAGCAGCTTCATGTCGTGCAACGTCCCCGTGTCCGCGCCAGGGGCGGTGATGCGCAGCACGCCCAGCCGGTCCGTGCCGTCCACCAAGGGCACCCACCACTGCTCAGGGTCGCGCACGGTCGCCGGCAGGATCTCCCCGTGCTGGAACGACCGGCCCGCCACCGTGCCCTCGATCCCGATCTCCGCCTCCTGCGCCTTTCCGGCCGGCACCGGCTCCGCGACCAGCGGGGACAGCACCTCCTGCTGCAGGTCCGCGAGGTAGATCACCACCTCGCGCAGCCCCGACGGGGCCGCGTGCTCCGCCACCAGCCCAGGGATCTGCTCCAGGGTGCAGGTGTGGGAGGCGGCGATGAGCTCCCCGAGCATGGACGCGCGCGCCGCCCTGCACGCGGAGTCGCGGTGAGTGATCATGCACTCACGGTTATCATCCGCCGATGGGCCGAGCGGGCCATAACACGGTGTTAGGGGGAAAATGATAGGGATCAGCGGAGGTCGTACCGGCTTACGGTGGGTGCAGGAGGCCCGCCTGCATGAACGTGTACCGCCTTGCCGTCACCACCCTCGCTCTGCTCGTCTCCCTGATAGGGACATCCGCTCTCCCCGGCGCTCCCGCCTCGGCCGCCGCCCGTCCCCTGGCCGCGCTCGACGCCGACAAAGACCGCCTCGACGCCGCCGGCCGCCTCGCCGGCCCGGACGTGCACGCCTGGTACGTGGACGCGACCACCGGCGAGATCGTGATCCTGGCCGCCGACCCCGCCAAGGCCACCGCCTTCGCCCGCGCGGCCGGGGCTGACCCGTCCGCCGTACGCGTCGAGCCGTCCGCCGCCCGCCCCGCCCCGTACGCCGACATCCGCGGCGGCGACGGCTTCATGGTCGAGGGCAAGGGGCGCTGCATCGTCGGCTTCACCGTACGCAGCGGCACCACCGGCGGCTTCCTCACCGCCGGGCACTGCGGCGAGCGCGGCGACGTCGCCACCACCGCCGCCGGCACCCCGATCGGCGTCTTCGAAGCCTCCTCCTACCCCGGCGACGACTACGCCTGGGTCTCGCTCTACCCCGGCTGGAACCCGCGCGGCGCCGTCGTCGCCCTCGGCACGGAACGCCCCATCCGCGGCGCCACCCCCGCCCCCATCGGCGCCTCCGTCTGCCAGGCCACCCCGATCGCCGGCTGGCACTGCGGCGTCATCCATCAACGCAACGTCACGGTGAACTTCCCCGAAGGCGCCATCACCGGCCTGGTGCGCACCAGCGTGTGCGCGGAACCGGGCACATCGGGCGCCCCGTTCGTCTCGGGCGACCAGGCGCAGGGCATGACGGTGGGCGGCTCCGGCACGTGCGCGACCGGCGGCACGACCTACTTCCAGCCGGTCGCCGAACCGCTCTCGGCACTGGGGCTGACCCTCGTCACGTCCTGACGGGCGGGCGCCCCCCAGGGGCGTTCGTCACGGTGCGCGGCCCGTTCGCCGGTCCCTCTTGCCGGGGCGGCCACGAGCTCGCACCGCCCGTCGACGCAGGCCCGCCGCAGCCGTCCCATCGAGATCGTCTGGATCAGGCCGATGACCCAGCACGTCGGGCAGCCGCGGAACGCGACCACGCCCAGCGGGGCGAGCAGCAGGCTCATCGGCCCGATCGATGGGATGAGCGCGACGGAGGCGATCAGCGCCCCGAACCCCAGCGCGCCACGGGCCAGGTGCCGAGGCAGCGACGCGCTGGCGAAGTTCCCGGCGTCCCGGGGCCGGGGCAGCGGATGGGGACGGGGTTCGGTGCGGGCGTCCTGCCGGAGGTCAGTCACGGTGGTCTCCCTGGGCGGGTTCGGCGAGCAGGTGATGGAGAGTCGCGCGGGCCCGGTGCAGGCGGGACTTCATCGCGGGGACGCTGAGGCCGAGGGCGTCGGCCACCATACGTCCGTTCAGGCCCTGGACGTCGCGCATGATGAGCACGCGGCGCTGGTCGGCGGGCAGCCCGGCGATGGCGGCGGCCACCCGGGCGGCCTCCAGCCGCTGGAACACCTCGTCCTCGACGGAGGGGGCTTCGGCCGGCGACGCGAGGACGGTGGGGTGGGGGCGCAGCATCAGGCGGCTGCGGCGGACGCACTCGTTGCGGATGATGCGGAACATCCAGGACGCCAGCGCCCCGGTCGCGCGCAACGTTCCGATCTTGCGATAGAGGACGATCAGGGCCTCCTGGGCCGCGTCCTCGGCGTCCTCGGGGGTGGCGCAGAGCGCGTGGGCGAACCGGCGTACGTGCGGGTGCGCCCCCGACACCAGCGTGGCGATCGACTCGGCGTCGCCTTCGCGGGCCGCGGTCACCAGCCGTTCGTCGGACCACGTCGGATCAGCCACGGTCCCGCCCCCTTCGGCGCAGCACGACGACGCTGCACGCACAGATCAGTACGGCGGCCACCCCCACTGCGACGGCTACAACCATGACAAACCTCCCATGTCCGTGCCCCGGCCCGTGCGGCAGGGGTCGCACATAAGAGGTGGCGACCCGCGAAAAGGATTCAGCCGGTGCGACAGGCGCGCACCGTGCGCCACCGCCGGCGGGGACGGACTAGCCGTCCAGGAGCGCGGCCACCATCCGCTGCACGGACCGGGTGAAGTGGCGGGGATCGCCGGGCGGCAACATCCAGAACATCGGCTGGGCATCGGACGAACCGGCGGTTCTCGCGCCGTACTCCCTGTTCTTCATCGGTCAGGCGAAGACGATGAGCACCTTCGGCGACGTCCACGAGGTCGGCCCGGACCTGGCCACGCTGCTGCGCTTCGTCGCCCGGGGGCGCCTCCGGCCCGAGGTGAGCCTTCGTGCCCCCTGGGAACGCGTGGCCGGCGCCGCCCAGGCCCTGCTGGAGCGCCGGGTCGCCGGCAAAGCGGTCCTGGACGTGACACCGCCACGCCCCTCGAACCGGCCCCGTCCCGGCACCTCGGCCGGCCGGTGATCGCGGACGTCAGCGCGTGGGGGTGGCGGTGCCGTGCGGGTTGTCGATGACGTACCGCCATCGACCGTCCGCGTCCCGCCTGAGGACGTCGGTCGCGGTGCCGCTCAGGTCGATCTCGGTGCCGTCGCGTGCGGTGCCCCGCATCGACCAGTCGACGATGAGCAGGGCGATCTCGCCGGCGACGTACACCTGACGGGGGACCGCCTCCATCGGCACGCCGAAGCTCCGCAGGTGCCGGTGGGCGGCGGCGCGGGCCGTGCCGGTGACGGGGTGTCCGGGTACGGGGACGAGAACGGCGTCGTCCTCGTAGAGGTGGTCGGGGGAGCCGCCGGAATTCATCGCCGCGACGAAACGGGCGGCGGCCTCGGCGGGACCTGAGTTGTCATGACTGTTCATGACAAAATGATCATATCACATTTTCGTGATCACGTTCGAGATCCGGAATTGTCGTGGGCGCTCGATAGGGTCCCGGCCATGGTGGATGCGGTAGCGCCGGCACGGCGCACGGGAGCGTGGGCCGGGGCGCTCACCCTCATCCGGGCAGGCGACGTGCCCGGCACCGAGCGATACGTCAGCGGCCTCGGCCCCTCCGGGCGCGCCGCGATCGCAGCCGAGCTACCCGGCCACGTGGCCCGTACGCCCGGCCTGGGCCGCCAGGCGACACCCCTGCTCCTGGCCGGCGCGGCCTGCCTGAGCGAGCCGGCGGACGTGGTGGCCTGGCTGTTCCGGCCCGAGCTCCGGCAGCGAGCCGATGACGACCGCGGAGGGGTCGCGTCGCAAGGGCGGCGCGAGCCCGGCGGCGGCGAACCGGCCGAAGGCGAGCGTGTCCTCAGGCTGCTCCGGCGCAGATCGCTGGAGTGGCAGGCCGACGTGGCATCCCGCATCGCCTCCCGCCTGCGGCCGCCAGGGCTGCGGCATTGGGGGGTGGCGGCCGCCCTGGTGCGCGAGCTGGGCCTCGAACCGCCCGGAGACCTGCCCTTCGTCGCGGGCTGGCTACGGTCGATGCGCGCCATGCCACCCGGGGCGCCGGCGGACGACCCGCTGTGCGCCGCGTACGCCCCGCGCCTCCTCGACTTCGACGGCCTCACCCACGCCGACCGGTGGCTGCTGGTCGGCGCGGTCATGCGGCTCGTCGAGGACGGCCTGCTCACCCGCGCGAGCGTCCTCGACGGCCTGCTCACCCGCCTGGCCCAGGCGATTCCCATCACCCCGGCTCCCACCGACCGCGCAACCCGCGACGCCCCCGCCCGCTCGGTCCGACCGTTCCACCGGGCGCACGATGCCCCCGATCAGGAGAGGCCCGACGCCCTCGCCTGTGCGGCCCGCTTGCCTGACCCGCTCCCGGGAGCGGTGGCGGTGAGCGGCCGGATCGGCGGGCCGCCCCGGTTCGGCGGGTGGCGCACGCCGGACGAGCTGCCTGATCCACGAACAGGCCGTCTGACACCGGCTCAGCTCGTGAGCCTGCACGACCGCCTTGGCCCCACCCTCGACGAGTCCGCCGCCCACGCCCCCGCCTACGTACGCCTGCTGCCCGCCCACCCCGTCGTGGCCGCCGACATGGCGGTGACGCAACTGTGGCGCCTGGAGGAGGCAGGCCGGCTGGACGAGGCCCTGTTCGCGCGAGCCTTGCGGGCACTGACGTCCCGGCCGGAGAAGAGGCTGCTGAGAGTGGCTGTGGACTGGGCAGGCGAGGCGACGCTGCGCGACGCGTCCCGCGCGGACGGCGTCCTGGAGGCCCTGACACCCGTCCTCCGCCAGGACACCCCCGCTCTGCGAGAACGCGCCGCCCGCCTGGCAGCGCGCCTGGCACCACCGGCAGGACCGGGAGGACAGGCAGCGGCGCTGCTTCCCACCCACCAGAGCGACCGGCTCTGTTCTCCCCACGACGGCCTCACCTTCTGGTGATGAGGCCACGACGGAGGGGCAGCGTCACAGCGAGCGCGTCCTCCGGCGCGGTGCGGCGGATCGGCCGTCGTCACCTACCTCGGAGCGCCGGCGGGTGGGCCGGTGAGGGTGGCGAGATGCAGTTTGGTCTCGTCCTCGCTGCCTGCGGCTGCCGACAGGATGACGATCTTGCACTCGGAGTCGCCGTCGGTCAGGACATCGCAGTCCAGCGCGATCGGTCCCACCGAGGGGTGCTCGACGGTCTTGTGGTCCTCGCGGTGGGCGGCCACGGTGCCTTTCGCCCAGAGGGCGGCGAAGCGTTCGCTGCCGGCCCGCAGGTCGTCGATCAGGCGGGCCAGGCGCGGGTCGTGTGGGAAGCGGCCGGTGGCGCGGCGCAGATCGGAGACGACGGCGGTGTCGGTGGTGGCCGCGTCCAGCTCGTGTACGGGCCAGTGGGCGAGCCGGGGCGGGGCGTCGTCCACGGGGAACCTGTCGCGGGCGAAGTTACGCAGGTGGCGCGGGGCCGCGGAGGGGTCGCCGAGGAGGGCGGCCCAGGCGCGGTTCCAGCGGATGAGCTGCCAGTCGGCGGCGAACACGGCGACCGCGACGTCCCCGAGCCGGGCGAGCACGCGTTGCACTCCTGGCGCGATGTGGTCGGAGACGGCGCCGTCGGCCGGCGGTACGAGGTTCGCCAGGCGGTAGAGGTGGTCCCGTTCTGCGGCGGAGAGTTGCAGGGCGCGGGCAAGAGAGGCGACGACCTGGGCCGACGGCGTGGTGGCGCGACCCTGTTCCAGGCGGACGACGTAGTCGACGGAGACCCCGGCCAGCTCGGCCAGCTCCTCCCGGCGCAGGCCGGTGGCGCGGCGGGAGCGTCCCACGGGCAGCGCCGCCGCCGACGGGGGCAGGCGGTCCCGCCACGTACGGATCATCGCCCCCAGTCCGGCATTCGTCCCCATGTCTCCCATCTTGCGGCATAGCGGCCGAGCGAAGGTGGTACGGCTGTTCCTACCGTCGTGGTGTCCCTGGTGAGCGTGGGCGGCGGTGCCGAACGATGACGTTCATGACGATTACTTTCATCACCGGCGCCAACAAGGGCCTCGGCCGCGAAACCGCCCGGCGTCTCATCGCATTCGGCCACACCGTGCTGGTCGGGGCGCGCGACCCGGAGCGGGGCGTGGAGGCCGCCGCCGCCCTGGGTGCGCGGTTCGTCCCGATCGACGTGACCGACGACGCGTCCGTGGCCGCCGCCGCCAAGGACGTGGCCGAGCACGAGGGGCGCATCGACGTACTGATCAACAACGCCGGCATCCACGGCCCCTTCGGCGACCCCTCCGCGCTGACCGGCGCCGAGGCCCTCGAGGTCTTCGACGTCAACGTCGCCGGTGTCATCAGGACGACCACGGCGTTCCTGCCGCTGCTGCGCCGCTCACCGGAGCCGCGCGTCATCAACGTCAGCAGCGGCATGGGGTCCCTGGCGCTCACCCACGATCCGTCGCGCCCCGAGTCGAAGGCCATCGCGCCCCTCTACACCGCCTCCAAGGCCGCCTTGACGATGCTGACCACCCAATACGCCAAGTCCCTGCCCGGCATCCGCGTCAACGCCGCCGACCCCGGCTACACCGCCACCGACCTGAACGGCCACACCGGCCCCCAGACCGTCACCGAGGGCACGGACGCCATCGTCACCCTGGCCACGGAACCCCCGGAGTCCGGCACCGGCCGCTTCGTCAGCCGCACCGGCGAGATCCCCTGGTCCTGACCGCGTGCCGCTGCTTCGCGCGTAAGGGCCGCGCGCCGAGTGGATGGCCGTGTGGGGTGCTCGGTGAGCGGACGCGTCCGCGTGCTGCGTGGGCGGCGGGCGAGGCACGGCTTGGATGGCGTCCCGCAGACGCGAAGGGGCAGCGCGTCGTGGGAGCGCGGGCCGGGTGCGGCGTGGCGACGGCTCGGATCGTGCTGTGAGGATCCAGCATGAAACTCCTGGTCCTCGTGCCGGGACGACAGCGCGGCCAGCCAGAAGGGATGCCGATGGACAGCTCGACCAGCGCCGCCCCAGCACCGCCCGGGGCTCCCCGCCGCCGGCTGCTCGGGGGCGGGCCGTCGGCCGGCCTCGCTGTCCGGGCATCGGCCGGTCGCGCTACAAGCGGCCTGGGCGGGGGAGGGGAGGGGGTATGAGTGCGCCGTTCTTGCCCGCCGGTGATCCCGTCGCGCCTGCCTTGCGTGGGTTCGCCCGTGCGCATGCGCACCTCGTCGAGCTGCGCGAGGAGCCCGTGCATCTGCGGGCTCGTGAACGGGACCCGCGCCGCGTCGTCGGGCTGGTCGCGGGTGGCGGGTCGGGGCATGAGCCGATGCATGCCGGGTTCCTCGGCCGGGGGATGCTGGACGCCGTCGCGCCGGGGCAGGTGTTCGCGTCCCCGCACAACCGGCAGGTCCTGCACGCCAGTCTGGCCGCCGCCGGGCCGGAGGGGGTCGTGCACGTCGTCAAGAACTACACCGGCGACCGCATCAACTTCGGCATCGCCGCCGAGCGGCTGCGTCACGAAGGGGTGCGGGTGGGGCGGGTCCTCGTGGACGATGACCTGGCCACCGATGACACGGACAGTGCGACGGGGCGACGCGGCACCGGGGCGACGGTCGTCGTGGAGAAGCTGCTCGGGGCCGCCGCCGACGAAGGCCGTGGCCTGGACGAGCTGACCGCGCTCGGCAACGCGGTCGCCGCCGCGTCCCGCAGCCTGGCCGTCGCCTCCCGGGCTCAGACCTCCTTCCACACCGGCGAGCCCGCCTTCGACCTGGCGGCAGGTGAGCTGGAGTACGGCGTCGGCATCCACGGCGAACGGGCCGCCACCACCATCGACCGGCCGCCGCTGCCCGACCTGGTCGTCCGCATGATCGACGAGCTGCTGACCGGACTGCCACCAGGCCCCGGTGAACTGCTGGTGCTGGTCAACGGGATGGGCGCGACCACGCAGCTGGAGCTGTACGGCATCTTCGACCAGGCCGCCGCCGTGCTGGAGGAGCGCGGGCTGCGGGTGGCGGAGTCGCTGGTGGGAACGTACGTGCCGGCGCTCGACATGGCCGGGTTCTCCCTGACCCTGACCCGGTTGCAGGATGGATGGCGTACATGGTGGCGCGCCCCGGCCCGCACCCCCGCGTTCCCCGTCCTGGACGACGTTGACGAGGAGGGACGATGACCGCGACCGCAGCGCCCGTACTGCGCCGCTACGCCGAGTCCGTGGCCGCCGCCCATGACGAGCTGACCCGGCTCGACCAGGCCAGCGGCGACGGCGACTTCGGCGACAACCTCCGCTCAGGCCTGACCCGCGTGCTCGCCGAGCTGGATGAGTCGGGTGCCGGGCACGGGTTCGACGTGGCGGGCCGGGTCTTCCTGGACGAGGTCGGCGGGACGAGCGGGCCGCTGTTCGGGCTGCTGTTCACCGAGATCGCCCGTGCGCTCGACGAGGACCCCGACGGCGGGTGGGCGCGCGGCGCCGCCGCCGGCCTCGCCGCCATCCAGCGGGTCGGCGAGGCCGAGGTGGGCGACCGCACGCTCGTGGACGCGCTGGCTCCGGCGGCGGCGGAGCTGGAACGCGGGACGGGCTTCGCCGCCGCGGCCCGCGCCGCCGCCGAAGGCGCCCGCGCCACCGCCGACCTGCGCGCCCGCCGCGGCCGCGCCAGCTACGTCGGTGAGCGCGCCCGCGGCCTGCCCGACCCGGGCGCGATGGGCGTGGCCCTGCTGTTCGAGGCCCTGGCGGTGACAGAGGACCGCGGCTTCTCAGCAGGCCTGTTCTGAACGGTCCGCCACACCAGGCCGGAGACCTCCGGCCACTGGTTTCCGGGCGGGGCCGTTCTCAACGGCCGCCCGTCACGCCACGCCGAGGGCCTCCAGCCGGACGGCCGCCCGTCACGCCTCGCCGGCGGCCTCCTCCAGGGCGCGGAGGTCGAGCTTCTGCATGCCGAGCATCGCCTTCATCACCCGCTCAGCGGCGGCAGGGTCGGGGTGGCCGAGGAGTTCGGGCAGCCGTCGGGGGACGATCTGCCAGGACAGGCCCCACCGGTCCTTCAGCCAGCCGCACCTCGACTCCTCGCCGCCCTCCATGAACGAGGCCCACAGCTCGTCGATCTCCTCTTGCGTCTCGCAGTCGACGTACAGGGAGACGGCCTCGTTCAGGGTGTACTGGGGGCCGCCGTTGAGCGCCATGAACCGCTGCCCGGCCAGCTCGAACGTCACCACCATGACGCCACCGCCCGGCCCGCGCTGCGCCTCGACGATGCGGGAGTCGGCGAACAGCGAGGTGTAGAAGGCGGCGGCCTGCTCGGCCTGGTCGTTGAACCACAGGAACGTGGTGATCTTCTGCATGGGAAAGTTCCTCCCGGGTTTGTCGTCGTCCTTCACCAACGCGTCGAACGCGCCACCCCGGAATCGACACGCTCCCCAAAACATTTTGTGTCAGACGGATCTCCACGTGCACCGGTTGTTCGTGCTGGAAGGATCAAGCTTCGCGGACCAGGCGGCTGTCTGGTGGCCGGGGTCAGGAGCCCAGGACGGCGCCGATGGCGGTCATGATCGGGATGGACAGGCCCGTCGTCACCAGGATCGTGCCCCTGGCCAGGCGGCGGGCGGTGTCGTACGTGACCGCGTACACGTAGATGTTCTGGGCCGTGGGCAGGGCGGCGAAGAGGGTGGCGGCCAGGAGGTGGGTGCCGTCCAGGTGGAGGGCGAAGCGGGCCGTCAGGTACGCCACCACCGGCTGGGCGACCGCCTTGAGCGCCACGGCCAGGGCGATGTCCTTGCCCACGCCGTCCTCACCGGGCGCGGGGGGCTGGCGGCGGGAGCCGTACAGGCTGAGACCGTAGGCCAGCAGCGCGACGGGCACGGCCGCGCCGCCGAGCAGGTCGATCGGGCGCATGACCGCGACGGGCAGCGAGACGCCGCTCACCGCGAGCGCCAGCCCGAGCAGCGAGGCGACCGTGAGCGGGTTGCGGAACGGCAGCAGCAGCGCCGCGCGCGGGGATCGGGCGCCCTTGTCCAGGATCAGGAACGAGACCGGGGTCAGCACCAGGAGCTGGAAGAGCAGGATGGGGGCGATCAGCGCGGCGTCGCCCAGGACGTACAGGGAGATCGGCACGCCGAGGTTGCCGGCGTTGACGTACGAGGAGGCCAGGGCGCCGATCGTGAGCTGCCTGGTGCTCCGCCGGAACACCAGCTTGGCCACCAGCACGAACACCAGCTGCGTGAACGCCACCGCGATGACCTCGGCGAGCAGTACGGGCGACAGCAGCGCCCCGAGGTCGGCCTTGGAGACGGTGGCGAACATCAGCGCCGGGGTCGCCACGAAGAACGCCAGCCGGGACAGCGTCAGCTCGTCGCTCGCCCGCAGCAGGCCGGTGGCGCCGATGACGTAGCCGAGCACGGCGACCGACACCAGTGCGGCGAAAGCCGCGACAACCCCCGACACCCCAATACCTCCCAAAGCGGACAGGCTATCCAAGCCCGCACGCCGGAGCGGAGGCGGCCTCATGCGTGGTTACGGAGCGGGGTCGAGCGGGTGGTGCGGGTGAGCGGCCGAGCATAGGTCGCATGGAAGGGGGTAAGCCCGTCGTACGGCGCTGACCTGCGAAAACACGGCGCCACAGGCATGTCGGGGCAAAATGGGGGGCTTCGGTGACTCTTGAAGAACCGCGTACTGACGAACCGTTGACGTCCGCCCTGGCGCCGGTCGAGGCCAAGGGCAAGGGACGGCTGGTCGTGGCCTGGCTGACCAGCACCGACCACAAGACCATCGGCTACATGTACCTGATCGCCTCGTTCCTGTTCTTCGCGCTGGCCGGGCTCATGGCCATGATCATCCGCGCCGAGCTGGTGCACCCCGGCCTGCAGCTGGTCAGCAACGAGGCGTACAACCAGCTGTTCACCATGCACGGCACGATCATGATGCTGCTGTTCGCGACGCCGCTGTTCGCCGGGTTCGCGAACGTCATCATGCCGCTCCAGATCGGCGCCCCCGACGTCGCCTTCCCCCGGCTCAACGCGGTCAGCTTCTGGCTGTTCCTGTTCGGCGGACTCATCGTCGTCAGCGGCTTCTTCAGCGCCGGCGGGGCCGCCGACTTCGGCTGGTTCGCCTACACCCCGCTGTCGCACTCCACCTTCAGCCCCACCATCGGCGGCGACTTGTGGATCATGGGGCTGGTGCTGGCGGGGCTCGGCACCATCCTCGGCTCGGTCAACTTCTTCACCACCATCATCGCCATGCGGGCCCCTGGCATGACCATGTTCCGCATGCCGATCTTCACCTGGAACACCCTGCTGACCAGCATGCTCGTGCTGATGGCGTTCCCGGTGCTGGCCGCCGCGCTGCTGGCGCTGGAGTCCGACCGCAAGCTCGGCACCCACATCTACGACCCCGCCAACGCCGGGTCGATGCTCTGGCAGCACCTGTTCTGGTTCTTCGGCCACCCTGAGGTCTACATCATCGCGCTGCCGTTCTTCGGCATCATCACCGAGGTCATCCCGGTCTTCAGCCGCAAACCCGTCTTCGGCTACATCGGCCTGGTCGGCGCCACCATCGCCATCTCGGGACTGTCGATGACGGTGTGGGCGCACCACATGTTCGGCACCGGGCAGGTGCTGCTGCCGTTCTTCGCGTTCACCACGTTCCTCATCGCCATCCCCACCGGCGTGAAGTTCTTCAACTGGACCGGCACCATGTGGCGCGGCCATCTCAGCTTCGAGACGCCCATGATGTTCGCGGTCGGCTTCCTCATCACCTTCCTGCTGGGCGGTCTGACCGGGATGATCCTTGCCTCGCCGCCACTCGACTTCCACATCACCGACACCTACTTCGTCGTCGCGCACTTCCACTACGTGGTGTTCGGGACGGTGGTGTTCGCGATGTTCTCCGGGTTCTACTTCTGGTGGCCGAAGATGACCGGCCGGATGCTCAACGAGCGGCTCGGCAAATGGCACTTCTGGATGTTGTTCATCGGGTTCCACACCACGTTCCTGGTGCAGCACTGGCTCGGCGTGGCGGGCATGCCGCGTCGGTACGCCGACTACAGCGCCGTCGACCACTTCACCGACCTGCACCTCATCTCGTCCATCGGCGCGCTGCTGCTCGGCCTGTCCACGCTGCCGTTCCTCTACAACGTCTGGTGGACGGCCCGGCACGCGCCCTGCGTCACCGTGGACGACCCCTGGGGCTTCGGCAACTCGCTGGAATGGGCGACGAGCTGCCCGCCGCCCCGCCACAACTTCACCAGCCTGCCCCGCATCCGCTCCGAACGTCCCGCCTTCGACCTGCACTATCCGCACACCGCCCATCCGGCCGTCGAAGCCGCCGCGGAGAAGGAGTGAACCCCGTGGACGGCCTGTCGCCCCACGAGCGGCTCATCCTGGCGGAGATCGAGCTGGAGCTGCGCCACACCGAGGCGCGCCTGGCCAACCGGCTGAGCGCCTTCAACGCCAGGGCCGGCGAGGACGGGCCGCAGCGCTTCGCCCCGCAGGTCAGCAACTGGGAGGTCGTCGCGGTGCTGGCCATGGTGCTGCTCATCTCGGGCATCATGACGCTTTTCGTATTGTCCTGCTGACGGTTAGGGTGGCCGGTCGTGGCTCCCCGCATGCGCCGTTCCGTACGCGCGATCATCCTCGACCCCGACGACCGCGTCCTGCTGTGCCGCCACGACACCACCGCCGCCGGCGGGCCCGTGGTGTGGGCGATGCCGGGTGGCGGCGTCGAGCCAGGCGAGACCGACCTGCAGGCGCTGCGCCGCGAGCTGGCCGAGGAGGTCGGGCTGCGCGTGAACGCGCTCCCGCCACACGTCTGGCACCAGACCGCGCTCGTCGATCACGCGCCCGGCTACGACGGCGTCGTCAACGACTACTTCCTCGTGCGCGCGCCCGCGTTCACGCCGCGCGGGGAGTGGGACGACGCGCGGCTGGCCGCCGAGCAGATCACCGACGTGCGCTGGTGGAGCGTGCCGGAGATCGCCGCGGGGCACGGCGACGACCTCTTCTCGCCGCGCGCGCTGGCCGCCACGCTCGGCGCACTGCTCGCGAGCGGCGTCCCGTCCGAGCCGGTGCGGCTGGGCGTCTGACCGTCCGAGCCGGTGCCGCTGGGCGTCTGAGCTCAGCGGCGGCCGCGGAACGTGCGGCGCAGGTCGGCGACCCACTCCTGCGGGATCTCCCACGGGATGAAGTGCCCGCCGCGGTCGTGGCAGGTGACGCCGACGTGGTTGTACCAGGCCGCCCTGTCGCTCTCCAGGAACCCGCGGATGCGCTGCTCGCCGGTCGTCACCCCCGGCGGGTTCTCGTAGCTCACGAACGTGACGCCCGTCGGCGCCTCCACCACCGGCCGGCGGTCGTGCGACGGCGTCCACGGGTAGCGGTTGTTGTTGGCGTACGTGCGGACGGACGAACCGATCGCCTCGCCTGCCCAGTAGATGGTGGCGTGCGTGAGCAGGTCGTCCTTGCTGAACACCCGCTCCACGTCGCCGCCGTTGTCCGACCACTTCGCCCAGCGTTCGAGCATCCAGGAGAGCATCCCCGCGGGCGAGTCGGCCAGGCCGTGCGCCAGCGTGGACGGCGCCATCATGTGCGCGGCCAGATGCACCGCGAAGCGCCGGTCCAGCTCCATGAACCGGGCGTGCACGTCGGCCGGCAGATCGGGCGGGATTGGGGCGCCGCCGCTGAAGTCCCACGCCCGGTCGCCGTTGAAGAAGTCGAGCTTGAGCGCCGAGCCGATGTGGATGGCGATCAGCTCGCCGGCGTACTTGTGGCCGAGCTGCCCCGTCACCAGCGCGCCCACGTCGCAGCCCGCCGCCGCGTAACGCTCGTGGCCGAGCACGCCGGTCATCAGCTCGTGCCAGACGTCGGCGATCTTCCAGAAGTTCATGTCGGGACGATCGGTGAGCGGCGTCGAGAAGCCGAAGCCCGGCAGCGACGGCACGATCACGTCGAACGACTCCGCCGGGTCGCCGCCGTACGCGGCCGGGTCCGCCAGCGGATCGACGACCTTCGACCAGTGCCAGAACGTCCACGGCCAGCCGTGGCTGAGGATCAGCGGCACCGGGTCCTGGCCCGCGCCCGGACGGCGCATGAAGTGCACGGGGACGCCGCCGACGTCCACCCGGTAGTGCTCGTAGGCGTTGATCGCCCGCTCGGCCGCCCGCCAGTCGAAGCCGTCGGCCCAGTAGGCGACCAGCTCCTCCAGGTACGCCCGGCGCACCCCGTAACGGCCGTCCTCGTTGCCCGGGTCCGGCGCCCACCTGGTCGCGGCCAGCCTGCGGCGCAGGTCGTCGAGCACCTCGTCCGGCACGTGCAGCGGCACCGGCTCCAGCGGCTTCTTCATGATGGCTCTCCTCGCTCCTCCAGCCCGGCCGCGATCTCGGTCAGGCGGCCCAGCACGCGCGCGACGTCCGCGAGCGCCGCCCGGTCGCCGTCGTCCAGCTGCTCGACCAGGCGGCGCAGGCGCTCCACCCGGTCGGCGCGCCTGGACTCGACGATCCGCCGGCCGTCGGGCGTGAGCGACAGCAGCACCGCGCGCCCGTCGCGCGGGTCGGGGCGGCGGGACACCAGCCCTTCGCGTTCCAGCTTGGCCACGAGCGCGGTCAGCGCGGGCTGCTTGAGCTGCTCGGTCGCCGTCAGGTCGGTCAGCCGCAGCGGGCCCTTGCGGGCCAATGTGTGCAGCACCGACAGCGTCGAGAAGTTGAGGCGGCGGACCGAGGGCAGGCGGATGTAGTACGCGTTGAAGTCCTCGATCGTGGTCGCCAGCTCGCCGAGATCCAGATCGGAGGTCACAGCCGCTTTTATATCAAAGTTCGATGTAATTCGGCACCTTACGGTTTCGGCAGGGCGCGCCGTAAACGTTCCGTAAGTCCGCTCCGCCAAGATTGAGCCAACTGACCGACCGAAAGGAAGAACCCCTGATGCGTACGCTCAAACTCCAGATCCAGACCACCATCGACGGCTACATGGGCGGCCCCGAGGGCGAGATGGACTGGGTGGACTTCAACTGGAGCGACGACGTCGGCGCCTACATCGACGCCATGACCTCCTCGGTCGACTGCATCCTGCTCGGCCGCGAGCTCGCCGGAGGCTTCATCCCCACCTGGGCCGCCGAGCCCCAGGGGGAGACCAAGGAGACCGTCGCGTGGATGAACGACACCCCCAAGGTCGTCGTCTCGAACACCCTCACCGAGTCGCCGTGGCCCAACGCCACCATCCTCGGCGGTGACCTCGCCTCCGCCATCCGCGACCTCAAGGAGCGGCCCGGCGGCGACATCGTCACGTACGGGGGCGCGAAGCTCGCCTCCGGCCTCATCGCGGAAGGGCTCATCGACGAGATCCACCTGTTCGTCAACCCGGTCTCGATCGGCCGCGGCCTGCCCGTCTTCCCCGACGTCGCCGGTCACCAGCGCTTCCGTCTCGCCGGGGCGCGGCCGTTCGAGTGCGGGATCACCGCCCTGCACTACGAGCCCAAGCGCGACTGAGTCTCCGGGGCGGAAGGCGGAAGACCGGGCGCCGCTCCGTGAGAAGATCGAGATCATGATTGGACTGCCTGGCTCATGCCGCCCGGGCGCTCACGACGCCCGCGCGACGGCCACCGACTCCTCCGTGACGTCCATCGCGCGGCCGGGGCTGCTCGGCCATGCCGCTGTCGTGGTGAGGGCGGGTACGGTCGAGTGCTGAGCATGCCGAGAGCCCACGACGACGCCGCCGCCGTCCCCGGCGCCTCCGGAGGCGTACCCGCGCAGTCCTTAACGTCCCGCGAGCCGGGCACACCCTCTGACAGCGGCGCTCGCAAGGCGCGGGCCGGGAGCGTTGGGCGCATCCCCGGGCTGCGGCCCCGGCGCAAGCCCGGCGACGGCGGCGAGGTGGCCGCGGCCGACGTCGATCTCGTCGACGGGCTGGCCGCGCCGACCCGCCGCACCGTGGTCGCGTGGCTCACCGAGCGGCCGTCCGCGGCCACCCGGCAGGCCAGGCTGCAGGTGCTGGCCGCGTTCCTGCGCTGGCTCCACGACACCGACCCGGCGCTCGAACCGCTCGCCGCCACCGGCGCCCACCTCGACGCCTACTGCGACGGCGCGCTCAGCGGCACCCTCGCCGTCGGCGTGCGCACCCCGGGCAAGCCCCTGTCGCCCGCCACCGTGTCCCGGAAGCGGGCGATGCTGTCGGCGTTCTACACGTTCGCGTGGCGCAGCGGCGCCGTACGCCCGGGGCCCGTCCCCGCGCTGACCCCCGGCGACCGGCGGCTGCTGCGCAAGGGCATCGCCCGGCTGGCCGCCGACGGCAGGCCCGCGGAGGCCGCCGCCGTCGCGCTGCTCGACGCCACAGGCGCGCCCGTCGCGGCGCTGGCCGGCATCACGTTGCAGGACCTGCGGGGCGTGACCGCCGGCGAACCCGCCATCGTCACCGTCCCCGACGGGCGCGGCGACCTCGTCGCCTTCCCCATCCCGGCGCCGGCCAGGCCCCTGCTGCGGACGCTGTCGTCGTCCAGGACCCCGGGCGAGCCGCTGATCAGGCAGGACGACGGGCACCCCGTGGACGCCCGCTGGGTCAAGGCCGCCCTCACCGAGGCCGCCCTGGCCGGCGGCATCCCCCGGCGCCGCGCCGAACTCCTCGACCCGCACATGATGCGCGCCCCCACGGTCACCGACCTCCTCCGCACCCGCCCTGCCTACTGACCCTTACGGCCCGCCGTCTCGCGACGGCGGGCCTGCGTGTCTGCCGGGCAGATGTAGCACGGTGTGTGCGCGTGTCAGCCGCGCAGGCGGCCGACCGCGCCCAGGACGCCGCCCTTGTCCAGGCCGGGTGCCGGGTACGGGGCGTCGTCGCGCCAGTGCTGCACCGGCACCAGGCCCGGCTCCAGCAGCTCCAGGCCGTCGAACCAGCCGCGCACGGTGTCGCGGTCGCGCCAGGCGATCGAGCCGGACGCCGAGCGCCGATAGACGTCCTGGGCCTCGTCCATCCGCTCCGGCCGGCCCTCATCCGGCTCGACGTAGCTGTGCGAGATCACCAGGTGGCCGCCGGGCACCAGCGCGTTGCGCAACGTGGCGACGATGGCGGCCACCTCGTCGTCGTCCGGGAGGAAGTGCAGGACGGCGGCCAGGATGATCGCGACGGGGCGGCCGAAGTCGAGGTGGGCGGCGGCGTCACGCAGGATGTCGGCCGGCCGGCGCACGTCGCCGTCCAGCACGTACGTGCCGGGGCTGCCGGCGAGCAGCGCCTGGGCGTGGGTCAGCACGATCGGATCGTTGTCGACGTACACGACCTTGGCGTCAGGCGCGACCCTGCGGGCCACCTGGTGCACGTTGTCCTGGGTGGGCAGGCCGGTGCCGATGTCGAGGAACTGCCGTACGCCGGAGGCGGCGAGGTGGTGCACCGCGCGGATCAGGAAGCCCCGGTTGGCGCGGGCCATCTCGCGTACGTCGGCGCCTGAGTCGCGGGCGAGCTTGACGATCTGCTCGGCGGCGTCGCGGTCGGCGCGGAAGTTGTCCTTGCCGCCGAGGTAGTAGTCGTACATCCGGGCGACGCTCGGAACCGTCGGATCGATGCCCGGTGGAGCCTGCTCATCGGTCATCGCGCTGCGCCCTTCCCTCGGCCTGCCCGGATCATAAGCCCGAGATCATCGCGCGGTCACGACCCCGTACGCGTCCAGCCCAGCACCCGCGCCGCAACCTCGGCAGGGGCGAGGATCGGCTGATCGCAGTCGTGGCTTCCTGTACCAACTAGTATGTCAAGCATGGACACCAGGGAACGGCTCATCGAGAGCACCCGGGAGCTGCTGTGGGAGCGGGGTTATGTCGGCACCAGCCCCAAGGCGATACAGCAGCGGTCGGGGGCCGGGCAGGGCAGTATGTATCACCACTTCAGCGGCAAGCCCGATCTCGCCCTGGCGGCCATCGATCGCACGGCGAGGGAGCTGAGGGAGCGGGCCGAGGCCGCCTTCGCCAGGCCCGGCACCACCGTCGAGCGGGTCGCCGCCTACCTGCGTCGCGAGCGGGACGTGCTCAAGGGCTGTCCCGTCGGCCGGCTCACCCAGGATCCCGACGTCATGGCCGATCCCGGGCTGCGGCGGCCGGTCGAGGAGACGTTCGCCTGGCTCACCGGGCGGATCGCCGAGCTGCTCGAAGAGGGGCGCGCGGCCGGCGAGCTCGACGCCCGCCTCGACCCCGCCGCCACGGCCACCGCCCTCGTCGCCGTGCTCCAGGGCGGGTACGTGCTGGCCCGCGCCGCCGGTGACCCCGATGTGTTCGCCACCGCCGTCGAAGGCGCGCTCGGCCTGCTCGCCCGGTCCGCCCACTTCTGAGAGGAAGACGATCATGCCCTTCGTCCGCATCGACGCGATCCGGGCCGCCCCCGAGCGGCTCGACGCGCTAGGCCGTGCCGTCCACGACGCGATGGTGGAGACCGCCGGCATCCCGTCCGACGACCTGTTCCAGGTGCTGACCTCGCACGACGGCACTCGCAGCGTGATGCGGTACGGCGCATTTCCCGACCTGCGCCGGGACGACGACGCCGTGTTCGTCGCGATCACCCTTCGCTCCGGCCGTACGCCGGAGGTGAAGAAGGCGCTCTACCGGCGCATCGCCGAGCTGGCCCACGCGTACGCGGGCACCGAGCCGCGCAACGTGCTCGTCTCGCTGACCGAGAACGAGTCGATCGACTGGTCGTTCGGGCTCGGCGTCGCCCACTACGTGCCCTGACCCTCCAAGGGGGTTCTGGCGAGCAGGCGCAGGGCGAGCAGGCCGCCGATGCCGGGCAGCCAGGCGACGAGGGTGGCGGGGAGCGTACGGCGGGGGTCGCGGGCGGCGGCGGCGACCGTGAACAGGTACGCGCACCCGTGTACCGGCCCCGCCAGCGACGAGACCGCGGGCAGGTGGACGGTGAGCACGTTGCCCAGCAGGACGACGAGCGTGGCGAGTTCGACGGCGGCGGCGATGCGCAGGGGCTGACGGTTCACGGTCACACCCCCGTCGTGGAGCCGGGGCGGACGATCATGAGGACGGTCACGACGGCCCAGAGCAGGTTGAACAGGCCGGTCAGCATCCCGAGCCGGGCGGTCGTGCCGTCATCGACCCCGTTCAGCAGCCGTTCCTGGCCCGGCAGGACGGCCAGGGCCAGCACCCCGGCGGCGAGCGCGGTGAGCCCGATCGAGACGATCAGCCAGGCGTCGGTGAGGACGCCGAGGCTGCTCGCCGTGGCGAACCCGAGGACCGGGACGGCCAGGCCGAGCACGGCGTAGACGCGGCAGATCCGGTGCAGCAGCCGGACGGAGGCGAGAGAGGCGGCGTCCGCCCCGGCAGCGTGCGCCCGCCGCACCGCCGCAGGGAACATGGAGGCCGCGACCGTGACCGGCCCGACCGCGACGATGGCGGCCAGCACGTGCAACGACAACAACACCTTCGTCACGACCGACCCCCAGCGTCCAAGGCGCGGCACCTCTGTGCCGTCGGCCCGTGAAGGGGGAAGGGCGGGAGCATCCGCCGGCGGGAGTGCATGGGGTGGTGCGGGCCCAGGAATGTGGGATGGTGCGGGTCCGCAGGCGTGGGGTGGTGCGGGGGCTGGGGCATCAAGGGGTGGTGGACTGGTTGGGGTGGGGTGATGGGCATGGGTGGCCTCACCAAGCGGCGGCGGGGCCGGTGGGGGACCAGGCGGTGCCGCGGCGTTCGTGGGCGAACAGCGTCTCCACGGCGTGCGCGATCTGCGGGCCGGTCTCGCGTTCGACCAGGTAGAGCGCCAGGTCGACGCCTGAGGTGATGCCGGCGGCCGTCACGAGGTCGCCGTCGTCCACCAGCCGGGCCCGCACCGGGCGGGCGCCGGTCGCGGCGAGGGCGTCCAGGCCCTGGTGGTTGGTGGTGGCGTGGCGGCCGGAGATGAGGCCGGCCATGGCGAGGATGAGCGAGCCGCCGCACACGGTGGCGACCAGCGTGCCCTCCCGGTCGAGCGCCTGCTTGGCGAGGGCGGGCAGGCCGGTCTCCAGCGAACGGGCGAGCACCGCCTGGACGGTGTGCTCCCCGTCGCCGGACAGCGCACCGGCCCCGCCCGGGATGATGACCACGTCGGCGGCGGCCGGGTCGAGCGTGCCGGTGGCGCGCAGCGTGAGGGGCGGGATGCCGCTGGGCACCTCGCGGGGCCCTTCGGCGGTGACCAGCTCGGCCGTGACGTCACCGCCGGCGAGGGCGGCCGCTTGCAGGACCTCGTACGGGCCGAGGGCGTCGAGCGGGTCGAACCCGTCGAACAGGACCACGTGAACGTGCATGAAGAGATGCTCCTTTCGTCGGCGGCCCACGTTAGGGCGGCGGCGGGGGAGCATCCCAGTGGCTGGATCGACAATTTCCAACGGGTTCTCGCCAACCGGTCGGCCAAGGACTTGACCCGGGCACAGGCGGACGACCTGGGCGTTCATCTGTGGCGGGATCTCGGCTACGGTGGCGGGCATGCACACGGTGGCGATTCTCGCGACGGACCATGTGGTGGCGGCCGACCTGGGCGTGCCGATCGAGGCGTTCGGGCGGGCGCGGCTGGCCGACGGGCGCCGCCCGTACCGCGTGCTGGTGTGCGCGGCGGAGCCGCAGGTCGCGACCGGCACGTTCACGATCTCCGCGCCGTACGGGCTGGAAGCGCTGCGCGAGGCCGACACGATCATGGTGCCGGGCCAGTCGGAACGCGGCACGCCGCCGGGCGAGGACGTCCTGGACGCGCTGCGCGCGGCGGCACGAGACGGCACCCGCATCGCCTCCATCTGCGTGGGCGCCTTCACGCTGGCCGCGGCGGGCCTGCTCGATGGGCGAGGCGCGACCACCCACTGGCTCGCGGCCGACCGGCTGGCCCGCATGTTCCCGCAGGTGGACGTGCGACCCGACGTGCTCTACGTCGACAACGGGCAGATCCTCACCTCGGCGGGCGCCGCCGCCGGGCTCGACCTGTGCCTGCACATGATCCGCCGCGACTTCGGCTCGGCGGTGGCCGCCGACGCGGCCCGCCTGTCGGTCATGCCGCTGGAGCGCGAGGGCGGGCAGGCGCAGTTCATCGTGCACGCGCAGCCGCCGGTGCCGCGCGGCTCACAACTGGAGCCGGTGCTGGCGTGGATCGAGGACAACCTGGCCAGGGACGTGACGCTGACCGACATGGTGCGGCGCGGCGGGCTGAGCGAGCGTACGTTCAGCCGCCGCTTCCGCGAGCAGACCGGCACCACGCCGCTGCAGTGGCTGCTGCGGGCCCGCGTACGGCGGGCGCAGTTCCTGCTGGAGACCACCGACCACGGCGTGGAGCGCATCGCGGCGCAGGCCGGGTTCGGCTCGGCCACCGCGTTCAGGGAGCGGTTCAAGCGGGTGGCGGGTGTGACGCCGCAGACCTACCGCGCGTCCTTCCGCGCCGCCGCGGGAAGTCCCCGCGCCACCGCGAAGGCGTCCGCACAGCGAGCCAGCGCATAGCGGGCCTCCGTACAGCGGGCCGGTGGGGAAGGACGCGCGTGATCAGAGGCGGTGGGTGGCGTCGCTGCGGTAGTCCGTGTACGTGTACGGGTTGTCGAGCACCTCGGCCGTGGGGATGTCCGGGTTCATGCCCTTCTCCCACGCCTCCTCGCCCATCTCGCCGCGCAGATACTCGACGGTCCTGTCCACTTCGGCGCGGGCGGCGGCGAGGTCGATGCCGACCAGCCGGTGCTCGTGCTTGACCACCCGCCCGTTGACCAGCACCGTGTGCACGTCGCCGCGCTGCGCCTGGAACACCACGTGCCCGAACGGGTTGAGCAGCGGGAACGACACCGGCGAGTGATCGTTCTTGATGAGCACGAGGTCGGCCTTCCTGCCCGGCTCGACGACGCCGAGGTCGTCGCGCCCGATGGCCTCGGCGCCGCCCCTGGTCGCCCAGTGCGCCACCTGGTCGGCGCGGAGCGCGGCGTGCGTGACGGTCTCGCCCTTGGCGTGCGCCTCCAGGTGCTCGCGGGAGCGGTCGGCGCCGAGCGTGGTGCGCATGGCGGAGAACAGGTCGCCGCTCCACCAGACGCTGGTGTCCATCGACAGCGAGACCGGGATGCCGTGCTGGCGGATCGCCCAGGTGGGCGGGTAGCCCTGGCCGGCGCTCTGCTCGCTCTCGGTGGAGACGGAGATGGAGCCGCCGGTGGCCGCGATGCGGTGGTAGGAGTCGGCCGACAGGGAGGCGGCGTGCACGTAGACGGTGCCGGGGGTCATGAAGCCGTGCTCGTACATGAGCCTGATGCCCTCGTCGCTGGTGGCGCCCCAGACGCCGGCGTGCGTGGTGACGCTGACACCGAGGTCGCGGGCCACCTCGAAGGCGGGCTTCTCGGGGAAGGACGGGTCGCCGAGCACGTCGAAGGCGATCTGGAAGCCGAGCAGGTCGTCGCCGGTGATGCGGCGGCGCACGAAGTCGCGGAACTCGGGGGCGGTGGTCCACTCGGCGGGCGGCGCCTGGATGTTGCCGTACGCCAGCACGTACCGGCCCGGCACGGCCTGCAGCGCGTCGGCGGCGGCGTCGGCGTGGTCGGGCGTGCGCAGCCCGTGTGACCAGTCGACGACGGTGGTGACGCCGGCGTCGAGCGCCTCGATGGCGGCCAGCGTGTTGCCCGCGTGGACGTCCTCGGGCCTGAACAGCTTGCCGTACTCCAGGTAGTACCAGACGAAGTACTGGGTGAGCGTCCAGTCGGCGCCGTAGCCGCGCATCGCGGTCTGCCACATGTGCCGGTGGGTGTCGATCATGCCGGGCATGACGATGCCGCCCGTGGCGTCGATCTCGGCGGTGCCCTCGGGCACCTCGAGCGCGGGGCCGACGGCGGTGATCTCGTCGCCGGTGACCAGCACGTCCGTCTCGGTCAGCACCCGCCTGCCGTCCATGGGCAGCACGGTGCCGCCGCGCAGCACCAGAGGCCGCCCGGCCTCGAACTCGGTCATCGTAGGAACTCCTCACGGCACGGGAACGCAGACCCCGCGAACATATGTCCGCACAACGGTCATTTACTTTGCCGTAACTCTACGAGTGCCCCGCCTGGTGTCAAGGGTGCCCGCCGCTGTGGCCCAGGCGTGCGGGCGTGTGCCAGAATCCCGATTACGGACATGTGTCCGCTGAACGAACGTGTCGAACGAAGGGAAGACCGGATGACAGCAGACGCCGCAACGAACGGGCCGGCGGGGGGCGGGCCGCTGTCCGGCGTCCTGGTGGCCGACTTCTCCCGGATCCTGGCCGGCCCGTACGCCACGATGCTGCTGGCCGACCTGGGCGCCGACGTCGTCAAGGTCGAGGGCCCCAAGGGCGACGACACCCGAGGCTGGATGCCGCCCACCCGGGGCGAGGTGTCCACCTACTACCTGGGCGTCAACCGGGGCAAGCGCTCGATCGCGCTCGACCTGCGCGACGAGGGCGACGCCGAGGTGGCCAGGGAGCTGGCCAGGCGCGCCGACGTGCTCATCGAGAACTTCCGGCCCGGCGGGCTGGCCAAGTACGGGCTCGACTACGACGCCGTCACGTCCGCCAACCCGGGCGTCGTCTACGCCTCCATCAGCGGGTTCGGCTCCGGCAAGGGCGCCCGCGTGCCCGGCTACGACCTCATGGTGCAGGCCATCTCCGGCCTGATGAGCCTCACCGGCGAGCCCGACGGGCCGCCGTACCGGGCCGGCATCTCCGTTTTCGACGTCATGGCGGGCAACCACGCCGTCATCGGGATCCTGGCCGCGCTGCGGCACCGCGACGCCACCGGGCGCGGGCAGCACGTCGAGATCAACCTGCTGTCCTCGGCGCTGACCGGGCTGGTCAACCACAGCTCCGCGTACGTGGCGGGCGGGGAGGTGCCGTTCCGGATGGGCAACGCGCACCCGAGCGTGTTCCCGTACGAGCCGCTGCCCACCGCCGACGACGACCTGATCGTCACCGCCGCGAACGACGGCCAGTTCCGCAAGCTGTGCGAGGTGCTCGGCATCCCCGAGATCGCCGACGACCCGCGCTACGCCCGCAACGCCGACCGCACCGCCAACCGAGACGAGCTGCGCCCCATCCTCGTCGAGCGGCTGGCCACGAGGGGCGCCGTCGAGTGGTTCGAGCTGCTGGTCGAGGCCGGCGTGCCGAGCGGTCCCATCCAGACCATCGACGGCGGGTTCGCGATGGCCGAGCGGTTCGGGCTGGACCCGGTGGTCGAGGTCGGCGAGGGCGAGCGGGCGGTGCCGACCACCCGTAACCCCATCAGGTTCTCCGAGACGCCGGTCGGCTATACGCTGCCGCCACCGGAGCTCGACGAGCACGGAACGGAGCTGCGCAAGTGGCTCACCGGGGCCGGCGAGGAAGAGGAGGAGCGGGCGTGAGCGAGCGCGACTACCCGACGGCGCTCGGAGCGTCGTCGCTGAAGACGATCACCCTGCTCGGGCAGGATCTGGCCGGCGACGTCATGGGTGAGGTGGGCTTCGGCGAGCTGGCGTTCTGGCTGGCCACCCAGCGCCGCCCGTCGCCCGGCGAGGTACGCGTCTTCGAGGCGGTGCTGGCCGCGCTGGCCGACCACGGGTTCACGCCGACCGCGATCGTGACGCGGCTGACGTACCTGTCGGCGCCCGACTCCGTCCAGGGGGCGCTGGCGGCGGGGCTGCTCGGCGGCGGCTCACGCTTCCTCGGCGTCACCGAGGACTGCGGCCGCTTCCTGAACGACATGATCCAGGAGCACGGCGACCCGCTGCCGGCCGACGACGCCGGCTGGGACGCCCTCGCCCTGGGCACCGTGCGAGCCCGCCGCGAGGAGCGCAAGCTCATCCCCGGCCTTGGCCACCACGTGCACAAGGACGGCGACCCGCGCACGCCCAGGCTGTTCGAGATCGCCGCGGAAGAGGGCCTCTACGGCCCCCACCTGTCGCTGTTCGCCGCGATCGGCCGCGTGCACCCCCGGGTGCTCGGCCGCACCCTGCCGCTCAACGGCGCGGGGGTGTGCGGCGCCGCGCTCGCCGACCTCGGCCTGCCCCTGGAGCTGCTGCGCGCGTTCGCCCTGCTGGCCAGGACCGCGGGGCTCATCGGGCAGCTCGCCGAGGAGCTGCGCAACCCCGTCGCCAACGACATCTTCCTGTCGGTGGACCTCAACAACCGGCCCATCGACCCCGAGCCCTACGGAGGTTCGCATGGCTGAACTCGTCGCGGTGATCGCGTCGACCCACCACCCGTTCTACTACCGCGCCTCCACCTCGACGGGGGAGGACCGGCCGCCGTTCGCCGACGAGTGGGTACGCAAGGTCGAAGCCTTCCGCGAGACCCTGACGCGGGCGAACCCCGACGTCCTCGTCATGGTCGGCTCCGACCACTTCCACCAGTTCTGGCTGGACAACATGCCGCAGTTCCTGGTCGGCAAGGCCCCCTTCTACGACGCGAACTTCTACAACGAGGAACGCGAGTTCGGCCTGCCCCGCATGCTCTTCCAGGGCCAGGAGGACCTGTCGGCGCACCTGCTGCGCGGCGGCATGGACATGGGCTTCGACCTCGCCTTCTCCAACGAGCTGCGGATCGACCACTCCATCACGTGCCCGATCATCACGCTGCGCCCGCAGAACGACCTGCCGATCGTGCCCGTCTACACCAACATCTTCGCCCCGCCGCTGCCGCGGCCGAAGCGCTTCATCCAGCTCGGCCAGGCCATCCGCGAGCTGGTCGAGTCGTGGCCGGGCGACCAGCGGGTGGCGGTCATCGGCACCGGGCACCTGTCGCTGGAGCTGGGCGGCCCGCGCCAGTTCGGCCCGCACGGGCCCGACCCCGAGTTCGACCGCAAGGCCGTCGAGTGGATCTCCACCGGCGACATCGAGGGCTGCCTGTCGGAGGTCACCCTCGACAGCCTGTGGAACCCGGGCAACGCCACCCACGGCTTCATGGACTTCATGCTGATGATGGGGGTCGCCGGGGAGGGCCGCAAGGCCGACTACGTGGACACCTACGACCTGTTCCACACCATGGAGGCGTACTTCACCTGGTACCCGAACGGAGGCGGCCGCGCATGAGCAAGTACCTGCTGAACAAGTTCCTCTTCACCGTCGATCGCGACCCCGAACTGGTCGAGCGTTACCGCGAGCAGCCCCGCGCCACCGTCGAGTGGTGGGAGGCCGAGTACGCCAACCGCATCCTCGGCTGCCACTCCGGCGAGTCGTCCACGTGGCTGCGCTTCGACGACACCGAACGTGAGGCGCTGGCCGGCCACGACTACCCCAAGCTGTTCGAGCTGGGCGCGCACCCGTTCCTCACCTTGACGCTGTTCATCGCGATGTTCGAGCGCGACTACGGCGAGCCGCTGGGCTTCCAGCTGGAGTACGCGCAGCGGCTCGCGCACCACCAGTTGCCGTATCCGGACATCGCCACCTGATGCGGGCCGCGCAGATCGACACGTGCGGCCGGCCGCCGCGCTGGGCCGACCGGCCCGACCCCTCACCGGGGGCGGGAGAGCTGCTCGTGCGGGTGCTCGCCGCGCCGATCACGCCGCTCGACCTGCTGTGCGCGGGCGGGGCCTCCTACTTCGGGGCGCCCGCGACGCCGTACGTCCCCGGCGTGCAGGGGGTCGGGACGGTGGACGGGCGGCTGGTGTGGTTCCCCACGCCGGCCGGGATGGCGCCGGGCGACGGGAGCATGGCGGAGCTGGCCTGCGTGCCCGCCGGAGATGTCGTCGAGCTGCCCGGTGGCGCCGACCCCGTCGCCGTGGCGGCGCTCGGGCTGTCGGCGGTGGCCGCGTACCAGGCGCTGACCTGGCGCGGTGAGCTGGCCGCCGGGGAGCAGGTGCTGGTGCTGGGCGCGGGCGGCGTGGTCGGGCAGGCCGCCGTGCAGCTCGCCAGGGTCGCCGGCGCGCGCCGGGTCGTGGCCGCCGCCCGCTCGGCCGCCGGGCGGGAACGCGCCGAGAAGGCCGGCGCGGACGCCGTCGTCGCGCTCGACACCGACGACGTGGCCGAGCTGACGCACCGCCTGTCGGCCGCCTGCGACGGCCCGCTCGACCTGGTCCTCGACCCCCTCTTCGGCGCCCCGGCCGCCGCCGCCCTCCGCGTGCTGCGCCCGCACGGACGCCTGGTCAACCTGGGCGGCTCGGCCGGCGAGACCTCCCCGCTCGACTCCGCCACGCTGCGCAGCCGCTCGCTGCGCCTGCTCGGCTACACCAACAACGAGCTGACCAGGGAACAGCGGGCCGCCGCCGTGGCGAAGGTCGCGGAGCTGGCGGCATCGGGCCGGCTCCACGTGGACCACGAGGCGGTGCCGCTGGAGGAGGTCGCCTCGGCCTGGGAACGCCAGAGCGCGGGAACGACCGCCGGCCGCCTCGTCCTCACCCCACCCTGACAGGTGGCCGCCCGGACCGGCCCACACCCCGACGCCACCGCCGGGGCGGCCCTCACCCTCAGGTCAGGCCGGCCCGGCGGGCGGGCGCCTAGGAGGTCATGGTGGCGTGGGGGACGCCTTCGTAGGCGGCCCAGTCGGCGCTGATCGCGCCGGCCGTCTTGAGGAGCAACGGCAGGTGCCCTTCGGCCAGGCGCTCGACCGAGGTCTCGGCGGCGTGGGCGTTGACGTTGATGGCGGCGATCACGTTGCCGAGCCCGTCGCGCAGCGGCGCCGCCACACTGCGGATGCCGAGCGCCAGCTCCTCGTCGGTCAGTGCCCACCCTTTGGCCCTGACCTCGCGCAGCGCGGCGTCCCGCTCGGTCACGCCGGGACGCCAGCGCGGCTCGACGCCGGAGCGGCTGGGCTCGGCCAGCACCCGATCGACCTCCTCGGGTGGCAGCGCGGCCAGCAGCACCTTGCCGAGCGACGTCTGCAGCGCGGGGAAGCGGGTGCCGATCTGCACCGACAGGGTGACGATCTTGGGGACGGCGACGCGGGCGACGTACACGATGTCGGAGCCGTCGAGCTGGGCGATGGAGCAGGACTCGCGCGTCTGCTCCACCAGCCGCTCCATGTGCGGCCTCGCCACCTCCCACAGCCCCATCGACCGCACGTAGGAGACGCCCAGCTCCAGCACCCGCGGCGTCAGCGCGTAGCCGCGCGGCTCGCTGCGGGCGTAGCCGAGCTCCTGCAGGGTGAGCAGGATGCGGCGGGCGGTGGGCCTGGCGAGCCCGGCGGCGGTGGCCACCTCGGTCAGCGACATGACCGGCCGGCCCGGCTGGAACACCCTGATGACGTCGAGGCCGCGTGCGAGCGCCTCGATGAAGTCGGGGCCGGTGTCAGCACGTGCCATGGAAACGCCTCCCTGCGTCGGGGTCCCGCAGGACCCGACTCTAGACCGTCGCGGCCGGATGTCCGCACAGCGGCGGCCGGGGTGAGCATAGCGGTGCCCGCGCCAGCCGCGCCGACAGGGTCCAGCGTACGGGGGAAGTGACGCCGGCGTTGCCAAGTGGTCGTTCTACGGACGGTTGTCCGTCGCAACGGAGGGCGCTCCGGGCAGCAGCGGATGGGCGGCCTCGGCACGCAGCCCGTCGAGGAAGAAGGACAGCACGCGCCGCCAGGTGCCCGGTGCGCTGTCCATCGACTCGCGGATGACCTGCGACATCGCCCAGATCAGGGTGACCAGGTCGGACATGGTGAAGTCGGCGCGCAGCCGCCCGGCCTCCTGGGCCCGCGCGATGATCCGCTCGGCGTCGATGAAGCCCTGGTGGCACGCCTGGCTCACGTCGGTGGCCAGCGTGAAGCCCTGGGTCAGCGCGTCGTTGAGCATCTGGTCCTGCGACTGCAGGGTGAACAGCCCCTCCAGGAACACCACGAACCCGTCCCACGGGTCGGGCTCGGCCATGGCGTCGGCGGAGATGCGCTCGAGTGCGGCGAGCTGCTGCGGCAGGACCTCCGCCAGCAGCGCCTCGCGGGTCGGGAAGTGGTTGTAGAGGGTGCCGATGCTGACGCCGGCGCGGCGGGCGATGTGTTCGAGAGGAGCGTCGATGCCGCGGTCGGCGAAGATCTCCGTGGCCGCGACCAGGAGCTTGTCGCGGTTGCGCGCGGCATCAGACCGCAGCGGCTTAGGTCCGGCTGCCATGCCTCCCATCATACGAAAGTGAGCTGACCCTCAAGTTTCGTGATACGGTCGGTCCAACTTGAGGAACCCCTCAACTTTTTCTGGAGGAACCGTGCGCAAGACCGCCGTCGTCATCGGAGCCGGCCCCGGCCTCGGCATGTCCATGGCCCACCGCTTCGGCAGGGAGGGCTACGCCGTCGCCCTGATCTCCCGCTCGCCCGACCGCCACCCCGCCTACGTCGCCGCCCTCGCCGAAGCGGGCGTCGAGGCCGCCGCCTTCGCCGCCGACGTGTACGACCGCGAGCGCGCCCTGGCGGCCCTCGACGAGATCACCGCCAGGTTCGGCCCGATCGACCTGCTCTACTACGGCCCCGGCGCCACCGACGTCAGCCGGGTGCCGGAGCCGATCACCGAGACCACCTCCGACGACGTCAGGCAGGCGATGGCCACCGCGTACGCGGCCATCGACGTCACCGGCCACGTGCTGCCCGGCATGGTGGAAAGGGGCGAGGGCGGGCTGCTGTACGCCGGCGGGCTCAGCGCCGTCCTGCCCATGCCGCCGCTCGGCGCGCTGGCACCGGCCGCCGCGGCGCTGCGCACGTACGCGCTGACGCTCAACGCCGCCCTCGCCGCGCAGGGCGTCTACGCCGGCAGCGTGACGATCGGCGGGGTGGTCGAGCGCGGCGACATCCACCGGCAGATCGCCGCCGCCCCTGAGCGCTTCGGCGGCCTGAGCGGTCACACCCTCGACCCGGACGTCATCGCCGGGGTGGCCTGGGAGCTGTTCACGAAGCGGGACCGCGCGGAAGAGACCTTCAGCGCCCTCTGACGGACCGGCGAAAAGGGCGTTCCGCGCGGTCCCGACACGGGTAGGCATGAGGGGAGATGTGGCCATCGGGGGAGGTCACGATGGGGGATGAGTGTGATCGCGATACCAGCGGGCTGTCGTTCGACGTGCTGGACCCGGCACCCGTCGGCGTGGCGGTGACGCGAGGGGCGAATCATCAGCTCGTCTACACCAACGCCACGTATCGGGCGCAGTTCGGCGACCGCCCGATCGGCTCGCCGCTGCCCAAGTTGTTCGCCGACGACTACCGGCAGCACTACCGCGAGCTGTTCGACCAGGTCTACGCCACCGGCGAGCCCGTCGTGCTCACCGCCGCGCCGGCCAGCACCGACGAGGAGGACCGGTTCTTCACCTCCAGCCTGTCACGGCTGTCGTTCGGGTCGGGCGAGCGCGGCGTGCTGGTGGTCACGCTGGAGGTCACCGACCAGATCACGGTCGCGCAGCAGGTGCAGGCCCTCGCCAACGAGCGCAGCCACATCCTGCGCCGCTACCAGAGCCTCATGCAGGTCAGTGCCCAGATCTTCTGGGTGGCCGGGCCGACGGGGGACGTCATCGAGCACAGCGCGAGCTGGGAGCGGGTGACGGGACAGCCGTGGGAGGACTACCAGGGGCGCGGCTGGCTGAAGATGGTGCACCCCGACGACTGCGAGGCCACGGTGGCGTCCTGGGAGAACGCCGTCGCCACGACGGAGATGTGGGAGCACGCCTACCGGCTGCGCACCGCCGACGGCTCCTACCGGCACTTCGAGGTCAAAGGTGTGCCCATCAAGGAGCACGGCCGGCTGGTCGAGTGGGTGGGCACCTGCGCCGACGTCGAGCAGCAGTGGCAGGAGCAGCGCGCCCAGCAGCTGCTCGACCGCGCCGCCGCGGCCACGGCCGACCTGACCAACCTGGAGGAGATGCTCGGCGCGGTCGCCGCCGTCATCGTGCCGGAGATCGCCGACGGCTGCGGGGTGCACCTCGTCACCGACCTCACCGGCGAGCAGCACGGCGGGGCGCCGTTCGTGGTCGAGCGGGTCGCCACGGCCGCCCGGCCGGGGCTGCACCGGCTGCCGCCGTACAGCGAGGAGCGGTTGCCGCCGGACAACGCGCTCGTGCAGGCGGCGCGGCGGCGGCGGCCGCTGGCGAAGAGGTTCCCGCCCGGCTGCCCGCCGCCCGGCCTGGCGCCGTCCTGGTCGCAGCAGTGGATGGTGGCGAACAAGGCCAACAGCCTGCTCGTGCTGCCCGTCGTGGTGGACGGCGTGGTCCCGGCCGTCGTGACGTTGATGACCTGCTGCGACCGCCCACCGATCAGCCGGGCGGACGCCGCGCTGCTGAGCCGCATGTTCGACCACGCGCACGACGCGCTCAGCAGCGCCATCCGCTTCCAGCGCACCCAGCAGATCGCGCTGGCCCTGCAGCACAGCCTGCTCGCCGCGCCGCCGAAGCTGGCCGGCCTGCGCATCGAGGCCCGCTACCGGGCCAGCCCGGCCGCGGCCGAGATCGGCGGCGACTGGTACGACTCGTTCATCCTCCCGGACGGCGTCCCCGTCATGGCCATCGGCGACGTCGCCGGCCACGACCTCGGCGCCGCCGTCACCATGAGCCAGCTCCGCAACATGCTGCGGGCCCTCGCCATGGACCGGTGCGAGCCGCCGGGGGAGATCCTCACCCGGCTCAACATCGCCATGGGCTCGCTCTCGTACGAGGTGACCGCCACCTGCGCGCTGGCCAGGATCGAGGAGTACGGCGGCCGCCACCAGCTCAACTACGCGGTCGCCGGCCACCCGCCGCCGCTGCTGGTCACCGAGGACGGCACCGGCCGCTTCCTGGAGAGCTGCGTCAACCCGCTGCTCGGCATCCCCAACGAGGACGGCTGCCGCTCCACGGTCGAGCCGCTGCCGCCCGGCTCCACGGTGCTCTTCTACACCGACGGCCTCATCGAGCGGCCCGGCGAGAACCTCGACGACGGGCTCGAACGGCTGCGCCTCCTGGCCGGCTCGCTCGCCCGCTGCCCCGTGGAACGCTTCTGCGACCAGGTGCTCAGCGGCCTGCCGACGACCGGGCTCGACGACATCGCGGTCATCGCGCTGCGCCTGCCGCCCGACCGCTGAGGCGTCAGTACCTGCTCAGCCTCGGCACGCTCTCGACCAGCCGCCGCGTGTACGGATGCGACGGCGCGCCCAGCACGTCGGAGGCGGCGCCGCGTTCGGCGATGGAGCCCTTCTCGATGACCGCGATCTCCTGGCACAACGCGGCCACCACGGCCAGGTCGTGCGAGACCATCACGACCGTCAGGTCCCGGTCGGCGCTGAGCTGTTTCAGCAGCTCCACCACCCGCACCCGGGTCGACACGTCCAGCGCGCTGACCGGCTCGTCGGCCAGCAGCACCCGGGGCTCGCACACGATGGCCCTGGCGATCGCGACCCGCTGCCGCTGCCCGCCGGAGAACTCGTGCGGGTAACGCTCGGCCGCGTCGGCGGGCAGCCCGACCGCGCGCAGCGCCTCCGCCACCCGGTCGCCGATCTCGTCGCGCGGGCAGGCGCGCAGCGCCCGCAGCGGCTCCGAGACGATCCTGCGCACGCGCTGGCGGGGGTCCAGCGACGAGTACGGATCCTGGAACACCGGCTGCACGGCCCGCCGGAACTCCCTGTCCCGCGTGGACGTCACCGGCCGCCCGTCGAACAGCACCTGCCCCGACGTCGGCCGCGCCAGGCCGAGCAGCAGCCGCAGCAGCGTCGTCTTGCCCGCGCCCGACTCGCCGACGATCGCGAGGTTGCGCCCCCGCGTCACCTCGACCGACACCCCGGACAGCACCGCCGCCCCGCCCCGGTAGGCGTAGCCGACGTCGCGCGCCTCCATGATCGTCACGGCGCCATCCGATCCAGCTCGGCCTCCAGCTCCCTGGCGCTGTCCACCAGGGACCGGGTGTAGGGGTGGCCCGGTTCGCGCACGATGTCCCGCGTCCTTCCCGACTCCACCGCGGAGCCCTCCTTGAGCACGATCAGCCGGTCCGCGACGCCCGCGACCACCGCCAGGTCGTGCCCGATGAACAGCAGCGCCATGTCCCTGGCCGCGATCAGCCGGTCCAGCAGCGCCAGCACCTCGGCCTGCACGGTGACGTCCAGCGCCGTGGTCGGCTCGTCGGCGATCAGCAGCGCGGGCTCGCAGGCCAGCGCCATCGCGATCGCCGCCCGCTGCCGCTGCCCGCCGGAGATCTCGTGCGGGTACGCCCGCGCGACCCGCTCGGGCAGGGCCACCTCCTCCAGCGCGGCCAGCACCGCCGAGCGCAGCGCGGCGCCGCGCAGCCCTCGCCGCCGCCGGATCGGCCCCGCCACCTGCCTGCCGACGCGCATCAGCGGGTCGAGCGCGGTGAGCGGCTCCTGGAAGACGACGGCCGCCGCCTGGCCGCGCAGCCGGTCGAGCCGCCTTCCGAGCCGCCTTCCGGGCGCGCCGATGACCTGCGTGCCCGACAGCAGCACGCTGCCGTGCGCGGTCAGGCCGGGCGGCAGCAGCCCCAGCACGGCCAGCGCGGTCAGCGACTTGCCCGAGCCGGACTCGCCGATCAGGCCGAGCCGCTCGCCGGGCGCGAGGGTGAACGACAGGTCGCGGATCAGCTCGTGGCCGTCGGAGCGGCGTACGGACAGCTGCTCCACCGCCAGCAGCTCGCTCATCGGGACCTCCCTCCGCCCAGGTCGCGCAGCCCGTCGGCGAGCAGGTTCGCGCCGATGACCAGCACCACCAGCAGCACGCCAGGCGCGATCGCGCCGACCGGCGCCGTCAGTACCGTGGCCTGCGCCTCCTGCAGCAGCCGCCCCCACGAGGCGTTCGGCGGAGGCGGGCCGAGCCCCAGGTACGACAGCGACGCCTCGGCCAGCACCGCCAGGCCGAGCTGGAGGGCCAGGTTCACCAGGAGCGTCGGCCAGATGTTCGGCAGCACGTGCTCGGCGATCACCCGCGGCCACGAGCTGCCCGAGGTGCGCGCGGCCGTGATGTAGTCCTGGGAGAGCACCCGCTTGACCAGCACCCGCGTCAGCCGGGCCACCACCGCCGACATGGCGAGGCCGATGGCCAGGATCGCCGAGCCGAGCGACGCCTCGCGCACCGCCACCACCAGCATGGCCAGCAGCAGCGTCGGGAAGGCGATGAGGGCGTCGAGCACCGCGGCCAGCGCGTCGTCCAGCCAGCGGGTCGCGAACCCCGCCGCCAGGCCCGCCGCCACGCCGAGCAGCCCGCCCAGCAGCACCGACCCGGCGCCGGCCGCCAGCGCGATGCGGGCGCCGATCATCAGCTGGGTCAGCAGGTCGCGGCCCAGCTTGTCGGTGCCGAGCAGGTGATCGCCGCCCGGCGGGGCCAGCCGCCCGCCCGAGGTGTCGGCCGGATCGTACGGCAGCCACACCAGCGACACCGCCGCCGCCACCACCACCAGGCCGACGAGCACGCAGCCCGTCAGGAACGACTTCCTCATGCGCGCCCCAGCCTGGTGCGCAGCCGCGGATCGACCAGCCGCTGCACCACGTCGGCGGCGAACCCGATCACCAGCACCGTGAGCGTGCTGACCGCCAGCACACCCTGGATCACCGGATAGTCGTGCTCGGCGATGCCCTTGACCAGCATCGTGCCGAGCCCGGGCAGCGCGAACACGCTCTCCACGACCACCGCGCCCAGGAACGTCGTCGCCAGCTCGATGCCGAGGATCGAGATGACCGGTACCGCCGCGTTGCGCAGCCCGTGCCGCCACATCGCGCCGCCGAACGACTCGCCCATGGCCCGCGCGGTGCGCAGGTAGTCGGCGCTCAGCACGTCGAGCGTGGCCGCGCGGACGTACCGGATCAGCGACGCCGACATGACCAGCGCGATCGTGACGACCGGTAGCGCGAGCGAGGTCAGCGCGCGGCCCGGCTCCGCCCAGTCCTGGCGGGGGAAACCGCCGGCCGGCAGCAGCCGCAGCTTCAGCGCGAACACCGTCACCAGCAGCATCCCGATCCAGAACACCGGCACCGCGATGCCGAGCTGCGAGAAGCCGCTGAGCAGCGCGCCGTACCAGCGGTCCGCTTTGTGCGCGGCCACGAACCCGACCGGCAGCGCCACCACCACCGCCAGCGCGAACGCCAGCAGCGTCAGCGGCACCGTGACCGCCAGCCGGGCCGAGATCTCCTCGCCCACCGGCAGCTTGCTGATGTAGGAGGTGCCGAGGTCGAGCCGGGCGAGGTCGCCCAGCCAGGCCGCGTACTGCTGCGCCAGCGGCAGGTCGGAGCCGGTCTCGTGGCGCGCCGCCGCGATCTGCTCAGGCGTCGCGCCCATCGGCAGCAGCGCGTTGGCCGGGTCGCCCGGCAGCAACCGCAGCAGCACGAACAGCAGCGACGCCGCCAGCAGCAGCGAAGCCAGCAGGAACGCGGTACGGCGCAGCAGGTAGCGCCCCATCAGCCCTTCTTGATCCCGTACGCGTAGAACTGCGAGTTGAGCCCGTTGACCGGGTAGCCCGACAGGTCGGAGGCGGCCACCACGATCTGCGGGTACAGGTAGAGCCAGTCGCCGGCGGCGTCCTCGGCGATCTTCCTGTTGGCCTTCTTCAGCAGCTCCGTCTGCTCAGCCTCGCTCGGCGCCCGCTCGGCCTCGTCGATCCACTTCGTCACCTGCTCCTCGTCGTAACCCCAGTAGAAGTCGGGGTTGCCGTACCAGACCACGTCGCGGTCGTTGACGTGCTCCTGGAGGGTGGCGGCGAAGTCGTGGTTCTTGTAGACCTTCGTGTACCACTCGTCGGCGGTGATGACGTTGATGTCCACGGTGACGCCGACCTTGGCCAGCTCGCTCTTGATGAACGTGGCGGCCGTCGGGTGGGGGTCGTAGTTGGGCGTGTCCAGGGTGAAGCGGAAGCCCTTGGCGTAACCGGCCGCGGCCAGCTCACGCTTGGCGGCCTCGACGTCGTAGGTGTCGAGCGAGGTCAGGTCCTCGTACCACGGGTCGGTGGGCGGCACCATCGAGCCGATCAGCGTGCCGTGCCCGGCCCACACCGACTCCAGCAGCTTGGCGTCGTCGATGGCCGCCGCGACGGCCTTGCGCACCTGCGGCTTGTCGAACGGCGCCTTGCGGTCGTTGAACGCGAGCAGCAGCTTCGTGGTCGACTTGCCCTCGCTGACCTTGTAGTCCGGGTTGTTGTCGAACTGCGAGAGCGCGTCCGGGCTCTGCTGGCTGGTCACCACGTCCACGGCGCCGGTCAGCAGCGCGTTGTTGAGCGCGGACGCGTCGGTGAAGTAGTGGAAGACGACACCGCCGTTGGCCGGCTTGGCGCCCCAGTAGCCGGGGAAGGGCTCCAGGCTGAGCGTCGAGCCGCGCTTCCACGCCCCCAGCTTGTAGGGCCCCGTGCCGTCCGCCGTGGTGGCCCTGTCCTTGGCGTCGGCGTTGACCACCCACACGTAGCTCAGGTTGTAGACCAGCGAGATCGAGCGGTGCTTCAGCCTCACCACGACCGTGCCGTCGTCAGGCGCCTCGACCGACTTGATGACCTCCAGGTTGCCCTTGCGCGCCGACTGGGAGTCCCCGGCCGTCACGCGCTCGATGCCGGCCTTCACGTCGGCCGAGGTCAGCGCCTTGCCCGAGTGGAACGTCACGCCCTTGCGCAGCTTGAAGGTGTAGGTCAGGCCGTCGTCCGAGACCGTGTGGCTCTCGGCCAGCAGCGGCTCCACCTTGCCCGCGTCGGTCAGCCGGAACAGGCCCTCGTAGACGTTGCCGTTGAACGCCTCCGTGATGCCCTGGCCGCCGCCGGCGGTATTGTCGAGGTTCTGCGGCTCGTAGAGTGAACCGATCTCGATCGTGGCCGGCTGGGCCGGGCCGCTGGGCGAGGCGTCCTCCGGGCCGGAGCCGCACGCGGCGAGTGCGAGGGCCAGTGCGACCGCGACGCCGGCGAACTTCCTGTTCAACGTAAACTCCACCATTGCTTACCAATTTAGTAGGTTTACGAAATATACCGCCTTGTCGGGTTCGATGGGGCCTCGGGTTCCCGAGCGGGGCCCGCTCGGGGGCCCGCTCGGGGGCCGGCTGTCCGGTCGCGCGCTCGTGTTCAGCGGAGCTCGTCGGCCGCCCACGCGCGGAAGGTGCGCGGCGGGCGGCCGGTGACGCGTTCGACCGTGTCCGTCACCCGGTCCTCCGTGCCGGTGCCGATGTCGGCGTCCAGGGCGGCGAGCAGAGCGGCGAACTCCCGGGGCATCCCGTGGGCGGCGAAGTGCGCGGCGAGTTCGTCCGGCGTGAGCGGGCGGTGGCGCAACGGGCCGGCGCCCAGCTCGGTGAGCAGCGCGGCCACCTCGTCATACGTGAGCGTCTCCGGGCCGGTCAGCACGTGGTCGGTGTCGTGCGGCACCGGATCCGTCAGGGCGTGGCCGGCGACCGCCGCGATGTCGCCGGCGTCCACGAACGCCACCCGGCCGCCGCCCGTCGCGGAGATCAGCTCGCCGTCGCGGCGGCGCAGCGCGACGGCCTCGCCGGTGAAGTTCTGCATGAACCACGACGGGCGCAGCACCGTCCACTCCGGCATCACCGTGCGGACCACGTCGTACAGCGCCGCCGCCCCTGGCGTCCGCTCCGGCCGCGCCGACGTGCCGAGCAGCACCACGCGGCGCACCCCTTGGCGTACGGCCTCGTGCAGGAACGGCTCCACCAGCGGCACCGGCTCGGTCACCCCGATCGGCGGCAGCACATAGGCGGCCCGCACCCCCGCCAGGGCCGGGGCGTGGGTCTCCGGCGCCGCCCAGTCGAAGCGCACGAACCCCGGCAGATCGCCCTTACGGCTCGCCGGCCGGACCGGCACCCCGCGCTCGCGCAGGAAGGCCGTCACCCGCGAACCCGTCGTCCCCGTCGCGCCGATCACCAGCACCTCGCTCATGTCGCACCGCCCGCGAACGCGCCCGTGAACGACTCGAGCCCGCCCAGCGCCTCGGCGGCCTGCAACGGGTTCCAGTAGTCGCGGTAGCGCTGGATCTCGCCGTCCCGCACGGTGACGATCGCGACATAACCCATCCGGTACGGCTTCCCGCTGCGCGGCACGATCCCGGCCACCTCCAGCTCCACGACCACCACCTCCGGGTCCTCGGTCCGGTGGATCACCTTCCTGACGACCTCCCGGATGTCGTAGATGTCCGGGTAGCCGCGCAGGTACTCCCGGATCGCCGCACGCCCCTCCACCCTGGGCGGATACCCGGCGGGCGCGAACGGGAACTCGATCACCCCGTCCTCGGCCCACAGCTCCGCGAACCCCGCCATGTCCTTGGCCAGCAGCAGCTCGACGCCGTGCTCGATCAGCTCGGTGGCTTGCACAGTTTTCCTCCTCCATTAGGACGATACGGTACCGTCCCGCCGTGAACCATAGACGAGACGGTACCGTCCCGTCCAATCGGTAGACTGCACCCCATGAGCCGCCGCACTCCCACCGGCGCAGCCGTGCTGCAGCCCCAGGTCACCGAGGCCATCACCGAAGCCGTGCTGGACGAGCTGGCCGCGAACGGCTACGCCCGCCTGTCGATGGAGGCGGTCGCCAAACGGGCCGGCGTCGGCAAGAGCGCGCTGTATCGCCGCTGGGCGTCCAAGCAGGAGATGGCGATGGGGGTGATCCGCGCGTACAGCATCGCCATGATCAGCGTGCCCGACACCGGCACGCTCCGCGGCGACCTGCGCGCCTCACTCGGCGTCCTCACCCAGTGGCTGACCCACCCGCGCTTCGCGCGCATCCTGCCCGACCTGGTGGCCGAGATGGTCCGCAACCCCGAGCTGGGCGAGGTCGTGGGACTCCTGGTCGGTGAGCCGAAGCGGGAGCGTACGGCGGAGATCTTCCTGCGCGCCGTCGAGCGCGGCGAGCTGCCCCGCGACACCGACATCGACCTGGCGCTCGACCTGATCGCCGCCCCCGTCTACTGGCGGCTCGCCGTCCGCGCCGCCGAGGCCGGGCCCACCTACCTCGACGATCTCACCGACGTGCTGCTGCGCGCGCTGTCCGCGACCTCCTGAGTCTCGGATCGATCATCCGAATCGAGCGGCTATCCGGTTGTAGGGTGGGGGACATGCCCGCCACACCGCTGAGAAAGGACGCCGCCCGCAACCGCCGGCAGATCCTGCAGACGGCCAGAGCCATGGTCGACGCCGGCGCGACGCTGCAGCTCAACGCCGTCGCCCGGGAGGCCGACGTCGGGGTGGGCACCGTCTATCGCCACTTCCCGACCCCCGAGGCGCTGCTGGCCGCGCTCGCAGAGGAGCGGTTCGAGGCGATGATCGACGAGGTCCGCCGGGGTGTCGCCGCGCCCGACGTCCGCGCCGCCCTGCACACCTTCCTCGACCGCGCGCTCACCGCGTACGTCGAGGACGAGGCCTTCGCCACCGAGGCGCTCGGCCCCGCGCCGACCACCGAACGCACCCGCGAGCTCAGGGACGAGCTGGTCGGCATGATCCGCGACCTGCTCGCCCGCGCGGTCTCAGAAGGCGTCCTGCGGCCCGGCCTCGACGCGCCCGACCTGCTGGTGCTGCTGTGCGGCGTCGCGTACGCGGTCAAGAACAGCCCCTATCCCGACGATCCCGCCGTCGCCGCCCGCTACCTGAAAGCCCTGCTCAACGGCGTGCTGACCACAGACGCCGGGTGACGGCCGCCGCCCCATCCGCACCCAGGCTGGCCGCGCTCCGCACTCGCTGGCTCGACGCCGTGACCGCCGGGCTCCGCGACGACCCGTCCGTGGCGGGGGCCGCGCTGGTGGGCTCGTTCGGCGCCGGCCACGCCGACGACTGGAGCGACGTCGATCTGCTCGTCGTCGTGTCCGACGCCCGCCTCGACGGCTACGCGCCGCCCGCGCCCGTCGAGCCGGTCATCACCATCGACGCCCGCCACAACGGCCCGCGCGGCACACGTGGCTTCAGCTGTCAGTACGTGGGGGACGGGCTGCCGCTCTGGGCCGACTGGTACGTCCACCCCGTCTCCCTGGCCAGCTGGCCGTCCGACTGCGCCGTCCTGTTCGACCGGCACGGCATCGAGCACGGCATCGAGCACGGCATCGAGCACGGCACGCTCACCCTCGGCGAGCAGCTCGCGGCCGGTGAGCCGGAGCCGCCCACCCCCAAGGGGCCCGACGAGGAACGCGCGCTGAAGCTGGGGCTCGTCCCCGTCGCGGGCAAGGGCGTCGCCCGCCGCTCGCCCGGCGCGGCCGGGCTCATCGCGTTCATCGGCGGCTCGTACGACCCCGACGCCACCTGGGAGCAGCAGCTGGCCGCCCTGCGCCGCCTGCTCGACGACTTCGCCGGCCTCGGACCGCCCGACAGCGTGGCGGCCGGGCACGCCTACCTCGACCTGGTCGCCGACGCACTCTCCCGCTGACCCGTTGATCACCCGGGCCCGCGCCGCATAGCCTGCCCGTGCCGATCATCCCCCGACCCTAGGGAGTCAGCACGCATGACGATCATGAGGAAGGCGGCGCTGGTGACCGCGCTGACCGCGCTCGGCATGTCGCTCGCGGCACCGGCCGCGTACGCACGGCCGGCCGCCCGCGCCGCCGCCTGCCCCGAGGTCTTCGGCCACGGCGGCTACCCCAGCGGCTCCAACCCCTGGGACCGCGACCAGATCCGCCAGCCCAACCACGCCCGCGGCGTCGACGACCAGCGGGCGTGGGGCGCCGACGGGGTGGAAGGTGACGTCCAGCTCACCAAGCACGGCACGAAGGCCGTCATGTGGCACAACACCTCCACCAACGGCCTGACCGGCGTCCGGCGCAACATCACCGACCTGTGGTGGACGGCGGGCAGCGACAACCTGCGCGACCGCAGCATCGCCCGCGGGCCCTACAAGGGGCAGCAGGTGCACACGCTGCGGCAGTGGCTGGACCACGTGCGCTCGCGCGGCATGATCGCGCTGCTGGAGATCAAGCCCGAGGCCCGGCGCGTCCTTTCTGACGGGACGTACGGGGCGGCGGCCTGGAAGGAGGTCTCCGACCCGATCAAGGAACGCCAGGCGTCGATGCGCATCCTCGTCTACTCGCAGGACTCCTGGATCCAGGCCGAACTCGCCAAGCGCCATCCGACCCTCCTCAAGGGCTCCCAGGCCCGCTGGACCGACAGCGTGGCCTGGCAGGAACCCCCGGCCTCCTGGAACGGCAACACCGCCCGCTGGACGGAGGTCCTGGCCCAGGCCCCGAAGAGCGTGATGACGAACTACACCAAGGACTACCGCGCCTGGCTGAACGGCAAGTGCACCTGACCGGTCAGTCGCCGGCCGCCGCTTGTTCCAGGACCTCCAGGATGGTGGCGGTGAGGAGGGTGACCTTGTAGGCGTTGTGCGGGGTCGGGGTGCAGCGGGCGGCGGCCAGGGCGGCGGCGGTCTCGAAGGTGTCTCCGGCGAGGAGGGCGGCTTCCACCTCGGGGAGCCGTAGCGGCACGCGGGCGATGCCGCCGGCCGCCACCGCGGCGGTGGTGACCTGCGGGCCGTCCAGTATCAGGCGGGCGGTGGCCTCCACCAGCGGCCATTCGCCCTCCGAGCGGGCGATGGCCCTCCGGTACGCGGCCAGCTCCCCGGCCACCGGCGGCGGCAGGTGCACCGAGGTGAGCAGCTCGCCGGGGCCGAGGAGGTGGTCGCGGGTCGGGTCGGAGCCGTCGCCGTACAGGTCGGCGGCAGGGAACGGGCTCCTGCCGTGCACCTCGACGGCCGCGTCGTACGCCAGCAGCGCCATGGCCAGGGACGACGGGTGGGGTGCCAGGCAGGGGCCGGTGTCGATGACGGCGGCGTACAGGCTCTGGCCGGCGCGGGCCGGGCAGGAGTCGCCGCCGTCCTGGTGGCAGGTGAAGGCCGGGTTGCGGTAGTACCAGCAGCGGTTGCGCTGGAGCAGGTTCCCGCCGACGGTGGCGACGGCCCTGATCTGCGGCGTGGCCAGCCCTCGCGCGGTCAGCGCCAGCGCCGGGTACGCGGCTCGCAGCCGCTCGTCGCGGGCCACCTCGGCGACGGTGGTCAGCGCACCGAGCCGGGCGGAGCCGTCCGGCTGCCAGGTGATGCCCGACATGCCGGGCACGTCACGCAGCTCGGCCAGATCCAAGAACGGCCCGGCCACCGGCCGGCTCATCACATCGGTGCCACCCGCCCGCGGCACCCCGTGCCGCGCGGCCTCAAGAAGATCGGTGGAGACGGTCAAGGTCGGATCCCTTCGAGATGCGAAACGGGGCCAAGGGGCGTCTTGCGGGGTGGGGTGGTCATGGGGTGAGGCCCTGGAGGAGGCGGTCGGGGCGGATGGGGAGGTCGTGGGGGCGCCAGCCGGTCGCGTTGCGGACGGCGTTGGCGACCGAGGCCGCCACTCCGACCGTCGAGACCTCGCCGAGCCCGACGCCGCCGCCGTTGACGTGGTCCCAGCCCTCCTGGTGGAAGTGGATGGTCATCTCCGGCGTGTCGCCGATGCCGGGGATGCGGTAGTCCTCCAGGTTCGCGGTGAGGACGGTGCCGGTGACGGGGTCGGTGTGGCGTTCCTCGTACAGGGCGTAGCCGATGCCCTGGATGATGCCGCCCTCGCACTGGTTGCGGGCCGGGCGCTCGGCGTAGATGCGGCCCGCCGTGATGCCGCCCCACACGCTCAGCGGCCTGATCGTGCCGAGCCTGGTGTCCACCTCGACCTCGGTGACGTGCACCGCGCCGCTGAACCCGCGCCCGATCGACATGCCCTGCACCGAGAACGGCGTCACGTACCCGCCCCGGTCGCCCCGCCGCCTGCCGACGACCTTGGCGCCGTCGGTCAGGCCCTGGGCGAGCAGACGGCGGGCGGCGTCGCGGGCGGCCGGCGCCACCGAGGTGGTGCTGCGGCTGCCCAGCGCGGGCGGTCCAGGCACGGTGGCGGAGCTGCCGATCTCGACGCGGATGCGTTCCGCGGGCAGGCCCAGCTCCTCGCGCAGGACGCCGGCGATGACGCTGCGCACGCCGGTGCCGATGTCCTGGGTGGCGGTGCGCGCCACGACCACGTCGCCCTGGACCTCCAGCTCGACCTGGGTCGCCGTGGCGACGAGGTAGATCCAGTTGGCCACGGCCACGCCGACGCCGCGGCGGAAGCGTCCCGTCTGCGACCCGCTGCGCGGCCTGTCCCGCCAGACGGGCAGCTCCAGGGCCCGCTCGTAGAGCGCGTGCCGCTTGGGGTTGCCGTCCCAGCGGCGGCGCAGCACGATCGGGTCCTCGCCGAGCCGGTGCGCCATCTCGTCCACGGCCTGCTCCAGCGCCCACAGCATCGGCGGGGCGCCGGGGCCGCGGAAGGGCGTGCCGGGCGGCTCGTTGGTGACCACGTCGTAGTCGCGCAGCCGGCGGGGCGCCTTGCCGTACACGAGGCGGGCCAGCGACGCGGAGGCCGATCCGATGGAGACGCCGCCCCGGCCCCGCACGTCGATCGCGAGCGCGGCCAGTTCGCCCTTGTCGTCGGCGAGCAGGGCGATGTTCGTCCTGCTGCCCGGCCGGCTGCCGGCGTCCGTCAGCTCCTCGGCGCGGCTGAACACCACGCGTACGGGAGCGCCGTACGCCCGCGCCAGCTCGACCGCCGCGACCGACTCGACCGTGATGCCGGACTTCGCGCCGAACCCGCCGCCCACGTGCTCGGCGACGACGTGCACCCGGCTCTCGTCCAGCTTCCAGCGCTTGGCGGCCTGCTCGGCGGCCATGGCCAGTGTCTGCGTGGACAGGTGCAGGTGGAGGTCGCCGCGCTCGTCCCACCGCGCCACGCAGGCGTGCGGCTCCAGCGGCGTGTGTACCTGTACGGCGGTGCTGAACGCGCCCGTCACCAGCAGCGGGTCGTCGCGCCGCCGGGCCTCGTCGATCAGCGTGGCCGCCTTGCCCGCCCGCCTGCTCGCCCCGCTGAACGGCCCGCGCACGTTGCCGTCCCAGCCGCCGGGCACCGTCATGCCCTCGCTGGAGCTGTGGGCGTTCTTCCTGCTCTGCTCGTCGTAGACGGGCGGGGCGTCGGTGCCGTCGTCGAGCGCGGTGGGGAACGGCTCGTACCCGACCCTGGCGCCCTCGGCGATCGCCTGTGCCTCCAGGCGGGTCGCGGCGGCGACGGCGGCGATCGGCTGGCCGGCGTAGCGGACGATCCGGTCCTCGGGCAGCAGGTCCACCACGGGGACGCCGTCCACCTCGACGGAGGTGACCCGCGCGTGCGCCTGCGCCGAACGGATGATCACGCCTTCGAGCTGGCCGTCCAGCCGGACGTCCGTGGTGTAGCGGGCGCGTCCGGTGATCTTCTCCATCGCCTCGACCCGGACGGGTGCGGGGGTGTCCGTGTCGTGCTCGCCCCGGCAGGCGGCCGCGACGGCGGCGTAGATCCCCGCGTACGCGCCGCAGCGGCACAGATGACCGGCCAGGGCCGCGGCGACCTCCTCGCGGGGCGGCGTCACGTCGCCGTGCTCGGCCCGCCAGGCGTCCACAAACGCGGCCGCCTCGACCACGAAGCCGGGCGTGCAGTAACCGCACTGCAGCCCGTCGTGGGCGGCGAACGCACGCTGCACGGGATGGTCGAGCCCCTCGGCGGTGGTCAGGGCTCTGCCCTCCACCGCCGCGCAGGGCAGCAGGCAGCTCGCCTGCGGGGTGCCGTCCACGGAGATCGTGCACGCGCCGCAGACGCCCGTACGGCACACGGCCTTCGTCCCGGTGAGGCCCAGGCCGTCACGCAGGACGTCCACCACCGGATCGTCTCGCCCGGCGTCCACCTCGTGGGGCACGCCGTTCACCATGATCTTCATAGCGCTCCTGCTGACGTTGTCAACATTGGGGTATGTTGACAGTGTCAGCGCCAGTGCTGACATTGTCAACACGGGAGGTCGTGAGAGAGTGACGGCATGATCGACGGCACCAGGTCCCGGCTGATAGAGAGCGCGCTGACGTTGCTGCGCGAGGAAGGGCTCGACGCCGTGACGCTGCGCGCGGTCGGCGAAATGGCCGGTCTGTCGCGCATGGCCCCCTACCGCCACTTCGCCGACAAGACCGCGCTGCTCGCGGCGCTCGCCGCCCGCGTCATGTCCGACATCACCCAGCACATCGCCACCGCCGTGCTGTCGCAGGGCACCCAGGAGGAGCGGCTGCGTGCCTTCTACCGCAGCTACATCGACTACGCCGTACGCCACCACGAGGAATACCGGCTGGTCTTCTCCTCGGTCTTCGTCGCCGGGCGGCACCCCGAGATCGAGCAGGGCATCGACGAGATCATGACCGCGCTCAGCGTGGACGACGGCACCGGCGGCCCGCGCGAGAAGGCCGCGGTCGCGGCCGTGCTGGCCAGCGCCCACGGCATCGCCGAGCTGGTCACCGTGGGTGATCTCGCCCACAAAGGGATCAGCACCGACGACATCATCGACGTCATCGTCACCCGCGCCACCCGCCCCTGAGGCCGGGGTACGTCCGGCCGCACAGAGGGGTGTGGCCAGACCCACTCCTGGGCCCACCTGGGCGAAAGTCCCTCCGGCCGGGTGCACAGTGGAAGCACGACGGCACCGAAGGAGTGGAGAGCGGGCATGCGATGGTTGACCGGCGCCTGGGCGGGATTCGCGCGGGCGTGCGCCGTCCTGGGGGTGAGCCTGCTCGTCCCGGCCCTGTGGGCGGTGGCGGTGGCGCTGGGGCTGTGGTGGGGCGGCGGCATGTGGGTCGCGGGCCCGTTCTGGGCGGCGTTCCTGACGGTCGCGCTGTCGCGCAGGATATGCGGGTGGTTCAGGAGTCTGATCGCACGATGGACCGGCGTCGAGATCCCCGGCGGCTACCGCGAGGCGGCCCCGGTGACCCGCCTGTCCACCGGCTACTGGTGGAACGGCCACTCCTACGAGCGCAACCGCCGCGACGCCGAGCGCGACCAGCGGTGGCGGACCTGGGCGCGCGACCCCGCGACCTGGCGTGACCTGCGCTTCGTCGCGATGGTCCCCTTCACCGCCGGCCTGGCCGCCGCCGTGCCGCCCGCCGCGCTGGTGGCGGCGGTCGCCTGGCTCCTCCAGCCGTCGCCGCTGCCGCGCGCCGCGGGCGTGCTCGCCGCCGTCGTGGCCGTCGCGACCTCTCCGTACGCCTGGCGCGCCGCCCCACCCGTCGCCGCCCGCTTCCTGCGGCCCTCGCCCGCCATGGTGCTGGCCGGCCGCGTCGAGGAGCTGACCGCCCAGCGCGCGGACACCACGGTCGCGCAGGCCGCCGAGATCCGCCGCATCGAGCGCGACCTGCACGACGGGGCCCAGGCCCGCCTGGTCGCGCTCGGCATCTCCCTGGCCACCGTGGAGAAGCTCATGGAGACCGACCCCGACCGCGCCAGGGCGCTGCTGCGCGAGGCGCGGGCCGGTGCCGCCTCGTCGCTGACCGAGCTGCGCGAGCTGGTCCAGGGCATCAACCCGCCGGTGCTGAGCGAGCGCGGGCTCGTGGACGCCGTACGCGCCCTCGCCCTGGACAGCCCGCTCGAAGCGTCCGTCAACGCGGAGGGGCGGGTGCGACTGGACCCGCCGATCGAGTCGGCCGTCTACTTCGGCATCGCCGAGCTGCTCACCAACGCCGCCAAGCACGCCCGCGCCACCCACGCCCGCATCTCCATCGCCCGCGCCGACACCGACCTGGTCGTCGAGGTCGAGGACGACGGCAGGGGAGGAGCGGCCCCGCGCGCCGGCGGCGGCCTCGACGGGCTGCGCCGCCGCCTGGCCGTCTTCGACGGCGCCCTGGAGGTCACCAGCCCGGCGGGCGGCCCGACCCGTGCCAGGATGGTGGTCCCATGCGCATAGTCGTCGCCGAGGACCTCTACCTGCTGCGCGAGGGGATGGTCCGGCTCATCGAGGCGTTCGGGCACGAGGTGGTGGCCACCGCGACCACCGGCCCCGAGACGCTCGACGCGCTGCTGACGTGGCGGCCCGACGTGTCCGTCGTGGACGTGCGCATGCCGCCGTCACAGTCAGACGAAGGGCTCAAAGCGGCCGTCGCGGCCCGCCGCGAGGTGCCCGGCCTGCCGGTGCTGATCCTCTCCCAGCACGTCGAGCAGCTGTACGCGCGCGAGCTGCTGGCCGACGGCTCCGGGGGGGTCGGCTACCTGCTCAAGGAGAGCGTGTTCGACGCCGACCAGTTCGTGGACGCCCTGGAACGGGTCGCGGCCGGCGGCACGGCGATGGACCCCGCCGTCATCGGCAAGCTGCTGTCCAGCGGCGCGTCCACCCGCCGCCTCGGCGGCCTCACCGGGCGCGAGCTCGACGTGCTCGCCCTGATGGCGGAAGGGCTGTCCAACCAGGCCATCGGACGGCGGCTGTTCCTCAGCGAGAGCGCGATCAGCAAGTACACGACGTCGATGTTCGGCAAACTCGGCCTGACCGACGACGACGACACCAACCGCCGCGTCCTGGCCGTCCTGACCTACCTGAACGACTCCTAGCCGATCATCTGGCATACCTCCGACATACCTCCGGCATACCTGCCCTCCCTACGGTCGTGGCCGTGGTGCCGCACGCCACGCATCCGTACTGGGAGGACATTCATGCGATTCGCCCGCTTATCCGCCGTCGTCGCCGCGATGCTCATCGTCGCCGGCACGGCGAGCCAGGCGACGGCCACGTCCGCACGCGAGACGATGGCCGCGCCAGATCTCCAGCTCCCCTTCCCCTGCGGCCAGAAGTGGCAGCTGAACACCTGGGGCCACGCCCCCGCGCTGGACATGGTCAAGGAGCCTGACCAGAACGGCACTCTGGGCGCGACACTGATCGCCCCCGCCGCCGGGACGGTGAAGCAGTCGTACCGGCACGAGAACGCCGGCAACATGATCCAGATCGATCACGGCGGTCGCTACTTCACCACCTACATCCACCTGCAGTCGCGTGCCGCCGAGGTCGGCGACCGGGTGGAGCGCGGAACTGTGATCGGCAAGGTCGGCGAGGACGGCGCGACCGCCAACGGCCACCCGCACCTGCACTTCGAGCTCGGCTACGACGCCAACGGCGACGGACGGGCCTCCTGGGGCACCGAGAACTCCGAGCGGGTCAGACCGACCTTCAACGGCGTCACCTACGGGCAGGCGGACGGCCGCGAATGGAACAACGTCACCAGCCACAACTGCTCGGCCACGTCCCCTGAGGGGACCGCGAAGATCTATGGGGCGCTGCCGGACGGGCGGCTCACCTACACGACGATCGATGCGGAGTCGGGTAAGCGGACGCATGGGGCGGTGGTCTCGGCCGCGAGTCTCGGTTTCACCCCGAAGGCGATCGCGACGTTGAACTTCAACACGCTTCTGGTGACCAAGCCCGGCAACGACGGCGAGCTGTATCGGGTGGACATCCGGACGAACAACGAAGAGCTGATCTTCGAGACGCCGGTGCGGCTCGGCACCGGCTGGACGCATGACCTGCTGGCCTACGACGGCAAGAGTCATCTTTTCGGGATCGCGGCCGGCACGTTGCGCCGCTACACGCTCACCGCAGCCAAGCCGGCCATCAGTGACATCACCGGGAACACGCTCATCGGTACGGGGTTCACGCTCAAGACGCTGACGACGACGGGGCCCGACTGGATCCTGGGGACCACCACGAACGGGCTGCTGCTGTCGTACAAGATCAAGGGCAGGGACGACTGGGACCGGCACCAGCTCCGTGACAGCACCTGGCAGAACTTCGACGCCCTCCTGTCACCCGGCGCAGGCGTCTACTACGGCCACAACCCGGCAGGAGCGCTCTACCGCTACCACGACGGCGACCCCTACGACGGCAAGGGCGACGACCTGAGCGGTCACGGCACCGTCGACGCCACCGGCTGGGCCCAGACGCTGCTCTCCGCGCAGCCCGGCACCGTCACCTGAGTCAGGGACCTGGCGGCAGGTCCCTGACGTAGAGCAGGGCGTCGCTGCCGGTCAGGTCGGCCGGGGTGAGCGGGAGGTAGCCGTACCAGGGGGAGTCGCGGGGGACGAGGCCGGTGGCGTCCAGTTCCCGGCCCGCGATCAGGAAGCGGTCTCCTGGCATCGCGTGGAGCACGCCTTCGACGGTGTCAGGGGGAGGGGCGCCGACGCCCTCGTGGTGGATGGTGCCGACGGCGGTGGCGACGAAGGCGTACGCATCGCCGAGCCGGCGCGCGACCTGCGCGCCGGCGCTCCACCAGTCCACCCGAAGCTCGCCCAGCATGACCGTGCTGCGCTGCCGCTGCAGGTGGCGGTTGTGGGCGTGGACGAGGGTGGGGCCGCGGTCGGCGAGGGCGAGCAGGTTGGCGGCCATCATCGCGTCGCGCAGGCCCATCATCGCGTTGACCCGGCCGGGCGCGGCGCCGGCCATCTGAGCGTGGTAGCGCAGCAGGCCGGTGGCGGTGCGGGCGTACAGGCGGGCTCGTTCCCACGCGTCGCGCCCGCCCGCCGCCACGAGCCCCGGCGCGTGGACGTCGAGCAGGCAGGCCAGGTCGTCGGCCAGCAGTCGCAGCTCGTTCGCCGCGTCCGACCGGCCGATCGACCGCGACGGATCGAAGATCGCCTGCTCGTCCGTCCACCGCTCGTCGGGGCCGAGCAGGCGGTCGAGCGTCTCCGGCAGGACGCCGGTGTCCGCGTGGGCGCCGAGGTAGGCGTGCAGGGCGGTGAGCGCCTGCCGGGGGCTCGCCGCGTGGGTCATCTCCATGGGCGCGTCGAAGCCCGCGAAGCGCACGCGGTCGGCGGCCGGACGGCCCCTGTTGTACGCCCGCAGCCACCGCACCAGCTCGCGGTTGCCAGCCGCCGCCCCCGCCCCATGGCTGAAACCGCCCGCCATCACCGCGGACAGGTTCCCGGCGCCCGAGGTGACGTGGTCGTCCACCACCAGCCCCTTCACGCAGTCGCTCTCGATCGCGACGCACCGGTAGCCCTCCTGCTCGACGAGCCGCCTGACCAGCTCGTTGCGCAGGCCGAGCAGGGTCTCGTCGCCGTGGGTCGGCTCGCCGAGCGCGAGCAGCCGCGGCCGGGCGGGCAGCAGCCGCAGGAGACCGTCGTACGGGGAGTTCGTCATACCTTCGACGGTATCGTTGAACTCTCTGTTGAGACTTCTACACCGAGATGGCGTCCAGCGCGTACGCCCAGAGCCGGTCGGCCGCCTCCGGGTCCACCGCCCACGACGCCACGCCCGCCATGACGCCGGGCCCGCCCCGCACCACCTCGGCCTCCTGGTTGTCGGAGGAGAAGAACCGGCCGGTCACGCCCGCCACCAGCGGCGACCCGGCCAGCAGCGCCGACGTGGCGGCCCCCTGCTCGGGGGTCTTGAAGTAGTCGGGGGTCAGCAGCCGGCCCGCCTCGTCCATCGCGCCCATCGCCCGCATCGTCGCGGCGTCCACGTGCCGCTGCAGGCCGGTGTGGATGTAGCCGGGTTCGAGGGCGTTGGCGATGAGGCCGTCGTCCGCCCAGCGCCGCGCCGCGCCGACCGCGAGCAGCACGTCGGCCGTCTTCGACTGCGAGTAGGCCGTCCACGGGTCGTACGGGCGCTTCTCGAAGTGCGGGTCGTCGAAGTCGAAGGGCGCTCCCAGCTGCGCGCCCGAGCTGACCATGACCACCCGCGCGTCCCCGGCCTGCCGCAGGTTCGCGTGCAGGGCGGTGACCAGCGCGAAGTGGCCGAGGAAGTTCGTGGCGAGCTGCAGCTCCCAGCCGCGGGCGGTGACCTGGCGGGTGGGCAGCGCCATGATGCCGGCGTTCGCCACGATCGCGTGCAGGGGTCCCGTCCACGAGGCGGCGAAGGCGCGGACGGACCCGAGGTCGCTCAGGTCCAGCCGCCGCTCGCCGGCGGCCGGGTCGCGGGTGGCGACGGTGACGTCGGCCCCGGCACCCCGCAGCGCGCGTACGGTCTCCAGGCCGATGCCGGAGGCCCCGCCGGTCACGATGATCCGGCGGCCGGTCAGATCGACGCCGGCGAGCACCTCGGCGGCGGTGGTCCTGGCGGTGAAAGGGGTGCTGATACGTGTCATGCCCGTCACCCTAGAAAGCCGCGATTGGACGCAGAAGCCTCAATCGTCCAGGATAGTTGCGTGACAGTCCGGCAAGCCGATCCGCTCGAAGACGTGCTCACGCTCGTCGGCACGACCAGCCGCCTGTCCGTCGGGCTGGTGGCCGGCGGCCGGTGGGCGCTCGCATTCGACCCTCCGGACGGGGTCAAGTTCAACGCCGTGCGCCGCGGCCACTGCCTGCTCACCGTGGACGGCGTGCCCGAGCCGATCGAACTGCGCGAGGGCGACTGCTTCCTGCTCGTCCAGCCGCGCGCCTTCACCCTGGCGAGCGGCCCCGGCGTGACGCCCGCCCCTGCCGGGCCGGTGTTCAGGGCGGCGGCCGGCGGCCCGGCCCGCGTCGGCGACGGCGACGACGTCGAGCTGATGAGCGGCCGGTTCCACTTCGGCGAGCGGGCCGGTGAGCTGCTGTTCGACGTGCTGCCGCCGGTGATCCACGTGCCCGGCAGCACCACCGAGGCCACCACCGTGCGCTGGGCGCTCGAGCTCATCGCCGCCGAGCTGCGCGCCTCCCAGCCCGCCGCCACCCTGGTCACCGAGCATCTCGCGCTCGTCATGCTCATCCACCTGCTGCGCCTGCACGTCGCCACCGCGCCGGGCCAGACCTCGGGCTGGCTGGCCGGCCTCGCCGACCCCGTGGTGGCGCCGGCCCTGCGCGCCATGCACGCCGACCCCGCCCACGCCTGGACGGTCGCCGAACTCGCCGGCGTGTGCGCGGTGTCCCGCTCGACGCTGGCCGCCCGGTTCAAGCAGGTCGTCGGCAAGGGGCCGCTGGAATATCTGACCGGCTGGCGCATCGAGCTGGCCGCCGGCCGGCTGCGCGACGGCGAGGCGACCATGGAGGCCATCGCCCGCGAGGTCGGCTACGCCTCGGTCAGCGCCCTCAGCAACGCCTTCAAACGCCTGACCGGCCTGGCGCCGCGCGACTACCGCAACGCCGCCGGCGCCGCCAGCCGCTCCGCCGACGCCGAGCCGGTGGGCGGGGTGTAGACGACGTCACGTGGCGAGACGCGTGACCTCCTGGACCGCAGGAACTCGCGCAGCTGGTCAGGCCGCCTCATACGGTCAGTATGCAAGGCGGCGGGCGAAGCCCTGGTCATTCACCTGGGATGGAAGCCGCGCAGCCGGTCACCGAACCGGCAGCCGTGCTCGACGGCGTAGGAGGGGTCGTCGAGCAGCCGCAGCTGCTCCACGACCCGCTCCAGCCGGGTGACGGCGTCCATGGCGCGGCACAGCAGCGCGTCCACGTCGAGCTCGTCGCGATGCAGTCGGGCCTCCTCCAGCTCCACCCGCAGCGCGGCGACGGGCGTGCGCAGGGCATGACCGGCGTCCGCGCCCAACCGGCACAGCTCGTACGGCAGCGCCATCGTGCACATCTCGGTGACCTCTCCTCGGTTCATCGGCGTTCACCTGTAGGAACGCCTCGGAACCCGCGGAAAGGGCACGCCGGCTGGCCCCGTGCAGACTAGACCTGGCCGGTACCACCCACGCGGCTCGGCTCACCGGCCTGCCACGAGGCGAGCAGGCGGAGGCCGTCGTGCGACGGCGTGCCCGGCTCGGCCGTCAGCGTGATGAGCTGCTGGCCGGGGTCGGTGGTGCAGGCCAGGGCCGACCAGTCGAGCACCAGCCGCCCAGCGATCGGGTGGTCGATGACCTTCCTGCCGACGTCGCGCACCTCGACGTGATGGCCGCCCCACCACCGGCGGAAGTCGTCGTCGCGGACGGACAGCTCGCCCACCAGCGCGGCCAGCCGCGGGTCGGCCGGGTCGCGGGCGGCCTCCATGCGCAGTTGCGCCACGCAGGCCCTGGCGACGTGTTCCCACTCGGGGTAGAGCCGGTGGAAGGCGGGATGGAGGAACACCAGCCGCACGAAGTTCCGCTGCTCCTCAGGGAGCCGCGCGAAGTCGGTGAACAGGGCGGCGGCCATCGCGTTCCAGGCCAGCAGGTCGGTGCGCCGGCCCAGGACCACGGCGGGGGTGGTGACCAGGTCGTCGAGCAGCCGCCGCAGCTGCGGCTGGACCTTCTGTGCGGCTCGCCGGCGCGGGCCCGCCGGCTCCTTGCCCGACAGCTCGTACAGGTAGGACCGCTCGTCGTCGCTGAGCCGCAGCACGCGGGCGATGCCGTCGAGCACGGGCGCCGACGCCTGGCGGCGGCCCTGCTCGATGCGGGTGTAGAAGTCGGTGCTGATCGACGCGAGCAGCGCCACCTCCTCGCGGCGCAGCCCCTTGACCCGCCGCCTGCCGCCGCCGGGCAGCCCGACCTCGGCCGGGCTCAGCTCCATGCGCCTGGCGCGCAGGAAGGCGCCGAGCTCGGTGGGGTGTGTCATGGGACCCAGTCTGCCGCAGGCGGCGCCGTCGTGAGGGGGCCGATTCTGTCCTAGGACAAGCGCTGACCTGGGACACGACTCGCCTCTCCCGCTTCCGTACGGGCTCTGCGAGCCTCGGTGACGAACCACCCCATACCGAGAAGAAGTGCGATGCAGACGAACGTCACCTTCCCCAGCGACGGGCTCGCCCTCGCCGGGATCCTGTTCACCCCCGACGGCCACACCGGCGGCCCCTTGCCCGCCGTCGTCATCGGGCACCCAGGAGGCGGGGTGAAGGAGCAGAGCCCCAGCCTGTACGCCCGGCGCCTGGCCGATGCCGGGTTCGCCGCGCTCGTGTTCGACGCGGCGTACCAGGGCGAGAGCGAGGGCGAGCCGCGCGGCCTGGAGGACCCCTTCCAGCGCGCCGAGGACGTCAAGTCCGCCGTCACCCACCTCACCACCCGCGACGACATCGACCCCGGCCGCATCGGCGCGCTGGGCATCTGCGCCTCCGGTGGCTACGTCCCCTACGCCGCCCAGACCGACCACCGCATCCGCGCCGTGGCCGCCGTCAGCGCCGCGGACCTGGGCCACGCCTTCCGCGAAGGGCTCGGACGCACCCAGGACCCCGCGGTGCTGCCGGCCCTGCTCCAGCAGGCCGGCGCCGCGCGTACGGCGGAGGCGCGCGGCGAGGCCCCCTGGATGGTGCCGTGGATCCCCGAGGACGCCGAGCAGCGCTTCGCCACCGAGACCCGGCAGTTCCGGGAGACCTGGGAGTACTACCGCACGCCGCGCGGCCACCACCCCCGCGCCGTCCAGGGGTGGGTGCTGCGCAGCATCGACAGGATCGCCCAGTACGACTCCTTCGCCATGGCCCACCTGATCTCGCCCCGGCCGCTGCTGATGATCGTCGGGTCGGAGGCGGAGAGCGCGTACATCAGCCGCGAGGCCATGGAGCGGGCCGCCGAGCCCAAGGAGCTGCACGTCATCGACGGCGCCACCCACATCGACCTCTACGACCGGGACGTGTACGTCACCCCCGCCGTCGCCAAGCTCACCGCCTTCTTCGGCGAGCACCTGTGAACACGTGGTTCACTCGGCGGGGCCCTTGCGGACGGTGACGTTGAGGCGGTTCCACGTGTTGATCGCGGCGATCGCCATCACCAGCACGGCCAGCGACTCCTCGTCGTAGAGGTCGGCCGCCGCGTCCCACACGTCGTCCGGCACTCCCTCGGGGTTGTCGGCGATCCGGGTCGCGGCCTCGGCGAGCGCCAGCGCGGCCCGCTCCTCGTCGGAGAAGTATGGCGTGTCCCGCCAGGCGGCCACCGCGTGCAGCTTCCGCTCCGGCACGCCCGCCTCGATCCCCTCCTTGACGTGCATGTCGATGCAGAAGGCGCAGCCGTTGATCTGGCTGATCCGCAGCCGCAGCAGCTCCAGCGTGCTGCGGGGCACCGGTCCGGAGCCGATGTACGCCTCCACGGCGTACATGCCCTTGTATCCCGCGGCGGCGGCTCGACTGACGTCCATGCGCATGATGTGTCTCCTTTACCGATAACCTGGTTACTAGATATCCAGAATTTGACGAACGGCGAAAGCCGCTCAGGACCGGCGCCGCGCGAACCACGCCCGCGTGGCCTCAGGGGTGTCGGGGACGTGACGCTCCACCTTCGCCCTGATGTCGGCCAGCGTCTGGGCGGCCAGCGCCTTGCGGTAGGCCGTCTCGGCCTGCCGCATGGCCTGCGAGACGAAGCACGCCTTGCGATAGTCGACGTCCTCCCGCCCGACCGGGCCCTTGCGCAGCACCTGCTCGCACCGGAACGCCTCGCCCGGCCCCTCGATCGCCGTCACCACGTCGAGGAGCGTGATCCGCTCGAGCGGGCGGGCCAGCCTGAACCCGCCCCGCGGCCCCGGCGTCGAACTGAGGATGCCCGCCCTGGCCAGCGCCTGAAGCTGCTTGTTCAGGTACGCGGGCGGCAGCTCGTAGAACGCCGCCAGCCGCGCCGCGGTCATCGCCTCGTCCGGGTCGAGCCAGGACAGGTTGATGCAGCTGTGCATGGCCCACTCGACGCCCTCGCTCATCCGCATATCTGGATATTAAACGTCCAGAATGGGGATCCGCAAACGCGGCACGCCGGGTCTCATGACGTCGGGGCCAGCCAGAGGCCCACGAGGGCGTCGATGAGGCCGGTCGCCGCGTCGTGCCAGCTCGCCCGCGGGGTTGCCGCGCCCAGTGCGAGCGCGCGTTCGCGGTCGGCGCAGGTGTGCAGGATGAGCTGGCGCATCATCTCGCCGCGCTCGGCCCGCACGGCGGTGGGCAACTCGGGCAGGCACTGGTGGAAGCCGTCGACGGCCAGGCGCAGCGACGGCGACGTGCGGTTCTCCTCCTGGAGGAGCACGCACAGCGCGGGGTCGGTGCCGACCTGGGCGAGGAAGCGGGCGTACCAGGTGGGGGAGCCCAGCTCGGCGAGGTGCTCGGTGACCGGGCGCACCATGCACGAGACCCAGGCGCGTACGTCGCCCGACCCCTCGGCGGCGCTCACCATGCGGGCCCGGCGGGCCTCGATCGGCTCGGCGTGCCTGCGGACGATCGCGCGGACGAGATCGGCCTTCGCGCCGAAGTGGTAGCCCACGGCGGCCGTGTTGCCCTGCCCTGCCGCCTCGCTGATGCGCCGGTTGGAGGCCGCGCACACCCCGTCTTCGGCGAACAGCCGCTCGGCCGCCGTCAGGATCTGCTCGCGGGTCACGCCGACGCGCTCGGCCCGGATGGTCCTCGTCATCTTCATCACCGCACCGGAACTGCTTGCCTGCCCTGCGCCGACGTCCGCCGCCATGATCTCAGCCGGCGCCGGGCATCGCCAAACCCGGAGGCGCAACAAGTCGGAAACATCCGTACTGGTAATTTTAACTCAAGCGCTTGAATTAAACCTGTTGCCCCGCGCTGCCGTCCCACCGAGAGGCCCCCGCATGACCAACCCGTCCGCCCGCGCCGCCCACGCGGCCGGCCCGTCGCGGGCGTCCACGTTCGTCGTGGTGCTCGCCTTCAGCGGGATCGCGGTGTCGCTGATGCAGACGCTGGTGATCCCGCTGGTGCCCGAGCTGCCCGCGCTGCTCGGGGCGTCGGCCGCCGACGCCGCCTGGGCGGTCACCGCGACGCTGCTCGCCAGCGCCGCCGCGACGCCGGTGATGGGACGGCTCGGCGACATGTACGGCAAGCGGCGCGTGCTGCTGGTCAGCATGTTCATGCTGATCGCCGGCTCGGTCATGTGCGGGCTCAGCGACTCGCTGACCCCCATGATCATCGGACGGGCGCTGCAGGGCCTCGCGGCCGGCGTCATCCCGCTCGGCATCAGCATCATGCGCGACGAGCTGCCGCCCGAGCGGCTCGGCTCGGCCATCGCGTCCATGAGCGCCTCGCTCGGCGTCGGCGGCGCGCTCGGCCTGCCCGCCGCCGCGCTGCTCGCCGAGAACTTCGACTGGCACGTGCTGTTCTGGACCGCCGCAGGGCTGGGCGCCGTCGCCTTCGTCCTGGTGATCGCGCTCGTGCCGGAATCGGCGGTACGCACCGGCGGCCACTTCGACCTGATCGGCGCCATCGGGCTGTCGGCCGCCCTGGTCGCCCTGCTGCTGGCCATCTCCAAGGGCGCCGACTGGGGCTGGACCGATCCGCTGACGGTCGGCCTGCTCGTCGGCGCGGTCGTGGTGCTGCTGCTGTGGGGCTGGTGGGAGCTGCGGACCAGGGAGCCCATGGTGGACCTGCGCACCACCGCGCGGCGCCAGGTGCTGCTCACGAACCTGGCCTCCATCATGCTCGGCTTCTCCATGTTCGCGATGTCGCTGGTGCTGCCGCAGCTCCTGCAGCTCCCCGAGGCCACCGGCTACGGGCTCGGCCAGTCGATGCTGGCCGCCGGCCTCGTCATGGCGCCGTCGGGCGTGGTCATGCTGCTGCTCGCGCCGATCGCGGCCCGCGTGTCGGCCGCCCGCGGCCCGAAGCTGACGCTGATGATCGGGGCGATCATCGTGGCGGGCGGCTACGGGCTCAACATCGTGCTGATGTCCGAGGTGTGGCACCTCGTGCTGGTCTCCGTCGTCATCGGGGCCGGCATCGGGTTCGCGTACGCGTCCATGCCCGCCCTCGTCATGGGGGCCGTGCCGGTCACCGAGACGGCCGCCGCCAACAGCCTCAACACGCTCATGCGGGCCATCGGCACCTCCGTATCCAGCGCCGTGGCCGGGGCCATCCTGGCGGGCATGACGATCCGGTTCGGGCCCGCCGAGCTGCCGTCCGACGACGGGTTCCGCGTCGTGCTGGCCATCGGGGGAGGGGCGGCGCTGGTGTCGTTCCTGATCGCGTTCTTCCTGCCGCGCCACGCCAGAGCCGCCGCGCCCGCCCCTGAGCCGCACGCCGTTCCCTCCGCCTTCGCCGAGGCACGCGAGCCCGCCTACGCCCAGGCGCCCGGCGGGGTCGAGATCCGCGGCTTCGTCGGCGGCGACGACGGCGCCCCCATCGGGCAGGCCACGCTCACCCTGATCGACATGCGCGGTAACCAGCTCAGCAGGGCCATGACCCTGCCCGACGGCGCCTACAGCATCTGGGCGCCGGGCGGGGGCACGTACGTGCTGATCGCCTCCGTCGCCCACGGCGACCCGCAGGTGGCGACGCTCGCGGTGGGCTCGCGGCCGCTCGACTTCAACGTGCGGCTGGCCGGATCGAGCCGGCTCGCCGGCACCGTACGCGACCAGGAGGGCAAGCCGATCCCCGGCGCGGTGCTGGCGCTGACCGACACGCGCGGCGAGGTGGTCGCCACGAGCACGACCGACGCGGACGGCGCGTACTCCTTCTCCGGCGTCGCCCCCGGCGCCTACACGCTGGCCGTCAGCGCCGGATCGCACCGCCCCGCCGCCGTCCCCACCGAGGTCACCGCCACCGGCAGGACCCGCTGCGACGTCGAGCTGCGGCCGGGCACCAGGATCCGCGGCACCGTACGGGTGCGCGACGGGGTCCCGCTGACCGACGCCCGCGTGACGCTGCTCGACGCGGCGGGGAACGTCGTCGGCACCACGATCACCGGAGACGACGGCGCGTACGCCTTCGCCGACCTGACCGGCGGCCAGTACACCGTCATCGCCACCGGCTACCCGCCCGTCGCCGACACCGTCACCGTGAACGGCGCCGACGAGGAGGGCCGCGACCTGTGGCTCGCGCACGAGGAATAGGCAAGAGGAATGAGCACTCGCCCGGCACGTTCGGGCTCATGAGGACAGAGCACTCGCCCGGCGCGCCCGGGCGGGGCGGACGACCGCTCGCCGTCGGCGAGCGGGGAGAGCGGGAACACCATGGACACCACCTGGGAGCAGCAGGCTCCCACCGCACGGCCCATCCAACGGCGGGGCGTACATGCCCGGGTCCGCACCAGGGACGGCTGGGCCGTGCAGCACGCGATCGTCACCCTGACCGACCCGGCGGGCCGGCAGGCGGCACGGGCCGAGGCGGACGCGCACGGCGCCGTCGCGACCGATCCGCTCGCGCCCGGCACCTACACGGCGGTCGTCACGGCGGCCGGCTTCGACCCGGCCGCGCAGACCGCCATCGTGACCGGCTCGGGCCTGGCCGACCTGGGCGACGTGGTGCTGACCAGGCAGGGCGGGCGTGACCTGCCCCCGCCCGGCGTCTGGACGCTCGACCCCGCCCACTGCACGATCGGCGCCTCGGCCCAGCACCTCGGGTTCAGCCGGGTGCACGGGAGGTTCAGGCAGTTCGCCGGGCGGATCGAGATCGGGACGACCCCGGAGGCGTCGTCGGTCGCCGCCGACATCGCGGCCGCCTCGATCGACACGGGCAACACCACCAGGGACGACCACCTGCGCTCCGCGGACTTCCTGGGCGTGGCGACGTACCCGATGATCTCCTATCGCGGCTCCGGGCTGACCGCGGCCGGCACCGACCGGTGGATCGTGCACGGCATGCTCAGCCTGGCCGGCACGCAGCGGCCGGTCGATCTCGACCTGACCTACCTCGGCACCGGGCGGGACCCGTGGGACGGGCTGCGGGCGTCGTTCCACGCCGAGACCGAGCTGCGGCGCGAGGACTTCGCGATGACCTACAACCAGATCGTGCGGGCCGGGGTGCAGCTGATCGGCGCGACGGTGAAGGTGGAGCTGGACATCCAGGCCGTACGCGGTGAGTCGGTGCCCTTCACCGCCACGGAACGGTGACCGTCTCGGGGAAGATCGTGGCCGCCGCGTCCGCCACGATGAGGAACCCGGCGATCCAGACGATCCAGCTCAGCGTGGCGCGCGAGCCGGACGCCAGCTTCGCCCGCCACGTATCGAACCGCCCGCGCGTCCGCTCGCCCAGAGCGAGCCAGGCCGGCCAGAGCAACAGGCCGGGCAGGACCATGATGAGCACGTACGCGCCGAGCAGCGCCATCCACTGAGCCACGGCGAGCCCGGCGGAGGTCATGATGCCGATGGCGGCGAAGTACGGCACGGCGGTGGCGAACTCGAACAACCACGTGCCGAGCCCCAGCACCAGCATCGCCCCCACGGTGAACGAGCGGGCCTCGGGCGCGGCGCCCTGCTGCGGGATGCGGTAGCTCGCCACGATCAGCGCCACGCCCAGCACGATCTCGCCCCAGGCCAGCGCGGTGCCGTCGATGACCGGCACGACCACGCCGAGACCGAGCATGAGCAGCGCCCCCAGCGCGAAGTACGCGACCGCGACCGCGCCTAAGTAGGTGCCGAGCAGCGCCGTCGTCCTCCTCGGGCCGGCCAGCAGCACGTACAGGCTCACCCCGATGACGCTCGGGCTGAGCATGTCGAGCAGGGCGAGCCCGAGCACCGTACCGATGATCTCGATGGACATGAGTTCCCCTTTGGTAGCACACCCGTGTCAGCTAAGGTAACACGAGTGTGTTACCATGGGCGAGTGCCCAGACTCGTCGATCATGAGCAGCGGCGGGCGGAGATCGGCGCGGCCGCGATCCGGGTGATCCTGCGCGAGGGCCTGGCCGGCGTGACCGTCCGCGGTGTCGCCGCCGAGGCCGGCTGGTCCACCGGGTCCCTGCGCCACTACTTCGCCAACCAGCACGAGCTGCAGTCCTACGTCGCAGGCGCCACCTCCGACGCCCTGCGCGCCCGCCTCCTGCCCCGCGTCATGCGCCCCCGCACGGTGAGCTCCGTCGTCGAGGGCATCATCTCGCTGACGGAGGAGCTGCTCCCGCTCGACGACGAGCGGCGCGAGGAATACGCGCTGTGGCAGGCCGTCATCGAGTGGGAACGCGGCCACCCGCCGAAGGACGGCTCCCAGACCTGGAACGACCAGCGGGCCCTGCACCGCCAGTGCATCGCGCAGCTACGCGGCCACGAGCCCGACCGCGACCCCGGCGCGGCGCTCCGCCCACACCCCGACCCGCAGGTCGAGCTGTGGGCGGCGGTGCTGCACACGTTCGTGGACGGGCTGGCCGCGCAGCTCGTCAACACCCCTGACCGGCTCTCCGGCGACGACGCCAGGCGGCTGCTGCGCGCCCTGCTGGAGGCCGTGCCGGGGTTCACCGATCCCGCCGTCCGTCCCTGATCGGACAGGTACAGCGCCGGGTGGGTTGGGCAGGTCGAGTTCGGCGTGGTTCAGGTGAGGTTGAGGTGGGCCAGCTCCCGGCGTGACCGGATGCCGAGCTTGCGGTAGGCCCGATAAAGGTGATGCTCGATCGTGCGCGGGCTGAGGAACAGGTGTGCAGCGATCTCCCTGCTGGTGCTCCCGTCCCTGGCCAGACGCACTACCTGGAGCTCCTGGGGCGTGAGCCGCTCCAGCGGGTCGGCGGCCGCCGGCTGGGCTGCCGGCACGGACTCTCCCGTCGCCTTCAGCTCCGCCTCCGCCCGCGCCCGCCACGGCGCGGCCCGCAACCGCTCGAAGGTCTGCAGCGCCGCCCGCAGCGGGGGGCGGGCGTCGGTGCGACGCCGGGTCCGGCGCAGCCACTCCCCGTACACCAGCTCGGTACGTGCCTGCTCGAAAGGCCGGTTCGCGCGCCGGTGCGCCGCCAGGGCACGCAGATAGTCGTCCTCGTCGTCACTCAGCAGTGCGTGGCAGCGGGCACTGACCGCCTCGGCCCATGGCTGGTTCCCGGCGCGTGCCCAGGCTTCCAGGCGGCGCAGGGGCTCCTGGGCCTGTTCGGGCCGGCCCAGCCGCACGGCCGCCTCGACCTGCTCGGCTCCGGCTGTGACCAGCGTGGTCAGGTGACGCAGCGGTCCTCGAGCCGCGGCCTCGAGCCGCTCCAGCACCCGGTCGTAGCGTCCGTACCCCAGGTCGAGCAGGCAGAGTGCGGCGAGGCCTGTCATGCCTCCGGCGTCCGGCTGGTCGCCGGCGAGCCGGACGCAGCGTTGCTCGTCGCCCTCGATCGCCGCCACTCTGGCCAGCACCGAGTGCAACCGCGGCACGCGCTGGTGCATCCCGGTGTGGCGCGCCAGCTCGACGGCCTCCGCGACGCACGCCTCGGCGTCACGGTGCCTGCCGGCCTGCACATGCACTCCGGTCAGATCCTGAAGCACCTGCGGCAGCGCCCCCACCAGGCTCTGCCGGCGCAACCGCGCCACCTCGGCGCCGGCCAGGGCGGCGGCCGCGTCGTCGTCGGCCATGACCATCGCGCAGAAGGCGGCCCACCGGATGGTGGCGCCCTCCAGCAGGCTGCCCGGCGCCTGGCCGGTGACGTCGGGCAGGGTGTGCGCGACGAATCGTGCCAGCAGCGGCAGGCCGCGCGCGTAGTCGTCGTCGACCAGGTGCGCCAGGCCCTGGATCATCGGGTCCTGTGTGCCCATGGCCGTCAGCCGTGCGGCCGCGCCCCGGATCACCTCCGCCTCGCCGCAGATCCAGGCGTACCCGGCCGCCGTGCGCAGCATGGGCACGGCGCTCACCGGGTCGGCAGGTGGGCACCGTTCCATCAGGAGCCGGGCGGCCGACCGGCCCTTTCCCCGCTCGAACTCCACCGCCGCTCGTACCTCGGTCAGCGTGGCGAGCGACGTGGGATCGTCCAGCAAGTCCTCGGCCTGGCCGACGAGGGTGGCGGCGTGGTCGGCGTGGCCGGACGACAGCGCAAGCGCCGCCGCCTGACCCAGCCGGGCGGCCCGGTCGCGCGGGCGAGGGGTGTAGGTCGCGGCCTGTTCCCACAGCCCGGCGGCGGCGGCGAAGGCGGCCCGGCCGCGAGCCCGTTCGCCGGCGCGCGTCAAGGCCACCGCCAGGTCCTCGTCAGGTGACGTCGTCGCCGCGGCCCGATGCCGGAGCCTGCAGTCATCGTCGGTGGCCGTGTCCGCCAGTGCCCGGTGCACGGCGATCCGCCGCGCCAGCGGCGCGGCCTGGTAGGCGGCGGTGCGGATCAGGGGATGGCGGAAGGCGATGGCAGCGGCACTCACCTCGACCAGTCCGGCCTTCTCGGCCTCCTCCAGGTCCTCCGGTCCGACTCCTAGCGCGTCCGCGGCGCTCAGCAGCATCGGCAGGTCGCCTCGGCCCTCGGCGGCGATCATAAGCATCATGAGACGGGTCTTGTCGGGCAGCAGGGCGATGCGTGAGCGGAAGGACGCGAGCACCCGGTCGGCGATCGGGATCGGGCCGGCCGCCGCGTGGTAGCGCCTCCGTTCGGAGGAGAACTCGATCAGCGCCAGCGGGTTCCCCTCGGATTCGGCGATCACCTGCTCCTGTGCCGCGGGGGTCAGGCCCCGGTGGGCCAGGACCCGTTCCGCGTCCTCCTGCGACAGCCGCGACGGACGGATCTCGGGCAGACCGGCGGCGGCGAACCCCTCCTCTCGCGCGGCGAACAGCAGCGCCACCTTCTCCTCCGTCAGACGGCGGGCGGCGAACAGCAGTGCTTCGGCGGTGGCGGGGTCGAGCCAGTGCGCGTCGTCGACCAGGCAGAGCAGCGGCTCGTCGTCGGCCAGATGGGCCAGCAGGGTCATCACGGCCAGCCCGGACAGGAACCTGTCCCGCGCGCCCGAGCCGCCCGAGCCGAGCACCGCCCGCAAGGCGGCCGCCTGTGCCGGGGGCAGGGCATCGAGGTGTTCCTGGACCGGCCAGAGCAGTTGGACGAGCCCGGCGAAGGCGAGATCCGCCTCCGCCTCGATGCCGGTGACCCGCAGGACGCGCACTCCGATGCCGGTGCAGTGCTCAGCGGCCCAGTCGAGCAACGCCGATTTGCCGATGCCGGGCTCGCCGCGCAGGACGAGGCCGCCGCTCCGGCCGGTACGCGCGGCGTTCACGAGGTCTTGGATCGCGGCCTGCTCGCTCGCCCTGCCGTACAGCAACCGACCAAGCCTTTCGTACGGGGATACGGATGGCCGTACCTTCCGGGATACGTACGCGATCCCAGTAGTCCGGTACCGAAACCTTACCGATTCGGCCCGTAAAAGCCCGTTCATACCCTCGTGGCAATGAAGACGATCTCGTGACGAGGAGGGTGATCGTGAACGAGCTTTTCACGCCCGTGACCATCGGCGAGCTGGATCTTTCCAACCGCCTGGTCATGGCGCCCATGACGCGGAACAGGGCACGGGGCGGGCTCGTCGGTGCACTGACCGCCGAGTACTACGCGCAGCGCGCCGCCGCCGGCCTGATCATCACCGAGGGCACCCAGCCATGCGTGATCGGCCAGGGCTACATCGACACCCCCGGACTGCACACGCCGGAGCAGGTGAGGGCCTGGCGGCAGGTCACGGAAGCGGTGCACCGGCGAGGCGGCCGTATCGCGGTCCAGATCATGCACTCCGGGCGGATCGGCCATCCGTGTCTGTACCCCGGAGGAGAGCTTCCCCTCGCTCCGTCGGCGATCTGCTCCGGAGAGCGGCTCTACACCCCCGAAGGGCTGCTGGATCATCCGACGCCGCGGGAGATGACGCTGGCCGACATCGACCAGGCCATTGAGGATTTCGCCACCGCGGCCCGGCTGGCGATGGAGGCCGGCTTCGACGCGGTCGAACTGCACGGCGCCAGCGGCTATCTGATCCACCAGTTCCTGTCGGACAACACCAACCGGCGCACCGACGCCTACGGCGGTTCGGTGGCAGGACGGCTCAGGTTCGCCGTGGAGGTCGTGCAGGCCGTCACCGACGTGATCGGGCCTGGCCGCACCGGCATCCGGATCTCCCCCGGCATCTCCTACAACGGCATGAAGGAGAGCGACACGGAGATCCTCTACACGGAGCTGGCCCGCGCGCTGGCACCGTACGACCTGGCGTACGTGCACGTCTCGGAGAACGACACACGCGACGTGACCAAGCTCATCCGCGCCGAGTGGGAGGGCCCGCTCGTCCTCAACCCGCACCCGTGGAGCGGCGAGAAGCCGGCGAACCCCGAGGACGGGATCGAGGCACTGCGCTCCGGCCTGGCCGACGCGATCTCCTTCGGCCGGCTGTGGCTGGCCAACCCCGACCTGCCCACCAGGATCGCGGCGGGCGGACCGTACACCGAAGCCGACCCGAGGACCTTTTACGGCGGCGACCACCGCGGCTACACCGACTACCCGGTGCTGTCCGCGAGCGGGGAGGACTGATGAGCAGCTCATCCCCCGCCTCCTTCATGCACGGTGGAGCGCCCGATCGGCTCGGAACTCCGGACCGCGGGGTTCCGGCGGCCTGGCTGGCGCTGCTGGCGGGACCGCTCTCCTTCGGGATCGCCGGGCCCAGCCTCATCCTGCCGGACGCCGCCCGCGACCTCGGACTGACTCTGGGCGCCGTGACCTGGATCGTCACCGCCTTCGGCTGGGCCATCGCGATCGGCACCCCTTTGATGGCGGGCTTGCAGAGCCACCAGGGCGTACGCCGGGCCCTGCTCACCTGTGCCGCGCTGGTCGCCCTGGGCGCGGTGCTCGTGGTGAGCCTGCCCTCACTGCCGTCGCTCGTGCTCGGCAGCGCGGCTCAAGGGCTCGGCACCGCCGGGTTCACCACGATCGCCATGAGCCTCACCCGCTCGGCGCGCTCCATGGGACTCGTCACGGCCTCGCTGGCGACGGTCGGTTCCGCCGCGCCGCTGATCGCCGACCTGGCCGGGGAGCTGCTGTCCTGGCAGGCGGGCCTGGCCCTGCCCGCGCTGAGCGTGCTCGCCGTTCCCGGCGTGCTGCGCCACCGACCCGCCGGGCCGGCGCCGGACGCGCCCTTCGACCCGGTGGGTGCGGTGCTGCTGACGGTGTTGGTCACCGCGCTGGTGTTCGTGCCTCACTCATGGCCGGTCGCGGGGACGGCCGCCGTGGCCGCCGGTGGGCTGCTGGCGCTGCACCTACGGTCCAGGCGCGATGGATTCGTGCCCGCCTCGATCGTCCGCGCTCCGGTGTTCCTCCTGGTGTCCGGCCTGGCGTTCCTGCTGGCCGCGACCAACTTCGGCATGATCTATCTGCTGCCCGCCCTGCTCGCCGGACCGGCGGACTGGACCAGCGGCCAGGTGGGAGCCGCCATCCTGTGGCCGCTGATGTTCGGCGGGTTGGCCTCCTACGGGATGATCGCCGCCACCGCGAAGGCGCCGGTGAAGGCCGTTGCCTGGCTCTTCCCCGGGCTGGCGGCGGCAGGCGTGGGGCTGGCGTGCCTCAGCCTCTCGCCGGCCGCCCTCCTCATAGGCCAGGCGCTTACCTCCCTCGCCGCCGCCTCCGGACAAGGGGCGTTCGCGGCACGCGCCGCCGCCGCGGTGCCCGACGGCGCCAGATCGACGGCGATGGGCCAGTTCAACCTCTGCTACCTGCTCGGCGCCGCATTCGGCCCCGCCATCGCCGCCGCGCTCGTTGGCTGACCTCGGCGGCCCGGCCCTCGGAGTGTGGCGGAACAAGAACGTCGACCAAGCCTGTTCGCCCAGCTCACCGGTACGCCGGCAACGGGACCACCGTCACCGACGACGAGGGCCACCGATTCCATCTGGGGCAACGCCGGCTTGAGCGCGTCGAGGCAGGCAGCGCCCCGGCTGCTTTTCTACGGCCGGGGCGCTGCTCGCGGGGTGGGCAATCGGCGACCCGCCGTCCCGTCCCCACCGATCCGGTCGAACCTCAGCCCGAACCCGGTCCAGCATGAGGCCGGATCGTCGGGCCTGAGTGGCACAGTGGGTCCGACCGGACGAGACGAGGAGAGATCATGGGCATCGGCGTCAGCCAGGTCTCGCTGTACGTACGCGACCAGTTCCCCGGCGACGAGGCTTTCGAGAAGCTCACGAACGCACCGAACTTCCTGCGCTTCGTCGTCGAGACCCCCGCGTAGGCGGCCATGCGGTCCCCGAGCCATTTACACGACCTCCTGGTCGACACGCTCTTCACCGAAGGGCTCGATGACGAGGGCGACCTGTGGACGCTGGGCTTCAGCGCCATGTGGATCACGGGCGCCGACGTCGAGTCCGTCGCCCGGTCGTTCCGCCTCGACCCGGTCACCCGGGCGCCGTGCCACCTCCGCGAGATCCTCGATCACGCCATCGATGACGGATCTCAGTGGGTGGCCGAGGTCGGCGACTGGGTCGGCGTCATCCCCGCCCACGGCGACGGCGAGTCCCTGCGCACCCGCACGTACGGTGCCCGGCAGGCAATCGGCCTCACCATGGACATCAACCACAAGGCGACCGTCGACTACGCCCGCGATGGCCGCCTGATTACGTCCTTCGACCCGCTCGCGCTGGACTGCCGCCGGTTCGGGGACGACCCGTACGCGCTCGACCACCTGATGGACGGGCTGCGCTTCACGATCACCGACGACGACGTCAGAGGCGACGACCGCGTGGAGGACCCGGAGAGCATCACCTCGGCCCTGACCCTGATCGGCCGCGTCACGGGCACCGACATCGCCGCCGACTGGATCCTGGCGCGCCACTCCCGCATGAGGCCGGATCGTCGGAGCTGAGTGGCACAGTGGGTCCGACCGGACGAGACGAGGAGAGATCATGGGCATCGGCGTCAGCCAGGTCTCGCTGTACGTACGCGACCAGCAGAAGGCGGTCGACTTCTGGAGCCGGAAGGTGGGCTTCACGGTCACCAGGGACATGGCCTATGGCGAGAACCGCTGGATAGAGGTCCAGCCTCCCGGCGGCGGCACCCGCCTGGCCCTCCTGAAGGCCGACCCGCAGTGGCCGGAGACACCTGCCGGCCCCGGTTACGTGCTGTTCGAGGCCGACGACATCGAGGCGGAGTACGAGCGGCTCAACGCGGCCGGGGTCCCCTTCACCCGTCCGCCCAAGCAGGAGCACTGGGGCTGGTCGGCCACTTTCGTCGACGACGAGGGCCACGAGTTCCACCTCGGCCAGCGGTAAAGCGTCCAGGGGACGTCACCCCGCGCATCTGCGACCATTGATCTGGCGCTGGGCTGAGTGGAAGGTCCGGGATGCGGGAGCGAGGCAGGCCGTCCGGGGTTCTGCTCGCCGTGTCCGGCGTCAACGCACTGGTCGCCGCGTTCACCGGGTTGGTGGGCAACGTCGTCACCGGCGAGAAGCTGCCGTTCGGCCTGGAGGCGTTCAGGGACTGGGCGCCTAACCTGCTGCTTGCGGGGCTGGCGCTGGTCGTCGTGATGGCGTTGCTGCAGGCCATGGTCGGCGATCGGCAATCGAACGAGCCGGAGGCGCCCGAGGAGGGCGGTTCGCGGGCCTGGTTGTGGGCGGTGGCCGCGGCGGGCGCGCTCGCGGCGGGGCTGGTGGCGGCGCGGGCCGCGGGATGGGTGCCGGGGGAGTGGCAGGCCGCCTCGCTCGTGGGTGCGGCGGTGGCCGGCACCGCGACGGGCGGCATTGTCGGGGGCCGTTACGTATGGTGGCGCCGGCGGCTCAAGCCGCTGCCCGAGGCGCTGCGCGGCCTGCTCGAACGCCAGCGCCAGGAGGCGGCCTCGCGCCACCACTACGACTACGCGCTCGGCAGCGCGCCGCCCTTGCTGGAGATCTACGTCGAGCAGCGCGCCGACCACCTGCCGACCGCCCTTCCCGTGGCCAGGGCGGGAGCGATGACGCTGGCCGAGATGCTCGCTGCCGGACGTCACGCGCTCGTCGTCGCCGACCCGGGCGTCGGAAAGTCCACGGCGGTGGCCAGGGTGCTCCAGGAGCAGGCCGCGTGGTGGCTGGCCGCCCGGCGTTCCGCCAGGCCGGAGCGCGCCCCGTACGGACCTTCCATACCGATCTCCCTGCCCGCGGACCTGCGAGGCCGCTCGACCCTCCCGGACGCGATGGCCGCGGAGTGCGGCGGGCTCGGAGCGCGTTGGTTCAAGGCGCCGCCGCCCGGGGCGCGGTCGTGGCTGGTGCTGATCGACGGGCTCGACCAGATCCTCGTCACCCGTGAGCGGCGCGCCGTACTCGAACGACTCGGGCAGTGGATCGCACGAGCTCCCGACCACTACCGCTTCATGATCACCACGCGGCCGTTGCTCGGCAGCGAGGTCGGCCTGCTCAGCGCGCCCATCGACGGGTACGCGCTGCAGCGTTTCAGCGAGCAGGGCCTGCGTACCTTCGCGGAGCGGTGGGCCGCCTACCGCGGCTCGCGCCATGTGCCGGGCATCGAACGGCCGGTCACCGTGGAGAGGTTCCTCACTGGTGTGGCGGCGTCCAAGCTCACGACCCTGGTCAGGACGCCGCTCATCGCCACGATCACCGCTCTGCTGCTGGAGTGGAGCCAGGAGACGGCGTTGCCGACCGGCCGCGCCGGACTCTACGACACCTACGTCCAGCACCTGTTCGGGGCACGGCGGCTGGACGAGGCGGTCTCCGGCACCGTGTTCACCGCCGGTCAGGAGGGGGAGCGAGCCTGGACCTGGCTGCGCGAGAACCTCAGAACGATCCTCGAGCACGTCGCCGACCGCCACCTGTCTCCCGGCACGCCGCCGGTGGTCGAGTGCGCCGTGGAGTGCATCCTGGAGCAGGCGCCGAAGGGAATGTTCTACGCCGTGGCCGGCTGGAAGGCGGCGCTGCCCCCGCTGCTCACCGCCACCAGCTTGATCACGCTTCGCGACGGTGCCCTCGCCTTCATCCACCCGAGCTTCGCCGAATACCTCGCGGCCGGTCCCCGCGCCGACTCCTTCGACCTCGAGACGTGGCTGGCCGACGCGCGCGGCCCCGACAGCCGGTCGCTGGCCCTGTTCGTGCTCGCCCGGCTGGCCGAACGCCGGCCAGGAACGGCCACCGCGGACTCGCTGGTGGAGCTGCTCCTCGAGCGCGGCGGCGCCGACGTCAACATCGCCGGCGCGATCGTCGCCGACGGCATCGGCGTGCGCCAGGAGCTGCGTCGCCGCGTGACCGGCGAGCTTTTCCAGCGGCTCAGGCAGGAGGACCAGACCACCGCAGAGGCGGTACGCGTCCTCGCCGACCTCACCACCGACCCCGACGTCATGGACCGGCTGGCGGCGTTCGTCACCGACCAGGACAACCCGGACTGGGTGCGGGCGGACGTCGCCGAGGCGCTGTGCGGGGTCGCCCGCACGACCGGCGTACGGCTGCTGCGCCACGTGCTCGGCGCCACCGGCGACGCCGGCCTGCGCCACCGCATCCTGGTCCTGCTCATCGGCTACGGCGAGGCCACCGACGCCGAACGCGCCCGCGCCGCCGGCGACGCGCTCGTCTTCCCCGACGGCGACACCTCAGGCGACCGGGCCGGCGAGTGGTACCGTCAGGTCGCCGGCAGCCCGAACAGCATGCCCCGCCACCGCCTGTACGCGCTCGTCATGCTCGCCTACCGCCGCGAGTCCGGCTGGGAGGCGGGCCTGGTCGAGGCCATCGAGCACGCGGAGCTCACCCCGCAGGAACGCCTCGACGCGGCCCGCGCGGTCGCACAGATCGGCGACGGCACGGACGAGCCGGAGATCGTGACCCGGCTGCGCGCGGTCGCCGCCGACGAGGAGCGGCCGTTGGACATCAGGGTGCCGCTGCTGGCCGCGCTGGCCACCGAACAGGACGAACCGGCGCGTCACCAGCTCAACCGGGTCGCCGCCACCTTCGGCGCAGGGTTCAGGACCAGGTACCCGTTCGTTGCAGCCCTGCAGGAAGAGGTGGGGGCCCGCACGTCGGAGCGGGATCCGACAGCGGGGGCAGTACCCATGCGGCGTCTCCACGGGTTGCCCATCAGATCCGACCGGATACCGGAGCCCAGTACGCACTTCTCCGGTCGCGATACTCTCCTGTCGCTGATGGGACAGCGCTTCGCGGAAGGTGCGTCTGCGCAGGTGCTACATGGGTGGGGTGGCGCCGGCAAGACCGAGATAGCGATCGAGTACTGCTACCGTCACCATGGCGACTACGACGTCGTCTGGTGGGTCCCCGCCGATGAGCCTGAGCTCATCCCGGCGCGCATCGCTGCTCTGGCGCCGGGGCTCGGGTTGCCGCCTGCGGAGGTCGCCGGCGTGGCGGGTGCCGCGGACGCCGTTCTCGGCGCGCTCCGCGACGGCACCCCGTTCCAGCGCTGGCTACTGGTCTACGACAACGTCGGCGATCCGAAAGATCTCGAAGGTCTCGTCCCGGAAGGGCCTGGCCACGTGCTGGTGACGTCGCGACGCAGTGACTGGGGGCCGCGTTTCGAACGCATGGAGTGCCTCACCTTTGACCGGACGGAGAGCGTCGCCTTCCTCACCCGAGTGGTGGGTGCGCATCTTGACGCGGAGGAGGCCGACGAACTCGCCGACGAACTCGGGGATCTTCCCCTCGCCTTGCGGCACGCGGCGTCCCTCATGGCCACGACCGGTATGCAGATTAGGGAATACCTGACGTTGCTGAGGGAACCGACGGTCCATCCCCTTAGGCATGACGCCTCTGTTCCCGCGTCGATGAGAGTGGCGTGGACGATGTCCGTGGACGCACTCCGGCGGGACGATCCTGACGCGGTCGAACTGCTGCGTGTGCTGGCGTTCTTCGGGCCCGAACCCGTGCCGCGTGATCTCTTCTCCACACCTGTCATCCGGCCTGTCGCCCTGCTGGAGAACCTGCGCCACAACCCGATCAGGTTGAGCCACGCGGTGCGCGCGCTTCTTCGCTACGCGCTCATCACATACGACCCCGGTTACCGGACAATTCAGGTGCATCGCCTCATTCAGTCCATGATGCGTGATCTGGAGCCGGAGGAGGAGCAGGAGCGCATCCGTGAGCAGGCGCGGCTGCTGGTGGCCTCCTACGTCAGGGAGGACCCTTACGATCCGACCGCGTGGAAGAAGTACGGAAGTGTCGCCGACCACCTAGAGGCGCTCTCTGTGGAGGAGAGCACGGATGCTGATGTGCGGGATCTGGCTCTTCGTCGCGCGAACCACCTCTCCGCAGCCGGAGACTACGCAGGTGCTCGATCGCTGGCTGAGCGACTCGTCGAGACGTGGACCGCCGTGTCCAGCCCGGCGGACCCGCACGTGATGCGGGCGCGGCTCCTGCTGACCGGAGCCTCGCGAAGGGCTGGAGTGCAGTCGAGCACCTACGAGCTCGACCTTGAGCTGCTCACCTTCCTGGAAGATCAGGAGAGCGGGCGGCATCCCCTCATGCCACTGGCCGTCCGCGGCGTTGCTGCGGCGTTGCGGGCCCGAGGCGATTTCGAGGAAGCCGAGTCGATGACTGTGAAAGCGCTGGCGCAGGCCCGGGGAACACACGGGGACGACCACCCGCTGACGGTGCTCGTCCGGTGCGACACGGCACTGAGCGTCTGCCTGACCGGTGACTACGAGCAGGCGCTGCGATTCAGCGAGGAGACGTTCACCGCCGCGTCCAGGCTGGACGGGCACGTAGGGCTGCGGATGAAGGCATGGGAGGTGATGGCGTGCTGCCTTCGGTCGAACGGCCGCCCTCTGGAGGCCCGCGACACGGCCGAGGAAGTGTTTCAATACAGCACTGAGGTGCTCGGTTTCGACCATCCGCGGACGTTGCGGGCGGGCCGGGAGTTCGCCATCGGTCTGCGGCAGGTGGGTGAGTTCGACAGCGCGGAGGATCTCGCCTTGAGGGTGCACGCGACCCACCTGCGCAGTTATGGATCCCGCCATCCCGAGACCATCGCCGCGCTCATCGCCCTCTCCCACGTGCGGAGGTCCGAGATGAGTTTGGCGAAAGAGGTGGTGGCCGGTTACGCCGAGACGCTCGGGGCGGAGCATCCGTTCTATTACGCCGCCATGGGGAACCTGGCGCTCCGGCACCGTTACCGCAGACTTCCCGCGGCGGCCAGGAGTGTGGATGAAAGAGCCCTGGCCGGGCTCGTCACGCGGCTTGGCCGTGATCACCCGTACGCGTTGGCGGTCGCCGTCAATCTGGCCTCCGACCTGGCAGAGTCCGGCGATATCGAGGCGGCGTCGCAGCTCGGTACGGACACCGAGGAACGGCTGCGTCGCGTTCTCGGTCCGGCGCATCCCACAACGCTGGCCTGTGGGGCGAACCTTCGCCTTGATCGCGCACGTACGGCGTCACGGAATGAACGGAAGGTCCTGCTCGAGGAGACCTTCCGGTTGTATGCCGACACTCTAGGAGTGGATCATCCGGACGCTGGTCGCGCGGCCAGGAACGAGCGTGTGGACGTGGAGTTCGACCCGCTCCCGCTCTGAGCTCGCTTGAAGGCCGAGGCAGGGAGCGCCCCGGCTGCTTCCCCACAGCCGGGGCGCTCCTTGCGGGGTGGGCAATCGATCCCTCTTGCCGTATACCCAGCTTGCCCTAATTCTATGCTTATGTCCGTTTTGTCCTGAGGGGTGCGGACTGCTCGCGCGAATCTCGGGCAGGTGCTCAAACATGAGTCAACAGGACGAAGCCGCCCCCCTGCCCCCGGCTGTCGGCCAGGTGAACGGGGAGAGTGACACCATCGCCCAGCGGGCCGGTGTGGAGGTCAGGGAGACCCGCCGCCCCATCCCGGCCGAGCCCGTCGAACCTCCGCCCGATCCCGAGCAGAAGCTCGAAGAGGAGCGGCGGGAGGCGGCGGCCGACGACGCCGAGGAGCCTCGGGCCGACGCGGAGCCCACTGACTAGTCGTCCGCACCGGCCTTCACGCCGTGAGCGCAGGAAGCGCTGTGTGGTCGGGTAGGGTCGTCGCCCTGATCGGCGGAGAGGGGCGGCGTATGCGGGTGGCGATGGCCAGCGTCGGGAAGCGGGTCGGCCGCATCAACGAGGACTTCGTCGGGGTCCTGCCGGAGGCGGCGGTGCTGGTGGACGGGGCCGGCATTCCCGGTGGTGAGGTGACGTGCCAGCATGGTGTGGCCTGGTACGCCACCCATCTGGGCGGCAGCCTGCTCGGCCTGCTGCCGCAAGACCGCGACCTGGCCGACCTGCTCGCCGAGGCCATCACGCACGTCACCGACGATCACCGCGACACCTGCGCCGTCACCGACCCCATCAGCCCGTCGGCGGCGGTGGCCGTGCTGCGGCTGTCCGGCGACCGCGCCGATTACCTGGTGCTGGGCGACGCCACCATTGTGATCGACCATTCGGAGGAGGGCGCGCCGGTCGTCGTCACCGATCGCCGGGAGGTGGTGATCAGCGGCAGGTACGAGCCCGCGCTGAAGGCCGCGGACCCGGGCTCGGACGACTACCGTCGCATCCTGGGTGAGCTGCGTTCGCACCGGAACCGGCCGGGCGGCTTCTGGGTGGCCAAGGACGACCCGTACGCGGCCCGCGAGGCGATAACGGGCACCGTCCCCGGCCCGGCCTCCGCCGCCGCCCTGCTCAGCAACGGCGCCTCCCGCATCGTGGACCGGTTCGGGCTGGCGGACTGGCCCGAGCTCATGGCCGAGCTGGCGCGGAAAGGCCCCGCCGACGTCATCCGCCGCGTCCGGGAGGCGGAGGAACGTGAAGCGGTCCCACCGGACGACGCCACCATCGCCCACTGCACCTCCCTCGCCCGGCCTGCCTGACCTCTGCCCACCTCCCGCTGCGCCCGTGTCTCATGCGCGCCCTCAGGAGTAGTGCTGGATGACGGAGGACGCTCAGTCGTACGCCTCTGCGCACGTCGCCGATGAGAGCACTCGGGTCGGCTCCCCGGACGGCGGGTCCGTACCAGGACCTGTTGTCGGTGGTGACGACGGCGCTGAGCGGAGGAGCGGCGGGGCTGTCTCCGACGCGCCCGCGTCCGCGCGCTTCTATGCGGAGTTGTTCGCGATGAAGCCGAGTTTCGAGACCCCCGGCTTCATCGCGTTCGACCTCGCGGGCGGGGTGCGGTTCGCCGTGGGGAACAGGGAGGCGGAGCGTGCCGTCGCGTCGCGTACCAGTGAGCTGTGCCTCGCGCTGGACGGCGGCCGCGAGCAGATCGACCGCCTGTTCCAGGAGTGGCAGGGCAAGGGGGTCACCCTCGTGGAGGAACCGCACGACGAGCCGTCCGGGCGTACGTTCGTCGTCACCGATCCCGATGGCAACCTGATCCGCGTGGCGCCCATGGACTGACCCGCCGCTAGCCGAGCAGGCCCTCGATCAGGTCGGCGGCGCGCTGGGTGCCTCCCTCGGCACGCGCCTCGGCCTTCAGCACGCGAAGGCGGCGGGCCACGTCCGAGTCCGTGACGAGGGCCAGGAGGGCGGTGCGCAACGCGTCAGGGGTGGCGGCGTCGGTGTCGATGCGGTGGGCGACGCCCAGCTCCACCAGGCGGTCGGCGTTCATGAACTGCTCGGCGCCCTGCGGCACCGCGATCATCGGCACGCCGGCCGCCAGACCCTCGCTGCTCCCGCCCATCCCGGCGTGCGTGACGAAGGCGTCCGCCTCGGCGAGGATCGCCCGCTGCGGCACCCAGGAGTGCACGTCGACGTTCGCGGGGATGGGGCCCAGCTCGCTCACCTCGGTGTGGCGGCCGATCTGCAGGACCACGTGCCAGCCGGGCAGGTCGCCGAAGGCGGCCAGGCAGGAGCGGTAGAACTCGGGGCGGTGGTTGTAGGCGGTGCCGAGGGAGATGAGCAGGACCCGTTCGGCATCGACCGGACGGGTCCAGCGGTCCTCGGCGGGGCCGTAGCAGGGGCCGACGAACGTCACCCGGTCGCCGTCCACCCGTTCGGCGTTCGGCTGCATGGCCCGGGGGATCAGGGCCAGCACGCGGTCGGGGAGGCCGGAGAAGGCGTCCACATCGGTGGTGGTCGCCCCGCACTCGGCCAGCCACCGCCCGAACCGCTCCTGGTAGGCGTCGGCGCCCGGCAGCCGCCGCAGGTGGACGGCGACGTCCTCCTCGTAGCCCTGCCAGGCCACGAAGGTCGGCGAGAGCTGCAGCAGGGGACGGCCCTGCGCCTCGGCGAGCGCGCGGGCGGCGTACGCGCCGATGTCGTACAGGTAGAGGTCGGCGGGATCCTGGGCGTACGCCGCGCGCAGTTGCGGGAGCGACTGGACGGCGTCGTCGAGGAAGAGGCTCGCGGCGGCGATGGGGTCGTCGGGCCAGGAGTTCCCGGCGAACGGCAGCACCGACGTGCACGGCACCGGCTCCGCCCCCACCCCCTTGACCAGGTCGGCGCGGGCCGGGTCGGTGGCGTACGTCACCCGGTGCCCACGGGCCACCAGCTCGCGGATGACCTCCAAGCCGGGCAGGACGTGGCTGACGATCGGGACGTTCACCATCGCGATGTGCGTCATGACGGGCTCCCGGAGGGCGCGGCGGCCTCGAGGCCGGCGACCGTGCCGGACATGATCGTGCGGACGTGCCGGGTGATGTGCTCGGCCGGCCAGTCCCACCACGCGACGGCCAGCAGCCGGGCGACGTCATCGGCGTCGTAGCGGGTACGGATGAGCCGCGCCGGGTTGCCGCCGACGATGCCGTAGTCGGGGACGTCGGAGGTGACCACGGAGCCGGCGCCGATGATCGCGCCGTGCCCGATCCGTACGCCGGGCAGCACCGTCGACCCATGCCCGAACCACACGTCGTTCCCCACCACCGTGTCACCCCGGCCGGGCAGGCCGGTGAGCAGGTCGAAGTGGTCGGCCCACGAGCCGCCCAGGGTGGGGAAGGGGAAGGTGGAGGGGCCGTCCATGCGGTGGTTGGCGCCGTTCATGATGAACCGCGTCCCCGTGCCCAGCGCGCAGAACTTCCCGATGATCAGCTTTTCCGGCCCGTAGTGGTAGAGCACGTTGCGGGTCTCGAACGCGGTCGGGTCGTCCGGATCATCATAGTACGAGTAAGCCCCCACCTCGATCAGCGGCGACGTGACCAGCGGCCTGAGCTGCACCACCCGCGGCTGTCCCGGCATGGGGTGCAGCACGTCGGGATCGGCAGGCACCAGGGAATTCATGGGTGTTCCTCGCAAACGGAGCTCTTAATGCGACAGTTGCTACATTAAGATGCTGTCATGGCCCCGCCGGATCAGCAACCCGACACCCCTCGCCGCCGCCCGGGTGGCCGCACGAGCCGCATCCGTACGCAGGTCATCGACGCCGTACGCGCCGAGCTGGCCGAACGCGGCTACGACGAGCTGACCATCGACGGCGTCGCGGCCCGCGCCGGCGTCCACCGCGCCACCGTCTACCGGCGCTGGCGCGACGTCGGCGGGCTGCTCGCCGACGTCTTCGCGGCGGCGGGCGACGACGACTGGCAGCCGCCCGACACCGGCTCGCTGGAGGGCGACCTGACCGCGCTCAACCAGGAGAGCCAGGACTCGATGACCGCGCAGCCGCCGCTCGTCATGGCCCTGTTCGCCGCCTCGTTCCGGTCGGAGGAGGCGGCGCGCGGGGTGCGGCGGCTCTGGGAGGACCGCTACACCCGCTGCGAGGCCATCGTCCGCCGGGCCGCCGAGCGCGGTGAGCTGCCGGAGGGCACGGACGCGCGCCGGCTGCTGGTCGCGGCGACCGCGCCGGTCTACCACCACCTGGTGCTCCTGCGCACTGAGCCCGACCCCGCCCTGCCCGCCGACGCCGCCAGGACCGCGGTGCTGGCCGCCCGCGCCGGCGCCTTCGTCACGAGCTGATCGGCACGGCGGCGTACGCCGGGATCGTGCCGAGAAAGGAACCGTCGGCGACCGGCAGGGCGTACCAGAGGTAGTAGGGCGGCAGCGCGCGCACGGTGAAGCGCTGCGGGCAGCCGTCGGGGTTGGTGCACCGCAAGGGCGTCTGCTCCGACGCGCAGGCGGCGAGGGTGTCGAGCGCGACCGGGTACAGGCGCGGGTCGGCGTTGATCAGGAAGCCCGCCACGTCGATGTCAGGCCGGTCCGGCTCCCTGATGCTGCACCGGGTGCACTGCAGGAGTGGCACGGTCCAGAACGCGTCCGCGAACACCTCGTCCCGCGCCAGCGGCAGCCGGGTGGGGCGCAGCTCGCGCAGGGCCGCCGTGCTCTCCGGGGCCATGAGGTCGGGATGACTGTTCGCGAAATATCGGGCCAGGCGATCGCGTGCCGTCGTGTCGAGCGCCGCCACGTACTTCTCGGGCGCCGGCCCGGCGCTCCCGCTCGCCGGGTCGTAGGCCACCAGCGTGCCGGGCCGGCCGAAGTACGGCAGGCAGACCAGCTCGCCCTGGGTGAACCACGACTGGAGATAGTGCGGCGTGTCGACGATCCACGTCTCGCGGGCGTCCTTGACGACGTCGCTGATGACGGCGAGGACGTTCCAGCGGATCAACGCCGGCAGCACGGCCTCCGGGTGCGCCAGCTGCCCGGCGTCGAACATCTTCACCCGCTGCCCGCGACCGCCGTGGTGATCGCCCTTCTCCAGCGCGGCCCGCAACGCCTGCGCGGCCTTGTCGTCGAGGCCCCGGTAGCTGATGAAGACGTCGGCGGGCTCCGCGCGCGCACCCGCCCTCATGCCGGCCGCGCCGCGCACCCGCTGCAGGAACGACGGCCGCCCGCGCCCGGCCAGCTCCCGCACCTGGGCCGCCACCCAGGTGGCGATCTCCTCGGCACTGCGGCGGCCCGGGTAGAGGGCGGCCCCGCCGGGCCGGGCGGGTGAGACGTTCAGCGGCAGGTACGACCGCGACACCGCGAGCACCTTGTCCTGCCGCCACGGATACGCCATCGCGGTGTAGCGGTGCGCCGCCGAGTCGGGGGTGAGGTCGAGCACCACGGCGTCGGCGGCGACCATCGACGTGGCCACCGCGAACGGCTGCGTACTCGTCACCTCCCGCACGTCCACGCCGTGCAGCCGCCCCCGGATCAGCTCGGCCATGGCGGCGCCCTCGTCGTCAAGGGTGGGGAACACGTCGACCCGCATCGCACCCGCCTCCGTTCCGGTCACGTGGCGACGGTCTCTTGAGCACATGGTCGCCGATATGACGTCGTTTCGCACGAGAATGCGGCGCATTATGTCCGACAAATGTCCGGCCGGTGGCCTGTCCCGTCCTATTTCCGAATGTCATGCTCGGGTCAGCGAAAAGTCAGAAAGGAAGAACGCCGTATGCGACTACTCCGCAGATTGGCGACCACCGCTGTGGCGAGCGCCGCCGTCGTGGCCACGCTGGCCGTGCCCGCCCAGGCCGCCGGCGGGACGAAATACTGCCCTTCGACCAGCGGCGGCGAGCCGTGGTGCACCCTGTACCTCTACCCCACCCGCTTTCCCGGCGGCACCATTTCCATCGACGTCGACGTGAGCGGGACGACGCCCGTTCTTTCCCGCTGGAATCTCTACATCGACGGCGGAAAAGTCTGCTCGGCGGAATTCACGCACAAGGACCCGCCCCGGTCGTGGGTGTGCAATAACGTACGGGCCGGGGTGCCGACCCTTGAGGCGGGACGGGCCATCGGCGCCTGGGCGCGCATCGGGCTTCGCTGGTGAAAGGTCGGATGACGATGCGAACACCGACGAAACTGCTGGCGCTCACCAGTGCCGCTCTCCTGCTCGGCGCGGCGCCGCTCACGGCGGCCCACGCCTCGGCGCCCGCGGTGGCCGCCGCCGACTGCACGATCACCCCGTATGCCGACTGGAGACCGCCCGAGGTGCACGTCTGGTGCCGTACGACCGGCCCCTACAAGGCGATCGCCCTCTGCACGAGCAAGTGGTACAACGACAAATGGTTCGAATCGCCCTGGACCAGCGCGGGCTCGACCGCGCAGGTCGCCTGCCCCCTCACCGACACCCTGACCGGCTGGGGAAAGCAGGGCGGCGGCAGCGCCTGAGATCGCCCACGGCGTCCGGCAACGAGGCGGGCGCCGTGCACGGTCGTCCGGCGCACGTATTCCGGCCATATCCCGCAGGTATACCGAGGCCCTTTACCGTGCTGCGTCAGGCCGGGTAATCGTCCGGCCGGAAAGCGTCATGCACGGTGAAGGAGAATCAGTGCGACCTCTCACGCGACTGCGCGTTGCCACGATGGGCGCGGGTCTCACCGCCACGCTCGGAGCCGGTCTGCTGGTGGCGCCCGCCGCGCAGGCTCTGCCGCCCGACCAGGCCATGGTCTACGTCAAGCGGGTCAAGCCGATCCAGACGGTGACCGCCAGGGTCAGGATCAAGGATCACAAGGGCCGGAACTACCCGATCAAGGTGTCCGTCACCTTCCGCTACATCAACTCGAAGACCGCGCAGATGCGGACCATCGTGCTGCGCGAGAACGGCTTCCCCAAGGGCACCTGCATCTACCCGGACCTCGCCCTGACGACGTCGAGCTGGAAGGCGCTGCGCAACAAGCACGGCATCCTCTGCGACGGCGGGCACAAGGCGTACACGGTCATGAGGACCCTCAAGGTGCGCCAGGCCCGTAACCTCGGGCAGCTCTGGATCCGCACCCCCAACCCGGCCCACCCCGGCTGCTGCGGCGCGCGGACGTACGTGATCCAGTACAACATCGCGGCCAGGTAATACCGGGCATCCGTCCAGAACCGCCTTGCACGACAAAGGAGAACAGGTGCGACCTCTCACGCGACTCCGCGTTTCGACGATCGGAGTGGCTCTCGTCGCCGGCCTCGGTGGCGGTCTGCTGGTGTCACCCGCCGCGCACGCCGCCCCCGACCAGAAGATCAGCTACGTCAAGCGCATCAAGGCGATCCAGTCCGTGGTCACCACGGTCAGCATCAAGGATCACAGGGGCCGGAACTACCCGATCAAGGTGACCGCGACCTGGGCCTACAAGTCGTCCACGTCCGCGCAGCTGCGCAGCATCGTGATCCGCGAGGCCGGCTTCCCGAAGGGCGCCTGCATCTTCCCCGACCTCTTCGTGACGAGCTCGAACTGGGAGGCTCAGCGAGGCCGGTACGGCAAGATCTGCGACGGCGGCAAGAAGGCGTACTCGGTGATGAGGACCCTCAAGGTACGCAGGGGAAGCTTCGGCCAGCTGTGGATCCGCACGCCCAACCCGCCCCACCCCGGCTGCTGCGGCGCACGGCAGTACACCATCCAGTACAACCTCGCCAAGTGAGCGCCCCGGCCCGATAAGGGTTGGAGGACGGCGGCCCGGAGTCGCTAGCGTGCCCTCGTGACGCGAGCGCATGAGCGGTACGTGGACTCCGGACCGGTACGGATATGGACGGAGCGCATCGGGAAACCTGACGATCCCGCGGTCGTGATGGTCATGGGGTCCGCCGCGCAGGGCGTCAGCTGCCCCGATGCGCTCGTCCACCGGCTGGTCGAGCGGGGCGCGCAGGTCATCAGGTACGACCATCGCGACACCGGCAGGTCCGGCCTCGTCGACTTCGACACGCACCCGTACACGATCGGCGACATGGCACGCGACTGCCTGGCCGTGCTGGACGGCCACGGTCTCGACGCGGCGCACGTGGCCGGCACGTCCCTGGGCGGCATGATCGCGCAGTGGCTCGGCGTGCACGCGCCGGACCGGGTCAGGTCGCTCACCATCATGTCCAGCTCGCCGATGGGGCACGACCCGGCGCCGGTGTGGGAGCGGGCGCGGGCGGGCGAGCCGGCCGACCCGGACGATCTGCCGCCGCCGTCCCCGGAGTTCCTCGCACACATGGCGGCCGGGCTGCCGCCGGGCGTGGAGTCGGACGTGGCGCTGTTCCGGATGTTCAACGGGCCGGTCAGGCCGTTCGACGAGCAGGCCGCCCGGGCGATGCTGGAGCTGGCGCTGTCGCGGGCCACCGATCCCGGCGCGGCGGCCAACCACAACCGGGCCGTCTGGCGGGACGACCCCACCCTGAAGGCCCCCTTGTCGTCGATCACCGCGCCGACCTCGATCGTGCACGGCGACCGGGACCCGCTCTACCCGCTCGCGCACGCCGAGGCGCTGGCGGCGGCCATCCCCGGCGCGGTCCTGCACGTCGTGCCCGGCATGGGGCACGTCATGACGTCACCTGGCCTGCCCGAGGAGGTCGCCGACCTCGTCCGCCTGTGACCGTTCGAAGACGAGCTGGGTGCGGCGGACGGCGCGCACGCCGTACACCTGCGCGATCAGGCCGGGGGTGAGCACCTCGCCGGGCGGGCCGCCGGCGACGATGCGGCCGGCGTTCATCACGTACAGGCGGTCGCAGAAGGCGGCGGCCTGGTTGAGGTCGTGCAGCACCGCCAGGGTGGCGAGGCCCAGCTCGCGTACCAGGTGCAGGAGGTCGAGCTGGTGACGGATGTCGAGGTGGGCGGTGGGCTCGTCCAGCAGGAGCAGCCGGGTGTCCTGCGCTAGGGCGCGGGCCAGCAGCACGCGCTGCTTCTCGCCGCCTGACAGCGTCGCGAAGATCCGCCCGGACGCCCCGGCCAGGCCGACGCGGCCGAGCGCGCGCCCGCACAGCTCCTCGTCCACAGAGGCGTCGGCCCGGTACGGCGTGCGCCCCATCCGGACGATCTCCGCCACCGTGAAGTCCAGGTCGGCCGGCGTCTCCTGCGCCACGACGGCGGTCCTGCGCGCGGCCTCGCGGGCCGGCAGCCGGTGCACGTCGTCGCCGTCCACCGCGATCAGCCCCGCCGAGGGCCGCAGCGCCCGGTAGATCGAGCGCAGCAGCGTGGACTTGCCGCACCCGTTCGGCCCGACCAGCGCCACGAACTCGCCGTCGCCCACCTCCAGCGCGGCTTCGTGCACGATCGGCGTGCCCTCGACCGCGACGGACACCCCGTTCAGCGCCAGCCTCACGTGACGCTCACCTCCCGGTCCGCGGACCTGCGGCGCAGCAGCCACAGGAAGAACGGCACCCCGAACAGCGCCGTCACGATGCTGAGCGCCAGCTCCTGCGGCGCGTTGACGGTCCGCGCCGCCACGTCCACGAGCTGCAGGAACACCGCGCCGAGCAGCGCCGTCACGGGCAGCACCCGGCGGTGGTCGGCGCCGACCAGCAGCCGGGCGGCGTGCGGCACGATCAGGCCGACGAACGCGATCGCGCCGCTGGTCGCGACCAGCACCCCGACCAGCAGCGAGGTCAGCAGGAACAACGTCAGGCGGAAGCGGCCGACGTTGACGCCGAGCGAGACGGCCGTCTCCTCGCCGGCGGCGAGCGCGTTGAGCGGGCGGTGCTGCATCAGCAGGTACGTCACCCCCGCCGCCAGCACGACGGCCGGCACCGGCAGCAGGTGCCAGCGGGCCCCGCCCAGGCTGCCCATCAGCCAGAACAGCACCTGCTGCGCCGCCCGCCCGCTCTGCGCGAGCTGCAGCACGAAGGAGTAGGCCGACTGGAACAGGTACGCCAGCGCCACCCCGGCCAGCACCAGCCGCGACGGCGTGAGCCGCCCGGCCCGCTGCGCCAGCAGGTAGACCAGGCCCAGCGCGAGCAGCGAGCCGGCGAACGCGGCCGCCGACATCGACAGCCCGCCGAGCGCCGAGGCGCCCATGATGGCCACGAGCACCGCGCCGAACGACGCGCCCGACGAGATGCCGAGCAGGAACGGGTCGGCCAGCGGGTTGCGTACCAGCGCCTGGAGCACCGCGCCGACCACCGCCAGCCCCGCCCCGACGAGCAGTGCCAGCAGCGCGCGCGGCAGCCGGAACTCCCACACGATCTGCTCCTGCACCGGCGTCCACGTGCGCGGCACCAGCCCGGAGGCGAGCTTGTCGGCCACGATGCCCCACGCCTGCCCGAGCGCCACCGGCACCGCGCCGATGCTCACCGCCAGCCAGGTCGAGGCGACGACGGCGACCGCGAGCACGGTCACGAGAACGGCGAAGCGGCTGCTGTTCACTGGTCGAACGCGTCCGGGTGCAGGAACCTGGCGATGTCGGCGACGGCCAGGAGGTTGCGGTAGCCGGGGTGCTGCGCGGCGACCGGCAGCGCGAGATGGCGCTTGTCCCTGGCGGCCGGGCTGTTCCTGGCGATCGCGAACGCCTCCTCGGCCTTGGCCGACGAGGTCGGCATGTCCGCGCCGCGCAGCGTGGCGTAGTCGCTGACCAGCAGCGCCTCCGGCTGGGCCGCGCTGATCCGCTCAGCGCTGACCTCGGTGTAGTCGGCCTTGACGTCGGCCAGCACGTTCTCGCCGCCCGCCAGGGTGATCATCTGGTTCGTGACGCCCGCGCCGCCGTACGCGTTGACCGGGCCCTTGCCGCCGTCCGTGGCGAGCACCTTGACCGGCGTACGGCCCCCGACCCGCTGCTTCACCTCCGCCAGTTGCGCCTGGAGCTCGCCGGCCAGCTTCTCGGCCCGGTCGGGGAGGCCGAAGATCTTGCCCAGGTTGCGCAGGTCGGTGAAGGTGTCCTCGATGCTGAACCGCAGCACCTCCTCAGGGCTGCACCAGCCGCCCAGGATGTAGACGGGGCTGCCGGCCGCGTCCAGCTCCTCCACCGTGGCGTAGCCGCCGGCGGCGTCGAAGCTCGCCATCGCGTTGTCGAGGACGAAGTCCGCGCCCTGGGAGAGCATGACCTCCTTCTGCGGCAGCATGATCGTGCCGGAGATCTGCCGGATCTTGTCGTACTGCTCCTTCTGCCCTGGCAGGAAGGCGCTCTCGCCGAAGTACGTGCGCCCCGCGATCCGGTCGCCCAGGCCGAGCGCCAGCAGTGTCTCCAGGCTCGGGTGGTAACCGGTGACCACCTTGGAGGGCGGGCGGTCGAAGGTCAGCTTGCGGCCGCAGTTCTCCACCGTGACGGGGAAACCCGGTGCCGGGGGCTGCTCCTGCGCTTTCGGCGTTGTCTGAGAGCAGGCGGTCAGGGTCAGGGCGGCCACCAGGACGAGCAGTCTCCTCATGGGCCCCTATTCTGCACTTATTTCGCAACTGCCATCAAATTGCAACTAGGTGGCCGGTGATGTCCTGGCTGGTCGGCGCGGAGGTGGACATCCGGTCGGCGGCTCCGGGACGGTGGCCAGTGGACGGGGGCGGACATAACGGTCTGGCTGGTCAATGTGGGGGGCCATAGGCATGCCTTCAGGAAGGTCCGACGGACCTCAAGTCCCTCACGGAGGCACTCGATGAATATGCGTTCACGGCGACGCCTGACGTACGCCGCTCTGGCCGGGGTCATCGCGCTCGGCGGTACCGGGCTCACCGTCGGGGTCGCGACGGCTCAGCTCGGCGACGACGACCCCGACCTGACGATGGTGGAGGAGGCGGCCGTCACCAAGGACTCCCTCCTGGCCACCGCCGACGACACCGACCCCGGCGCGTCCGCCGACTCCGCTGACTCCGCTGACTCTGACGACGAGGTCAGCGTCGCGGACGAAGGCGACGACGCCGAGGAGACGACGGAGACCGGCACCGACTCCGATTCCGACTCCGACTCCGGCACCGGCACCGGCACCGGCACCGGCACCGGCACCGGCACCGGCACCGAGTCCGACACCGACTCCGACTCCGGGTCCGAAGACGCCGAGGTCTCCGACGAGACCGAGGATGCGGAGGAGACGGGCGCCTCGGAGAAGGCCGGGCGGACCATCGCCGAGGTCGAGTCGGAGGAGGTCGAGGACACCGCCACCACCCAGACGGCCGACGACCCGGCCCGCTGCCCCTTCACCGTGAAGTACCAGGGCAGCGTCCGGCAGATGCTGGTCAAGCGGGAAGGCGGGGCCAGGACGAAGGCGTACGACGCCGGTGAGCGGACCAGGAGCGGCAAGAGCCGCGACATCGTCACCATCGGCATCGGCTTCAACATGAGCCGCGGGGACGCCCGTACGATCATCAACCGCATCCTCAGCGAGACCAGCCCGCAGTCGAAGCAGGCCGACATCAAGTCGGGCAAGGCGTTCGACGACCTCAAGGCCGGGGTGACCGAGCTGACGGACGAGCAGGTGACGATGCTGTTCGAGGTCACGTACGAGGAGGCCAAGGACATGGTCACCCGGCGCGGCATCGAGAGCTTCGACAAGCTGCCCCGGGCCGTGCAGGCCGCGCTGATCGACGTGGCGTACATGCGGCCCGGCAACATCAACGACATCGCCGACGAGGTGAACGCGGCCACCCAGGCGGCCCTGGCGGAGAAGCGGCCGCTGACCGAGGCCGACTACGAGGCCGCCGCCAAGCGGCTGGAGACGTTCGGCGCCATCGCCGCCAAGCGCGGCCAGGCCGGCAACAAGATCCGCTTTTCGGAGGACGCGGCCATGCTCCGCAACAAGTGCTGAGCCCTCCACAACCATGACCGCACTCATGACCGGGGTCGTGACCGGGCCTCCTCACCGGAGCCCGGGCACGGCCCTTTCTCATGCGCGGCGTTCCGGGCCAATGCAGGCGGGCTGAGCCGGGCGGCGTTCCGGCCCTCCGCAGGCGGGCTGAGCCGGGCGGCGTTCCGGCCCTCCGCAGACAGGCTGAGCCGGGCGGTGCTCGGCCCAAGCGGGCCGGCTGAGCAGGTGGGACAAGGACAACCCCGGCGATGGCCAATGGATGCGGGCAATGGACATCGTCCGCCCCTGGATGGTCATTACCCGGCCCCTTAAGCAGGAGTGACAGGGAACATCCGGACGCCACCCGGCGGCCCGGGGCGGCTCCCCGAAAGCCCGCTCCCGCCGCGTACCGGCGTCACCATGAGAGGGGAAACCACCGTGAAAGCACCTTCGAAGCTTCGTATCGCGGCGGCCGGCCTGGCGGTCGGCGGCGTGCTGGTCGGCAGCGGCCTGACCGGCGGCACGGCGCACGCCCAGACGGCGGACCCGTTCGGGTTCGGCAGCCCCGGCGGCTCGGGCAGCTCGTTCGACTTCGGGCTCACCGCGCCGCAGCCGGCGCCGCCCGCGAGCAGCTCCTCAGGCTCGCTCGGCGACTTCCTGAAGGACCTGGGCAAGGACCTCGGCCGGCAGCTCGGCGACCGGGCGCTCGACGAGCTGCTCAACCGCGACAAGAACAAGAACAACAGCGGCAACAGCGGCAACAGCGGCCAGTCCGCGCCCAGCACCTCGACCGGGCAGAGCGGGCAGGGCGAGCAGTCCACCGACGCGGGCCTGACCCAGCAGCTGCCCAGCACGACCGCCGCGGGCAAGCGCATCCCCGAGCAGGTCGAGCGGGTCCTGCGCGAGGCCGGCATCAACTTCGTGGACTGGCTGGTCAAGCGGCAGCCGGGACGGGACCGTAAGGGTTACGGCTCGTTCGGGCAGCCCGACCGCTACTTCAAGCCGGAGCTGCAGCGGCAGTCGTGCCGGGTGCCCGGCAACGTCCGTCTCTTCGGCACGACCGTCCGCAGCGGCCGGTTCACGCCGCGGGCGTTCGTCGGCGGCGTCAACCTGGGCAGGACGCTCGTCGTCGGGCCCAGCACGTTCCTGGCTCCGTCCGGCAACAAGCTGAAGAAGTTCAGCACGGTCAACTACGTGTTCCTGTCGAACAGAGGCGCCGAGGTGCTGCGCCCGCAGCCGCGGGTCGCCGGCAACACCGTCCTCGAGGACCGCGTCCGCTACTCGACCGGCTTCCTGAAGAGGGGCGTCACGTACAAGGTGATCGTCCGCTACGTCAACACCTGCAACGAGCCCGTCGTGGACGTGCTCGGCAAGATCAGGCGTCGATAGCCGGGTGATTCTCGCGCGGCGGGTGGTCCTCTGAACGTGAGGGCCACCCGCCGTCATGTGGTCATCGTCATTTTCCGACGCCCAAGGGGACGTCCACGGGCCGCGTGACCGCGAATAGGGGCCGAAGTCAGATCGCCGGGGGCCGCGATTCACATAGGTCAGGGGGCACGATGATGCACCAAGGCACCACCACCGCGTCGCGGGGCAGGCGGGAACGGCCGGTCCCGCCCGGCCCGCTCCAGGAGTTCGCCCAAGGGCTGCGCGACCTGCGGGCGGCGGCGGGAAACCCGAGCTACCGCGCCATGGAGCGCAGGGCGGGCTACTCGTCGTCGGCGCTCTCCGCCGCCGCCGCAGGCGACCGCCTGCCGAGCCTGGCGCTGACGCAGGCGTACGTGGGGGCGTGCGGCGGCGACCAGGACGCCTGGAGCGAGAAGTGGCACGCCCTACGCGCCGACCAGGACAACACCAGACCCCAGGAAACCGAGCCTCCCGCAACCGGCACCGACCGTCCCGAGGGCGACGCTTCTCCTGCTGGGTCTGGGCGGCTCGACGCTTACCCCGCCGGCTCCGGACAGCCCGAGGCATCTCCCGCCGGTGCCGGTCGGCCTCAGGAGGGTGGTGCTTCCGCTGCCGGTGGGGCCGAGCCGTGGCGGGAGTCCCAGCGGCGGCCTCATCAGCGGCCGTACCAGCGGTTCGTCAAGCTGTCGGCGCTGCTCGTGGCGCTCGGCGTGACCGTGCTCGCCACGGCCGGTGCGTTCCGTCAGGACGTGCTGTTCCGTTTCCTGTCGGCGACCGGTGAGGCGGCGCGGGAGGGCCGGCAGACGGGCGAGGTCGGCCAGTCGGCTCAGCAGACGGGCGGGATCGGGCAATCGGGCAGGATCGGACCGGCAGCCGGGGCCGGCCAGGCGGACGGGGTCGGCCAGGCGGGTGCGGTCGGCCAGGCGGGTGGGGGTGCGGGGCAGATGGTGGAGCCGGGGCGGCAGAGTGCGCCTCCCTTCACTGCCGTCGCCGGGCCGAGCTGTCCGCGCGACGCCACCAGGAGCGTCCGCATCGAGGCGTTGCCCGGCCGCGACGGCTGGAAGGACGCCGCGTCCTCCGGCTGGCGGGGCGCCGGCTGCGGGGACGGCTTCCTGTTCTCGGAGCTGCGCGGCGACGAGCGGCGCGGCGGCGAGCTGGCCGAGCCGGCGCGGCGGAACGTCTTCCAATGGCGCTTCACCACCGGCCTGCCAGGGCCGCGCCACTGCACGCTGTCGGTCTACGTCCCGAAGTCGGGGCTGGCCGGACAGCGGGTCTGGTACACGGTGCGCGACGGCTTCGACGAGGAGGCGCGCACGGTGGGGGAGTTCACGCTCGACCAGCGCGTACGGCAGGGCCAGTGGGTGGCCGCGCCGGCGCCCCTGGTCATCACCGGCGGCCTGGTGATGGTCGAGATCAGCGATGACGGCCACGGCAACACCACCGGCAACCAGGCCATGGCGGCCGGCCCGGTCCGGCTCTCCTGCCCGTGACCACAGGGACCGACACGATCGTTGGGGGCACGATGACGAGGAACGACACGATCAGGAGGACGCCGCGCGGCGGCGGCCTGCGGGGACGGCACGCCCGTCCGGTGGCGCCCGACCCGCTGCAGGAGTTCGCGCGGGGCCTGCGCGAGCTGCGGGCGTCGGCGGGCGGCCCGAGCCTGCGCGCCATGCGCCGCAGGACCGGCCACCCCGTGGCCGAGCTGTCCGCCGCCGCATCAGGCGACGCACTGCCCACCTTGAAGACGACGCTCGCGTACGTGGCGGCATGCGGCGGCGACCGCGCCGAGTGGACGAGAAAGTGGCACGTCCTCAACGCCCTCCTCCAGGTGGGCGACACCGACCGCGCCTACGACACCGTCCACTACCCCCGCCCCACCTCAGAACCACCACCCACGACAAGCCGCCGGCCTCCGCCGCACCCGCCCGTCACTGGGTACGAGGCGCCGCCGCACCCGCCCGCCATCGGTTACCAGGCACTGTCGCAGCCGTCCGCCACCGGGTACGGGGCGGTGCCGCGGTCGTCCGCTGCCGGGTTCGAGGTGCCGCAGTCGTCCGCCAGCGGGTACCAGGCACCGTCGCAGCCGTCCGCCACGAGCCGTCCGGCTTCGGAGCCGCCTTACGCTGCGGTCCGGTCGGCTCCCGGCCAGGTCGGGCCGCTGCCCGCCGTGGGAAACCCGGTCTCCGCGCCGTCTGTCGCTGGAGGCGTGCCTGTGCCGCCGGGGGACGCCGGAGCGCGCTCGGCCGCTGAGCCGTCTCCTGCCAGGAGGCGCAGGATCCGGCCGTGGGTGGTAGCGGCTGTCGTGGCGCAGTTGGCCGTGCCGGGGGCGTTGCTGGTGTATCAGAACCAGGCGTCCACGGCCGTGTCGGCGGCAGGGGGCCGGGACGTGGCGCCGGCCGCCGAGGGCCGGGCATCCGAGAGCCGGGCATCCGAGAGCCGGGCATCCGAGAGCCGGGCATCCGAGAGCCGGGCAACCGAGAGCCGGGCATCCGAGAGCCAGGCACCCGAGGGGCGGGCATACGAGAGCCGGTTGTCGGAGGGCCGGGCGTCCGAGGGTCGGTTGTCGGAGGGGCGGGCGTCGGAGGGTCCGTCGCCGGCGGGTGCCAAGGCTCGGACGGTCGAGCCGGCCTTTCTGGCGGTCGCCGGGCCTTCCTGTCCGCGTGACGCCAGGAGGAGCGTCCGGATCGACGGTCTGCCGGGTAGGGACGGGTGGAAGGACGCCCGCGCCCCGGGCTACACCGGGGCGGGGTGCAGGGACGGGTTCCTGTTCTCGGAGCTGACGTACGATCCGGCGGCGCAGAGGCACCCGCGCAACGTCTTCCAGTGGCGCTTCACCACCGGGCTCGACGGGCAGCACCAGTGCTCCGTGGGGGTCTACATCCCGCAGACCGGGTTCGCGGGGCAGCGCGTCTGGTACAGGGTGAAGGACGGTTTCGACCAGGATGCCCGTACGGTCGCGGAGTTCACCCTCGACCAGCGCATGCGGCGCGGCAAGTGGGTCGCCGCGCCGACCCCCGTCGTGATCGGCACGGGGCTGGCGATGGTGCAGATCACCGACACCGGCATGGGCAACACGACCGGCGACCAGGCCGTGGTGGCGGGTCCGGTCCGCCTCGCCTGCCTGTGACATGTCAGCGAGGGCGATGGGCCCGGATGTCGACGGGGCGGCCGTCGGGGTCGCGGGCCGTCATCGTCCACTGCGTCGGCAGGGTCTCGATCTCCCCGACGGGCTGCCCGGCCGCCAGGATCCGTTCGCGGAGGCCGGCCAGCCGCTCGTAGGTGGCCACGCGCAGCCCCCAGCCCGCCCGGTTCAGCGGGTCGAGGGAGGGGGCGGGCGTGGCGGCGGTTTCGACGATCATGAGATGGTCGGCCCCGCCCACGTCGAGGACCGCGACCCGCGGATCGGCGGCGGTGGCGGCCCGCTCGAAGGCGAGCGTCGCTCCGAGCAGATCGGTGTAGTACGCCACGAGCCGGTCGAGGTCGGTCGTGGACAGCGTCAGATGGTTGATGCCAAGGAGATCGGTCATGATCCCCCGACCGTAGCCGAGCGCGGGAGCGTCAGTCGCGGAGCAGGGGGAGGAGCCGGGTGCCCTGGCGTTCGATCTCCGGCAGGTAGGGGGTGTCGGACAGCACGAAGTGGGTGATGCCGAGCTCCTGGTAGCGGCGCAGCGACTTGGCGACGTCCTGGGGCGAGCCGACCAGCCACGTGGTGCCGGCTCCGCCGCCGCCGTACCTGCCCGGCGCGGTGTAGAGGTTGTCGTCGAGCACGTCGCCCCGCGCGGCGAGGTCGAGCAGGCGCCGCTGGCCGACGGCGGGATTCCGGCCGGGGTCGCGGAAGGTGCCGTCCTGGGACATCCTGGCGACCTTGGCCTCGGCGTCGGCCCACGCCTGCTCGGTGGTGTCGCGGACGAACGTGGTGATCCGCAGCCCGAACTCCAGCGGCGGCAGCTCGCGGCCGAGCCGGGCGCTGAGGGTCTTGAGCCGATCGATGCGCTCGGCGACCCCGTCGAGCGGCTCGCCCCAGAAGAGCTGGACGTCGGCGTCCGTGGCCGCCACCCGCTCGGCGGCCTCGGACGCGCCGCCGAAGTAGAGCCTCGGGTGGCGGCGCCCGTCCCTGACGACCGGGCGCGGCACCACGGTCGAGCCGGTGACCTGGAAGTGCTCGCCGTGGAAGGTGACGTCCTCCTCGGTCCAGAGCCGCCGCACGATCCGCAGGAACTCCTTGGTACGCGCGTAGCGGTGCGCCTGGTCGCCCTCGCTGTCGCCGTACGCGGCCAGATCGTCCTTGCCCGAGACGATGTTGATGAGCACGCGCCCGCCGGTCAGGTGGTCCAGGGTGGCGGCGGCGGAGGCGAACCTGGCGGGGTGCCAGTAGCCGGGCCGTACGGCGATGAGCGGCTGGAACGTGGTCGTGCGGGCGGCGAGCGCGGTGGCGACGGTGAAGGTGTCGGGCCGCCCCCAGCCGGTGCCGATGAGCGCGCCCGCCCAGCCGTGCTGCTCCAGGGCCCGGGCGTGGCCGGTGAGGGTCTCCAGGCTGTTGTGGCCGGACATGACGTCGTCGCCGCGGTGTCCTGGGTCGTTCTGGTTGGGGATGTACCAGAGGAACTCGAGGCTCATCGATGCGTCTCCATATTCCTAGTATTTGGATAGGAAAAGCATAAAATGAACGTACGCCGCCACGGAAGCGTCTGACGAGAAAGTCCTCAGGGCACCCAGAGCCGGGCGGGCACCATCGTCTCCCGGTGTTTCCCGTCCTGATCCGGCTCGACGAACCAGGCGTTGCGATCGGGCAGCACGGCCAGCGCCTCGTGGAAGCGGGTGCCCACGTAGTGCAGGGCGACGCCGTCCTCGGTGGCGTACCCGGCGGGCAGCTCGCCCGCGCCCACGGCCCGGCGGAAGCTCGTCCGCCTGGGCTGGTCGCCGAGGTCGTCGTGCACGCCGTTGGAGAGCGGCAGGAACCCCAGCCCGTCGGCCACCACGTCGAGCCGGTCACCGAAGGAGTCGGTCACCCCGCCCAGATGCCAGCACAGGCTGCCCGCGCTCTGCCCGGCCAGCACCACCCCCGACTCCCAGCACTCCCGCAGGATCGGCTCCAGCCGGTGCGCGCGCCAGACCGCCAGCAGGTTGACCACGCTGCCGCCGGCCACGAAGATCACGTCCTGGGCGAGCAGGTGGGCGCGCACGTCGGGCACGTTCGGCTGGGTGAACAGCGTGAGGTGCGACAGCTCGGCGTCGCCGAACGCGGCGGCCCGCTCGTACCAGCCCTGGATGTGCTCGCGCGAGTCGCCGGTCGCGGTGGCGACGAGGCAGACGCGCGGCCTGCGGACGTCCGCGAGCCGCATCGCCTGCCAGATCTGAGCGCCGGGATAGCGGTAGCCGGCGGGCGGGAACAGGACACCGGAGCAGGCGAGGATCTGCGGTTGTCTGATCATGGGCACCCATGCTCCGGCCAGCCAGGGACGGGCCGCAAGCGGTCAGGCGGGGTCGCCCTCGGCCTGCCGTACGGGCGGCGCGGTCCTGTGCATGGGGGTGAGCGCGGGGACGAGCACGAACCCGCTGGCCAGCCGGGCCGGCATGCGCCTCAGCGAGATGCTCAGATCCTGGCGCGGCACCTCGTAGTCCAGCCGGGCCAGACGCGGAGCGAGCGTGCGCAGCAGCGCCACGGTGAGCGCCTCACCGGGGCAGCGGTGCCCGCTCGCCGGGTCGCCGCCGCCCTGGGGGATCAGATCGTACGGGCCGGGCTCGGTGCCGAGGAACCGCCTGGGGTCGAACGTGTACGGATCCCGCCAGAACCGGGGGTCGTGGTGCTGCCCGTACACGTCGAGCAGCACCAGCGATCCCGCAGGGATGTGCTCGCCCCGCCAGTCGAGGTCGCGCGCCGCCCGCCCGCCCAGCAGCGGCGCGAACGGGTAGAAGCGCCGCAGCTCATGCGCGAACGCCTCGGCGAACTCCGCGTCGCCGCTCGCCAGCCGCGCCCGGTGCTCGGGCCACCGGTGCAGCGCGTGGGCCGCGTACGTGACGAACCACGACACCGCCACGGTCGGCCGCAGCACGTTGAGCAACTCCACCGCCGCCACGCGCGGGTGGAGCGGCCGGCCACCGGCGTCGCGGTGCACGGCCACCACCTCGGCCGCGGAGTCGGGCGGCGCGTCCTCGCTGCCGTCACGCAGCTCGCGGACGAACCGCTCCAGCCACGCCTCGCGGCGCCGCCTGGCCTGCCGCGCCCGCCAGTGCCGGGCCCCGGCCGAGCCCAGCCCGTCCACCATCGCCACCAGGTCGGCGGCCAGCTCGGGCAGGTCGTCGTCGTCCACGGCCACGCCGGCCCAGTCGCACACCGCCCTGGTGATCACCTCGGCCGTCTCGTCGAACAGCACCACCCGCCGCCCCTCCCACGAGGCGACGGCGAGGTCCCATTCCGTGGTGACGTGCGCGACGAGCGCGGCCACGGCGGGCGCGCTGAACAGCGACGTGAACATCGCCTTACGCACCCGGTGGGCGGCCCCGTCGAGGCTGTGCACCGAGCCGTGGCCGAACAGCGTGCTCTTGATCGGCCCGGGAAGTGCCGTGCGCCGCTCCACGTTGCGCTCGTCGTAGAAGAAGCGGGCGGCGTCGGGCCCGCACAGCCCGGTGGCCCGGCGGCCGAGCAGCCGCGTGTGCACCACGTCGCCCGCCGCCCGCCTGCGGAGGCCGGGGAGCCAGGCGTAGCCCTTGAGCAACAGCATCGAGGTCTGATCGACAACAGGCATGCGCCGTGCCTGCCCCGCCGGGCGGCCCGCAAACGGGTCAGCCGTCCACGGTCTCGGCGAGCGATCGGGGCCGTAGGTCGGTCCAGTGGGTCTCGATGTACTCCAGGCAGGCCGCGCGGGTCGTCTCGGCCAGCACGACCGTCCACCCGGCGGGCACCGCGGCGAACGACGGCCACAGCGAGTGCTGGTTCTCCGGGTTGACCAGGACCAGGAAACGGCCGTCCGCGTCGTCGAAGGGGTTGGTCATCGTCGATCCTCTCTATGCCGGTCACCTGGCGACGGCCAGGCGGTAGGTCTCGTCGCGGGTCAGCAGGTCACGGTGGGCGCCCTCGGCGGCGACGCTGCCGCCGTCCAGCACGAGGACGCGGTCGGCGGCGTCCAGCAGGGCCGGGCTGCCGGTGATCACGATCGTGGTGCGGCCACGGCGCAGCGTGGCCAGGTTGCGGGCGATGAGCTGCTCGGTGACCGCGTCCACGGCCGTGGTCGGGTCGTGCAGCACGAGGACGGCGGGGTCGGCGGCGAGCGCGCGGGCCAGTGACAGGCGCTGGCGCTGGCCGCCCGACAGGTTCGCGCCGCGGTCGCGTACGGGATGGTCGAGCCCCTCGGGGTGCAGGGCGACGACGTCGGTCAGCATCGACGCCTCGACCGCCGCCGCCAGGTCGCGGCCGGCGCCCGCCGGGTCGATGTTGCTGCGCAGGGTGCCCGCGAAGATCTCCGCGTCGTACGGGTTCACCAGCAGGTGCTCGCGGATCCCGTCGATCGACAGCTCCCGGGTGTCCCGGCCGCCGATCCGCACGACGCCCTCGTAGGAGTCGGGCGGCACCCGCGCCGCCAGGATCGCGACGAGGTCGGCCGCCGCGCGCTGGTCGTAGGCGGCGATCGCGACGAACGCGCCCGCCGGCACGTGGAACTTCAGCCCGTCGAGCGCCCCGTGACGGACGCCGTCCACCTCCAGCTCGCCGGAGCCGGGTGGCAGGTCCGAGCCCGGCGTCATCACCGGCGGCGCGGCCAGCACCAGCGCCATCCGGTCGGCCGAGGCCCGCGCGACCATCACGTACTTCGGCATCTCGGAGAACAGCTTGAGCGGCTCCATGATGAACTGCGCCAGCCCCACCGCCATCACCAGCTCCCCGATGCTGATGTCACCGGCCAGGGCCAGCCAGCCCGCGGTCAGCGTCACGGCGGCGGCGAGCAGCGTGTTGAGCGCGAGCGCGGTGCCGGCGTACGCGCCATTGGCCTTCGCGACCGTGACCGCCTGGTCGCGCGCCCGCGCGCTGACCTTCCTGTACGACAGGAACGCCGCGTGCCCGCCGCCGAACCCGTGCAGCGGGCGCAGGCCGCTGATCAGGTCGGCGACCTTCGCGCCCGCCCGCGCCACCCTGGCCTGCTGCTCGCGGGTGCCCGAGCCGATGCGGCGGGACAGCATGCTGAGCGCCGACAGGATCGCGACCGTGCCGACGACCACCAGCAGGCCGAGCGGCAGGCTGGCCAGTCCGAGCGCGACCGAGGCGACCACCACCGCGACCAGCGAGCTGATCAGCAGCGGCACCACCTCGATGATGTCGGCGGTCTGGTCGGCGTCCTCGGTGGCGATGGTCAGCACCTCGCCGGACTTGAGGTCGGTGTCCCTGGCGACCGGCTGGAGCGCGCAGGAGGCGACCCTGACCCGCCAGCGGTGCGCCTCGGTCGTGTTGGCCTTCTGCAGGATGCGCATGCCGAACCGCCACGACAGCGACACCGTCGTGATGATCACCGCCAGCGCGGCGATCGACAGCGCCAGCGAGCCGAGGCCGCGCTCCTGCAGCGTGTGCTCGACGATCAGGCCGAGCGCGATGGGGAAGGCGGTCTCGGCCGCCTGGTACATCCCCATGAGCAGGGTGCCCGCGGCCATCGCGCCGGCGTTGCGGCGCAGGGCGGCGCGCAGCACGTCGGAGCCGGTACGGACCGGGCGCTGGTCGTTCACGTCAGGACTGCTCATCGATGTGGCGGGCCAGCGCTTCCGGGGTTCGCAGGGTGAACAGGTCGCGTACGGTGACGATCGGGCCGAACTCGCGGCGCAGCAGCCCGGCCAGCCGCAGCGCCAGCATCGAGTGCCCGCCCATGGCGAGGAAGTCGCTCACCGCGCTCACCTCGTCGTCGTCCAGGTCGAGCGTCTCGGCGAACAGCTCGCACACCACCGCCTCCGTCTCGGTCGCCGGCCCGCGCTCGCCCGCCGACGTCAGCGCGCCCAGCGGCTTGGCCTCGGGCAGCGCCTTGGTGTCGGCCTTGCCGTTCACGGTCAGCGGGATCGCGGTGACCTGAGCGTAGTGCGTGGGCCGCAGATGGCCGGGCAGCGCGGCGCACACCTCGGCCGCGACGGCCGCGAGGTCGGCGCCGTCGAGCACGAGGTAGGCGGCCAGCCGGTACGCCCCGTCCACCCCCGGGTCGGGCTGCGCCACCGCGGCGGCGAACCGTACGGCGGGATGCGCCGCGAACGCCGCCTCCACCTCGCCCGGCTCCACCCGGTGACCGCGGATCTTGACCTGCTGGTCGGTACGTCCCAGGTAGGCGAGGTTGCCGTCCGGCCGCCGCAGCACCAGGTCGCCCGTGCGGTACATGCGCTCGCCCGGCTCGCCGAACGGGCAGGCGACGAACCGGTGCGCGGTCTGCCCGCTCTGCCCGAGGTAGCCGCGGGCGATGCCGACGCCGGAGACGTACAGCTCGCCGGGCACCCCGTCGGGGACCGGGCGCAGCCAGGGATCGAGCACGTACACGTCGGTGTTGTCGATCGGCACGCCCACCACCGGGTCGGCGCACTCGAACGTGCCGACGCCGAGCGTGTTGATCGTGTACTCGGTGGGCCCGTACAGGTTGTAGCCGCACGTGCCCTCCGTCTCCGCGAGCCGCCGCCACAGGCCGGGCGTCACCGCCTCGCCGCCCAGCAGCACCAGCGGCGGCCGCCGCGCCGGGTCGTCCAGCAGCCCTTCGGCCAGCAGTTGCTGGGCGTAGGTGGGGGTGACGTTGACGACGTCGATGCCGTGCTCCAGGCAGTACGCGACCAGCCGCGGCGCGTCCCTGCGCAGCTCCTCGTCACAGATGTGCACCTCGTGGCCGTCGGCCAGCCACAGCAGCTCCTCCCACGACATGTCGAACGCGAACGACACCGTGTGCGCGATCCTGAACACCCGGTGCCCGTGCTCGGCCAGCACCGGCCCGAAGATGCGGCGCTGGTGGTTGACGAGCATGTTCGTCAGCCCGGCGTACTCGGTCACCACGCCCTTCGGCCGGCCCGTCGAGCCCGAGGTGTGGATGACGTACGCGGGATGCCGCAGCCGGTCGGGGTCGTCCGGGGCGAACGTCACGTACGGCTCCGCCTCCGGCAGCGGCCGGTCCAGCGCGATCAGCTCGCCGCTCAGCCTGGGCGCGACGGAGCTCACGGTGAGGATGACGTCGGGGCGGGCGTCCTCGACGATCGCGGCGATCCGCTCGTCCGGGTGGTCCAGCTCCAGCGGCACGTACGCGGCCCCGATCCGCAGCACCGCGAACAGCGCCACGATCGAGTCGAGCGAGCGCGGGATCGCCAGCCCGACCGTCCGCTCAGGGCCGATGCCCCGCTGGGCGAGCACCCCTGCCACCGCCCTGCTGCGCTCCCTGAGCTGCTCGAACGTCATGCTCGCGCCGCCCGCGACGAGCGCCGTCCTGTGCGGTGAGCGTTCGGCCGCCCGGTCGAACCTGTCCACCACCGTGTCGGTGCCGACGTCCGTACGGGGACCTGGCACCGGCATCGCGCCCAGCCCCGGCAGCGCGCCGACCGGGCCGCTCGCCCGGGTCAGGTCGTCCAGCAGGCGCAGGTAGTCATCCAGGAGGCGCTCGGCGCGGACGGTGTCGCCGTCGCGGTACTCCAGCTTCACCGTCAGCCGCTCGCCCGGCGTGACGACCCAGGTGAACGGGTAGTGCGTCGAGTCGTCGGCCAGCACCTCGACGATGCCGTGCCTGGTGTTGATCTCGCCGAGCGCGTCCAGGCCGAGGAAGTTCTGCAGCACGAAGAGGGTGTCGAACAGGGTCTCGTGGCCGGTGTCGCGCTGGATGTCGCCCAGCCCCAGGTGCTCGTGCTCCATCGCGGCGACCCTGGCCGCCTGCACGCCGGCCAGGTAGTCGCGTACGGTGCCGGCCGGGCGGGGCCGCGTCCACATCGGGACGGTGTTGAGCAGCACGCCCACCATGTCGTCCAGCGCCCGGCCGCCCGGCCCTTCGCCGTCGCGGCCGGAGACGGTGACGCCGAAGACCGCGTCGGAGCGGCCGGTGTGCGCGCCGAGCAGCAGCCCGAAGGCGCCGGTCAGCACCGTGTTCAGGGTGACGCCGTGCTGCTTCGCCGCCTCGCGCAGCCGCTCCGACTGCTCGGCCGGCAGCGTACGGACGAGCGCGCGCGGCAACTCCTCCCGCAGCGCGGGCACAGGACCCGCCAGCAGCGTCGGGCCCGACAGCCCGGCGAGCCGCTCGGCCCAGAAGCGCCGGGCCGGGGCGGGATCCCTGGCGTCGAGCGCGCGGGCGTGCTCCTCGAAACTCGGCGTCGCCGGCTCCGGGCCGAGCGGTTCCCCGGCGAGCGCGGCTTCGTAGGCGGTGAACAGGTCGCGCAGCACGATCTCGCGCGACCAGCCGTCCCACAGCAGCAGGTGGTAGCTCAGCAGCAGCACGTCCCCGCCGCCCGGCGGGCGGAGCACGGTCATCCTGATCAGCGGCGGCGCCTCCAGCTCGAAGCCGGTCGCCCGATCCCGCGTGCGCAGGGCCTCGACCTCGGCGTCCGACGCCACGTCCAGCGTGCGGACGGCGACCCGGCGGCCCGCCGCGAGCACCTGGACGGGGTCGCCGTCCGTGTCGGTCGTGAACCCCGCGCCCACGCCGGGGTGCCGGGCGATCACGTACGCCATCGCGTCGGCCAGCGCCGCCGGGTCGAGGCGGCGGTCGAAGGTGAAGCAGCTCTGCGCCACGTAGTCACCGGCCGGGCCCGCCAGCTGCGCCTGGTAGAACAGGCCCTTCTGCAGCGGCGTCACCGGCGCCGTCCGCTCCGCCGTCCCGGCCTTGCGCGCGACCTCGGCCACGGCCTCCCGCCAGCGCTCAGGCAACTCGTCGGGGATGTCGCCGGCCAGCGCGAACGTGGCCCGCAACCTCCCGGTCGCCGCGTCCAGCCAGACGTCCACCTCGACCGCGTACGGGCCGCCGGCGTCCGCTCCCGTGATCGGCACCGCCTGCGACTCGCTGCCCTGGCCGAGGTAGTTGAACAGCACCTGCGGGCTCGTGGTCAGCAGCGGCGCGGTCTGCGGGTTGAGGTGGCGGAGCTGCCCGTACGCGAGGTGCGCCCGCTCGTCCGGCTGCCGCTCGCTCAGCTCACGCGCCGCCTGCACCGGGTCGGTGTGCGGGCTGAGCCGGACGGGCGCGATGGAGGTGAACCAGCCGACCGTCCGCGTGTAGTCGTGGTGCGGCAGCACGGGGACCCGTCCATGCCGCTCCAGGTCGATGGCCAGGTCACCCGGCACGTCCTGAACCCGGGTCAGGGCGACCCGCAAAGCCCCGCACAGCACCTCGGTCACGCCGACGCCGAGCGCAGCAGGCGCATCCCGCGTCACCACCGCACTGACGTCCGGCTCGACCTCCACCGTCACCGTGCGCCGCCCGCCCGGCGGGCCGGACAGCAGCGGGGGAGCCTCCAGGGTCGTGAGCCAGCGGTCGAGCGTGCCGGTGTGATGGGTCGCCGTCGCGGCCAGGGCATCGGCATAGTCCGCGAAGGACGTGCTCTCCGGCGCGAGCGCGGCACCCCGCATCGCGGCGGCCAGGTCATCGAGCAGCACCAGCCAGGAGACCGCGTCCACGGCGAGGTGATGCGCGGTGACGACCAGCGTCCTGCTCGCCTCCAGCCACGCGAACGCGACCATCTCCCCGGCCTCGGGATCGAGCCGGTCGGCCGCCTCGTTCGCCGCCGCGTCGGCCTCGCCGGCCAGGACGACCGTGACCGGCCCGGGCGGCTCGGTCCGCAGCGTCCACACGCCGTGCTCGGTGCTCAGGCGGAGCCGCAGGGCCGGGTGGGCGGCGACGACCGCGTTCGCGGCCCGCTCGGCGTCCGCGAACCCGGTGCCCTCGGGCGCCACCAGCGTCCTGGCCTGGGTGAACCTGGCGAGCGAGTCGCCCAGCCCACGCTGCCGCAACATGATCGGGGTCGGCGCCAGCGGGCCGTCCGCGCGGGCGATCGGCGCGGATTCCGCGGACGTCCCCACGTGCTCGGCGAGCGCGCGCGGCGTCTTGTAGAGGAACACCTCACGCGGCGTGATCGGCAGCCCGAGCGCCCTGGCCCGGTTGACCAGCGCGATGGCCACGATGCTGTCGCCCCCGGCACGGAAGAAGTCGGTGTCCGCGTCCACCTCGACACCGGGCAGCGTCTCGGCGAACACCTGTACCAGCGCGTGCTCACCACCTCTCGCGGTGGTGGCCGAGGGTCGTGGGGTGCGGGTGGTCAGCAGGGCGCGGTCGAGCTTGCCGTTGACGGTCAGCGGCAGCACGTCGATGGGGGCCACCCGGCCCGGCACCATGTACGCCGGCAGCCGCGTCCCCAGCAGTTCGGCCCAGCCGTCCGGCACCCGGCCGACCACGTGCGCCACCAGGTGGTCGCCCGACGGGGCCACGGTGACGGCCACGTCCACCACCCCGTCCAGGTCCCGCATCGCCGACTCCACCTCCCCGAGCTCGATCCTGAACCCCTTGAGCTGCACCTGATCGTCGGCCCGCCCGACGAACTCCAGCTCGCCGTCCAGCGTCCGCCGCGCCAGATCGCCCGTGTGGTACATCCGCGACCCGTCACCGGCGAACGGATCCGCCACGAACCGGGACGCCGTCAGCCCCGGCCGTCCCAGGTAGCCGAGCGACACCTGCGCACCGGCCACGTAGATGGCGCCGACCCGGCCGGGCGGCACCGGCCGCAACCGGTCGTCCAGCAGGTACGTGACCAGCCCCGGGATCGCCCGCCCGATGGGGGAGACGGAGCCCCCCGCGAAGTCCTCGTCGGTCAGCACCCGGTGGGTGACGTGCACGGTGGTCTCGGTGATGCCGTACATGTTGACCAGCTCGGGCGAGCGCGTGCCGTACCGTTCGACCCAGCCGCGCAACCGGCCGAGGTCCAGCGCCTCACCGCCGAAGACGACCACCCGCAGCGACTCCACCGGCTCCGCCGCGTGCCGGTCGGCCTCGGCGAACTGGTAGAACGCCGACGGCGTCTGGTTCAGCACGGTCACCCCGCGCTCGCGCACCACGCGGTGGAAGTCGGTGGGGGAGCGGGTCAGCGCGTACTCGGGGACGAGCAGCTCGCCGCCGTGCGCCAGCGCGCCCCACAGCTCCCACACCGCGAAGTCGAAGGACGCGGAGTGGAACTGCACCCACACGTCGTCCGGCCCGAACCGCAGGTCCGGCCACGTCCCGGCGAGCAGCGACAGGACCGCGGCGTGCGGCACCACCACGCCCTTGGGGCGGCCGGTGGAGCCAGAGGTGTAGATCACGTACGCGGGGTCGTGCGGTCCGACGGCCGGCCTGGTGCCGTCCAGCGGCAGGTCGTCGTCCTGCACGAGCACCCGCGCCCGTCCGCCGGTCAGCCGCTCCATGCGGCCTCGCTGCTCCCGGTCCGCCAGCACCACCTTGGGCGCGGAGTCGGCCAGCAGGTACGCCAGCCGCTCGTCCGGGTACGCCGGGTCGAGCGGCACGTACGCGCCGCCCGCCGAGACGACCGCGATGAGCGCGACCACCTGCTCCAGCGAGCGCGGCACCGCCACCGCGACCCGCTCACCCGGCCCCACCCCGGCCGCCCGCAGCGCCGACGCCACCCGCTCCTTGGCCTCCCGCATCTCCCGGTACGTCATCGACCGCACGCCCCCGTCGATGCCGCACTGGTTGACGGCGACCGCATCCGGATACCGCGCCGCGGCGGCATCGAACAACCCGCCCAGCGTGGTCTCGCGCGCTCCTGGCCACCCGCCATCCTGGAGGGGCCGCGCGTCCGCGAGCGGCCCGCCTTCGTGGAGGTCGGCCGCTGGGGAGATCCGGCCCACCGGGGTGTCCGGGCGGGCGAGGAATGCGGTGAGCGTGCGGGTGAACGTGCCGAGAATGGTCTTGGCACCGCGTTCCCGCAACAGCGCGCCGTCGTAGATGAGCGTGAAGCGCGGCCCGCCGCCGGGCTCCCGCTCCACCACCAGGGTCAGCGGGTAGTGCGGCGCGCCCTCGTTCAGAACCTCGGTGATGACCACCTCGTCCCCGGGCCGCCGCAGGCCGGCCACGTCGGTGGCGACGTCGAACACCACCAGCGTGTCGAACAGCGGCCCGCCGCCCGCCAGCCGCCCGATCACGGACAGCGAGACGTGCTGGTGGTCCCGCACGGCGCTCTGGTGCTCGTGCACGGAGGCGAGCAGCTCGCCGGCCGTGGTGGTGCGCTCCCACCGGGCGCGTACGGGGATCGTGTTGATGAGCAGCCCCACCATGTCCTGGACGCCAGGGAGGTCCGCCTCGCGCCCCGACACCGTGGAGCCGAACACCACGTCCGTGCTGTGCAGGATGCCGCCCAGGGTGGCCGCCCACGCGCTGTGCACGGCCACGCTCAGCGGCACCCCGGCGGCCCTGGGGGCGTCATCGACATCGAGCGCCTCGCTGACGTCCGCGAAGTGTCCTGACGCGGTGTGCCCCTCGGCGACCAGCGAAGGACCGGGCAGCCCGGCGAGCCGGTCCCGCCACACCCGCTCGCTCTCGGCGTCGTCCCGCCCGGCCAGTTCCCGTACGTACGCGGCGAAGCCGTCCTGCGCGTACCCGCTGCCGGGCGCGTGGTACTCGGCCAGCAGCGCCCGCAGCATCACCGGCACCGACCAGCCGTCGGCCACGATGTGGTGCACGGTCTGCACCAGGACGTGCCGATCGGAGCCCCGGCGGATGAGCGTGTACCGCATCAGCGGGCCCACGGCCAGGTCGAACCCGGCGCGGCGGTCCCGCTCGGCGAGGTCGCGCAGCTCCTCGTCCGTGATGCCGGGCCGGTCGAGCGTGGTGAACGGCGCGCGCACGCCGTCCTCCAGCACCGACACCACGCGGCCGTCGGCGAGCGCCACGAAGCGCGCCGCCAGGTTCGGGTAGAGCGCCAGCAGCCGGGTGGCCGCCGTGGCGAGCCGGTCGGCGTCCACCGGGCCGTCCAGGGTGAGCACCTGCTGCTCGACGTAGCTGCCCGCCGAGTCGTCGTCGAAGACGGAGTGGAAGTACAGGCCCTCCTGGAGCGGGGTCAGCGGGAGGACGTCGCGCAGGTTCTGGCCGTCCAGGGCGTCCACGTCGGCCTGGGTGAGGGCGAGCGGCAGGAAGTCGCTGGGGGAGTGGCCGCCGCCGTCGAGCGCGGCGAGGCCCTCCAGCGCCTGGCGGAAGTAGCCGGCGAGCGCCTCGACGTCCTCGCCGGTGAACACGCCGTCGGGCCAGGAGATGGTGGTGACCAGCTCGTACGCGCCAGTCGGCCCGGGCTCGGCGATGGCGTTGAACTCCAGGGCGCGCGGCAGCCGCATCCCCGGGTCGCGCCGCTCGCCCAGCTGCCCGGTCGCGACCGCGAGCTGCCAGTCCGACCGCGTGCCCGCCTCGTACCTGCCGAGGTAGTTGAAGAGCACCTGCGGCGCGGGCGCGTCGAACGCGACGCCGTGCAGGTGGCGCAGCACCCCGTAGGCGATGCCGTTGCCCGGCACCCCGGCCAGGTCCTCCTTCACCTTCTTCAGCGCCGCCGCCAGGTACGCGGGGTCGGTGAAGTCACCGGCCGCGCCCGGGTCCACGGTCACCGGGAACAACGTGGTGAACCACCCGACCGTCCGCGACAGCTCCGGCTCGAACCCGGCCGCTCCGGCGAGGAACCGCCCCTCGCGCCCGTGCCCCTCCAGCTCGACGTGCGCGAACGTCTGCCCCTGCCCCAGCTCCCGCCGCCGCCGGGCCAGCGCGACGGCCAGCGCGGTCAGCAGCACGTCGTTGACCTTCGCATGGAACCGAGCAGGCACCTCACCCAGCACCGCAGCGGTCACCTCAGGGCTTGCGGTGACGACGTGCGCCCGCTCCCGCGCCACGGTGTCCGACGCCTCCAAGGCCCGCCTGCCCAGAGGCAGATCCTCACCGGGCAGCGGCCGGGCGAAGTACGCCCGATCGCCGTCGAACGCTGCCGACTCCAGCACCTGCGTCCACCGCCGAAACGAGGTCCCGGCCTGCGGAAGCACGATCGGCTCAGCTGAGGAGAGCTGCCGCCAGGCAGTGGCCAGATCCTCCATGACGATCCGCCACGACACCCCATCGATCACCACGTGGTGAGCAGCGAGAACCAGCTGCCGCTCCGCCCGCCGCCAAACGGCGCGCACCATGACGCCTCGATCGGGGTCCAGCGCGGCCACGGCCCGCTCCACACACTCCTCAAGCCCGCGGTCGCTCTCCTCCCACACCTTCTGGAGAGTCATGGAGCCGGGGACGTCGAAGCCCCAGGCATCGCCGCGGGTCAAGCGGGCGCGCAACATGGGGTGGTGGTCCACGAGGGTGGTGAGCAGGGTGTCCAGAGCATCGGGGGTCAGAGCCTCCGGGGTGTTGAGGACCACGGACTGGGCGAAGCCGTCGATCGCGTCGGTCGTCTCGCCGAGCCAGCGCACGATCGGGGAGCCCGTGATGGGGCCCGTGGCGACGTCGGCGGAGTCCACCGTGGTCGCCCCCTCGCGGGCGGCGACGGCGGCGAGGGCGCCCAAAGTCGGGCCGGCGAAGACCTGGGCGGCGGTGACATGGAGGCCGCGTTCGCGTAGCGCGCTGATCAGCGAGATCGCCAGAATGCTGTCGCCGCCGAGGCGGAAGAAGTTGCGGTCCACGCCGACCTCGTCCAGGCCGAGCAGCCCGGCCACGGCCGCGCACACCGCGCGTTCCTCGTCGGTGGCGGGCGCCACGACGCGGGAGGCACGCCGCTCGGGCTCGGGCAGGGCGCGGCGGTCGAGCTTGCCGTTGGGGGTCAGGGGGAACGCGGTCATGACGACGACGTGCGCCGGCACCATGTACTCGACCAGGTGCTCGGCGGCCCACGCCGTGACGTCGTCGGGCCGCAGGTCCTCGTGCCCGGCCGCCGGGATGACATACCCGACGAGGTACGTGCCGCCGGAGGCGTGCTTCCTGGCGACGACGCACGTGTGCCGCACCCCGGGATGCTCGGCCAGCGCGACCTCGACGTCCTCCAGCTCCAGCCGCATCCCGCGGATCTTGACCTGGTTGTCGGCCCGGCCGAGGAAGTCGAGCGACCCGTCGGGGGCGAACCTGGCGAGGTCGCCGGTCCGGTAGAGGCGGGAGCCGTCGGAGGCGAACGGGTCGGCCACGAACCGGGAGGCGGTCAGTCCCGGCGCGTTGACGTAGCCGCGCCCGAGCAGGAAACCGCCGACGTACAGCTCGCCGCCCACCCCGAAGGGGACCGGCCGCAGCTCGTCGTCCAGCACGTACAGGCAGGTGTTGGGGTTGGCCCTGCCGATCGAGGTGGACAGGCGCTCGGCCGCGCCCCGGTAGATGACGTGGGAGACGCCGATCGTCGCCTCGGCGGGGCCGTAGCCGTGGTAGAGGGGGATGCCGAGGCGGGTGCGGAAGCGTTCGTACAGCTCGGGGGTGAGCACCTCGCCGCCGCACCACACGTGCCGCAGGCTGTCCAGGCGGCCGGAGTCGCCGGCCATCTCCAGCAGCACGTCCAGCATCGACGACACCAGATACGTGAACGTCACCCGCTGCTCGGCGATCACGCTGAGCAGGTGGTGCGGGTCGCGCTCGCCGCCGGGCCGCAGCACCACCAGCCGCCCGCCGCACACCAGCGGCAGGAAGATCTCGTTGATGGAGATGTCGAACGACAGCGGCGCCTTGAACAGCGAGGCGTCGTCGGGCCCGAAACCGAGGATCTCGCGCGACTGCCACAGTAGCCGCTCGCTGATCGCCTCGTGCCGGATCATCGCGCCCTTGGGCCGCCCGGTCGAGCCGGAGGTGAAGATCACGTACGCCAGCGCGGGCCCGGGCGGCTCGATCCCCGTCGGGGTGGTGGGGTAGCAGCCGTAGCCCCAGGCGTCGAGGTCCACGGCGACGGCGTCCGGCTCGGCGGGGTCATGCTCGCCCGTGCCGTTGAGCTGCGCGACGAGCCCCGCGTCGGCGATGACGAGCGCCCGCCGCTCGGCGGGCCAGCGCGGGTCGAGCGGCACGAACGCGCCGCCCGCCATGAGCACCGCCAGCAGGCCGATCACCATCTCGGCCGAGCGGTCCAGGGAGACGCCGACGGTCTGCTCGGCGGTGAGCCCGTGTTCGAGGAGGTGGTGGGCGAGCTGATGGGCCAGCTCGGCGGCCTCGCGGTAGGTGAGCGTGCGGCGCTCGTCCACGATGGCGACGGCTTCGGGACGGGTGCGTACCTGCTCGTGGAACAGCTCCACGAGGGTCGGCCTGTCCCGGTCCGCGTGGGTGTCGTTCCATCGGGCGAGTTGCGCGAGCCGGGCTTCGACGCTCGACGGGGCGATGGTGCCGATGGGCCGGTCGGGGAAGTCGGCCAGGTCGTCCAGCGCGAGCTGCGCGTCCGCCGGGTCGACGTGCCCGGGAACGGACAGACCTGAGCCGTCCACCCGCCAGCCGCCGGAGGCGCGCCCGCCGCCCGCGGCCCACGCCACCACGTCGGCGAAGAGCGTGGCCGGCGACAGGTCGAGCCCGTCGGGGCTCAGCCCGTCCGCCCAGAAGGCCAACCCGATCGCGCACGCTTCGAGCAGGACCCCGTCCGCATGGTCCCCGGCACGGCGGCGCAGGCCGGCCAGCCGTTCGGGAGAGAGGGATACCGCACGAGTGCTTGGTTCCAGCATGAAGACCTCAGCCGCCCCTTCAGACACTAGTAAGGTAAGCCTAACCTAACAACGATCGGCTAACCAGCCTCGCGCCAGGCCCGCCAGAGCCGCGCGTACCGGCCGCCCGCCGCCACCAGCTCCTCGTGGGTGCCCTCCTCGACCACCTGGCCCGCGTCCAGCACCGCGATGCGGTCGGCCGTCATCGCCTGCGTCAGCCGATGCGCCACGAACAGCGCCGTACGCCCCCGGCACGCCGCCGGCACCGCCCGCTCCAGCTCGGCCGCCCCCTGGCTGCCCGCCTCCGCGGTCGACTCGTCCAGCACCACCACCGGCGCCCGCCCCAGCACCAGCCGGGCCAGCGCGAGCTGTGCGGCCTTGGTGCCGTCGAGCCGCTCGCCGCCCTCGCCGACCAGGGTGTCCAGCCCGCCGGGCAGCGCCGTCACCCACGGCTCGGCGCCCACCGTGCGCAGCGCGTCCATCAGCTCGGCGTCGCTCGCGCCGGGCGCGGCCAGCCGCAGGTCCTCGGCGAGCGGGCCGGAGAATACGTGCGTCTCCTGCGTCAGGATGCTCACCAGCGCCCGCGCGTCGGCCTCGTCCAGGCCGGAGACCGGGGTGTCGCCGACGCGCACCGAGCCGGCCTGCGGCGTGCCGATGCCGGCGATCAGCGCCGCCAGCGTCGTCTTGCCCGCGCCCGTGGCCCCGACCAGCGCCAGCGAGCCGCCGGCCGGGATCGTCAGGTTCACGTCCTTCAGGACGGGCCGCTCGGAGCCGGGATAGGTGAACGTCAGCCCCTCCACCGTCACCGGGTACGAGCCGGACCCGGCGGGTACGCCGCCCGCGAGCCGCTCCTGCGTGGCCTCGCCCAGCACCCCGACCAGGCGGGCCAGGCTGGCGCCCGACTTCTGCGCCTCGTCGAAGGTGAACATGATCGAGCCGAGCGGGTTGAACAGCCGGTGGAACAGCAGCGGCGCCACCGACGCCTCGCCCAGGGTGATCGAGCCGGTCTCCAGCAGCGCGTACCCGACGACGATGATGAGGACGAGCCCGATGAACTCGGCGCGGTTCTCCCTGCCGACGAACCGGCCGAAGAAGCGGAAGACCTCGATGCCGAGGTCGCGCACCCGCCACGACTCGCGGGCCACCCGCTCGCGGAAGAGGGGTTCGAGGCGGTAGGCCCGCACGGTCTCGATCCCGTTCAGGCCGCTGATGAAAGCCTGCGCCCGGTCGGCCTGGGTCTCGCGCTGGCGCCGGTAGAGCGGCGCGGAGCGGGGCAGGTACCAGCGCAGCGCCAGCGCGTACGCGGGCAGCGCCCCCGCCCCCGCCAGCCCCAGCCGCCAGTCGAGCCCGAACATGCCGATCGTGGCGATGACGACGAGCACGGCCGCGGAGAACAGCGTGGGGACGGCCGTGCGGATGCCCTTGGACACCACGGCCACGTCGTCGCCCACCCGCGACAGCACGTCGCCGTGCCCGACCTGCTCGATCCTGGCGCTGGGCAGGCCGAGCACCGCGCGTACGGCGCCCTCGCGCAGCCGCGCCAGCAGATCGGCGCCGAGCCGCCCGATCAGGTACGTCGAGGCCGCCGCGGCCACCGTGCCGAGCAGCAGCGCGACCGCGAGCAGCACACCGACCGTGACGAGCAGCTCCCGCGCCTCGCCGCTCCCGGCGCCGGCGACCACGCCGTCCACCACCCTGCCGAGCAGGAACACCGGCAGGACCTGCAGCGCCGCCCCCGCCACCGTGGTCACGACGGTGGCGGCGGTCAGCCACGGCGTGTCGCGGCAGTGCGCCACGACCCACCGGGCGGCCTCGCGCGCGCTCGCCGTGCGCAGGATGGCGGGGGCGGATGCGGTGCCGGTGCTCACACCAGGACCGCCGCAGGCGGGGGAAGGGGTGCCGCCGTCACGGCTGGACCGACTTGACGAGCTCGTCGATCGCGTACGGCAGCGACAGCAGCGTGCCCTGCGACATGGCCGCGCCGATCGCCGGGCCCTCGCTGTCCAGCAGCCACGAGACGTTGCCCTCCTTGACCGCGGGCAGGTTGGCGAACAGCTTGAACTTCTTGAGCGCGTCCTGGTCGGCCTGGTCGGCGATGACGAAGATGTGGTCGACGTCCACCAGGTCGATGCGCTCGGGGGACAGCACGGTGTAGAAGCTGCCACCGGCGATCTCGTCGATCTCCGGCTGCCCCTTGAAGCCGATGCCCGTCACCATCCGGCCGCGCACGTCGGTGGTGGTGAAGGGCGCGACCGAGTTCTTGTACCAGGACAGCGCGACCGCCGTCTTCTCGGCCCACTCGGGGTGCGCCTCACGCGCCGCCTTGAGCTTGGCGTCGATGTCGGCGATCATCGTGGCGCCCTCCTCGGCCTTGCCGAGCGCCTTGGCGATGTGCAGCGCGTTGTCCTGCCAGGGCGCGCTGAACGGCTCCTTCTCGGTCTTGGTGCGACCGACCGTGGGGGCGATCTTCGACAGGCGGTCGTAGGCGGCCTGGTCGATCTCCGAGTAGACGGCGATGATCAGATCGGGCCGCAGCGCGGCGATCTTCTCGTAGTTGGGGCCCGAGTCGCCGTTGGTCATGATGACCTCGGGTTGCGTGTCGCCCCACTTGTCCTTCACCCAGGGCCACTGGGTGTTGATGTCGGGCGTCTTGCCGGGCGGGTTCGGATATTGGTCCACCATGCCGACCGGCTTGATGCCGAACGCCAGGATGGCCTGGTCGTCGGTGTAGCCGACGGAGACGACCCGCTCGGGGGCCTTGGTGATCTCCGTGGTGCCGAAGGCGTGCTCCACGGTGACGGGGAACGCGCCGCCCGCGCCGGCGGCCTGAGTGGCGGAGGTGGTCGCGCCCGGCTGCTCCGTGGCTCCGGAACCGCACCCCGCGAGGAGGGCCGTGGCGGACAACACGGCGGACAACGCCACCGTCAACCGCCGCAGGGTCTTCGCAACTGTCGTTCGTGGGGAGAGCATCCGCAAGTCCCTTGCTGTCGTGCTTTGGCTGCACCACCGACGTGGGCAGGCAAACCGTAACACGAAGAGGTTAGGTAAGGCTAACCTAACTGTTCAGCGTCCTCTGGCTCTTCTGAGATTGGCCCGCACCAGGACGTACACGAGGAACGGGCCGCCGATCGCGGCCGTCACCACGCCGACGGGCAGCACCACCGGCAGCGCCGTGCGCGCCACCAGGTCCGCGCCGATCAGCAGCACCGCTCCCATCAGCCCGGAGGCCACCAGCGGCGGCGTCGGGTACCGCGTCAGCCGCATCGCCACCTGCGGCGCCACCAGCGCCACGAACGCCACGGGACCCGCCGCGCTCACCGCCACCCCGGCCAGCAGCACCGCGCAGAGCAGCAGCACGCCCCGCACCACCGAGAACCGCACGCCGAGCCCCGCCGCCACCTCGTCACCGAAGTGCAGCGGTTTGAGATGGAAGGCCACGTACGCCACCACGGCCAGCAGCACGAGCAGGCACCACGCCGCCGGCAGCACCTCCTCCCAGGTGCGCGAGTCCAGCGAGCCGACCAGCCACGCCTGTGCCCGCGCCACGTCGCGGATGTCCGCCGTGGCCAGCAGCCACACCGTGATCGCCTCCGCCACGGCGCTCACCGAGATGCCGATGAGGATCAGCCGCATGCCGTCGATGCCACGCCGCCAGGCCAGGAAGTACACCAGCAGGCCGGTGCAGAGGCCGCCGCCCAGCGCCGCCGCCGGCAGCCCCACCGTGCCGGCGATCGCCGAGGCAGCGCCGCCCGTCACCGTCACCAGGAACACCGCGACCATGCTCGCGCCGCCGGTGATGCCCAGCACGTCGGGGCTGGCCAGCGGGTTGCGCGCGATCGACTGCGTGATCGCCCCCGACACCCCGAGCGCGACCCCGACCACCAGCCCGGCCAGCGCCCGCGGCATCCGCAGGTCCATCACCACGAACTCGTCCACCCGCTCGCCCTGCCCGAACAGCGTCGCCACCACCTGCGGCAGGGCGATGGGGAAGTCGCCGAGCGCGATCGACAGGCAGAACACCAGGAACGCCGCCGCCGCGAGCAGCAACGTCGCGCACACCATCCACGGCCGCCACACGAACGACGCGCGGCCGACCCGCACGCCGCGCACCACCGTCGCGATCACGTCTTCCTGAACTTTCCGCGCCACACGAGCGCCGCGAAGAAGGGGGCGCCGGCCAGGGCGACGACGACGCCCGCGGGCAGCTCACCCGGCCGCGTCACCACGCGCCCCAGGATGTCGCAGGCCAGCAGGATCACCGCGCCGAGCAGCCCGGCGAACGGCACCAGCCACCGGTAGTCGGGCCCGGTCACGTAGCGGGCGACGTGGGCCACCATGAGGCCGAGGAACGCGATCGGCCCGCACGCCGCCGTCGCCGCCCCCGCCAGCACGGTGATGGCGACGATGCCGACGGCCCTGTTGCGGGCGATGTTCACGCCCATCGCGCGGGCCACGTCGTCACCCAGGTTGAGCAGGTTGACGGCGGGCAGCGTGGTCGCCGCCAGCACCAGCCCCGCCCCGATGAACACGACCACCGGCCAGATCACGTCGAACCCGACCCCGGCGACGCCGCCCGCGTTCCAGAACCGCAGCGCGTTGAGCGAGGTCTGGTCCGTCAGCGCGATCGCCGTGGTCATCGCCGCCAGGAACACCGCGATGCCCTGCCCGGCCAGCGCCAGCGTCAGCGGGTTGCCCGCGCCCTGGCCGATGCTGGCCAGCCCGAACACCACCACCCCTGCCGCCGCCGCGCCCAGGAAGGCGAACCACACGTACTGGTACGGGTTGGCCAGGCCGAACAGGATGATCACGGTGACCACGGCGAACGAGGCGCCCGCGTTCACTCCTAAAAGGCCCGTGTCGGCGATCGGGTTGCGGGTGTAGCCCTGGATCAGCGCGCCGCCGACGCCGAGCGCGATGCCGGCCGCGATGGCCAGCACGGTCCTCGGCACGCGGACGGTCTGCACGATGAGCGTGATCTCGGTGAGCCGCTGATCGCCGCCCGCCGCCGCGAACAGGCCGTGCCACACCTCGCCGGGGCTCAGCGCGCGCGCCCCGACGGCCAGTGACGCGCCCGCCACGACCACCAGGACCACCGCGAGCGCGCCCGCGCCGACGATCCGCCGCCGGCGGGCACGTTTCACCACACTCGTGCTCATGGGTCCTTATCGTTCGACTTAGGTAAAGCTATCCTTAGCTGACGGTCAAAGGGAAGGGTACGGGAACGCATGGGGGAGACGTTCGCGAGGTACGGGCTCACCGGCGAACCCGGCACAGAGGAGTTCTGGCGGGCCGCGCGCTCGCCCGCCGTCGCATCGGACGGCGAGGGCTGGACGGCGCTCTTCCTGTGGCGCGGCGGGCCGGCGCGCGTCGTCTTCGAGAGCTGGTCGCAACCGGTGCCGCTCACCCGGTTCGGCAGGACCGACTGCTGGTACGCCGAGGTCGCCATGCCCGCCCGGCTGCGGGTGACGTACCAGGTGGAGACAGGAGACGGCGCGTTCGCCGACCCCCTCAACCCCGTCGGGGCCGGTGGCGAGCGGTCGATCGCGGCCACGCCCGACGTGGCCGAGCAGCCGTACTGGCCCCCCGTCGGCCCCGACGACGTGCTGCCGCTCCCCGACACCCGCCTGCGGTGGGCAAGTGCGGTGCTGGGCGGGCGGCGTACCGTGCGGGTGCATCCCGCGGGCGGCGGCGGGCCCGTCGTGCTGCTGCTCGACGGCGACGACTGGCTGCACCTGCATCCGGCCATGACCGCGTTCGACGCCGCCGTGGCCGCGGGCGCGCTGCCGCCCGTCACGCTCGTCTTCCTGCCCGCCCGCGACCGCTCCCACGAGTACGCCTGCCGCCCCGAGCTGTGGCGGGCCGTCCGCGACGAGCTGCTGCCCCTGGTCACCGGCAGCGGCGTGCCCGCCGACCCCGGCACGCTGGTGGTCGCCGGGCAGAGCCTCGGCGGGCTCACCGCCCTGTACGCCGCCCTGGAGTTCCCCGGCCTCATGACCGGCGTGGCCTGCCAGTCGGGCTCGTTCTGGTGGGAGCCGGGGGCCGAGTCGCGCGCCGACCCGCTCGGCGGCCCGGCGGGCGGCGCCGTCGCCGCCCGCCTGGAGCGGGAGCGGGGCCGCCCCGACCTGTCCGGCCTGCGGGTCGCGTTCGACGTGGGGGAGCACGAGCACCGCATGCTGCCCCACTGCGAACGCGTCGAGAGCCTGGTCGAGCGGGCGGGCGCCATCGTACGCGTGTCGCGCTCACCGTCGGAGCACGACCGGGCCGGCTGGCGGCACGCCCTGCTCAGAGACGTCGCCTGGGTGCTCGGTTCCTAGGGGTGCCTGGTCAGGTAGCCGCCCATGGCGCGGAACACCTCGGTGGCGGGCAGGTCGGCGCCGTCCTCCGTACGGACCCGCTCGATCACCAGTCCGTGACCACGCCCCTTGCGGGCCTCGGCGCCCGCCACGATGACCACGCCGTCGCCCTCGCGGATGAAGACCCGGCCAGGCGTGCCGCCGTAGATCCCCTGCGACACCGACGCCTTGGTGACGCGGATCCGCTCGCCCTTGTAGTAGGTGAAGGCGTTCGGGTACGGGTCGGACTGGGCGCGTACCAGCCGCTCGATGTCCTCGGCGGGCCAGGTCCAGTCGATGTCGCCGTCCTCGACCGAGCGCTTGTGGAAGAAGCTGGCCTTCGAGCGGTCCTGCGGCGTGAAGACGGCCGTGCCGGAGTCGATGAGGTCGAGCGCCTCGGTGACGATCGGCCCGATCAGGTCCACCGTGCGGTGGAACAGGTCGGTGGCGGTGTCCTGAGGCCCGACGGGAACGGCACGCTGCACGACGATGTCGCCGGCGTCCAGCTCCTCGTTCATCATGTGGGCGGTCACCCCCACCTCCTTCTCGCCGTTGATCAGCGCCCAGATCAGCGGGGAGAAGCCGGCGTACGCGGGCAGCAGCGAGTCGTGCACGTTGAGCGTGCCGTGGCGGGGGAGCGCGAAGATCTCCGGCGGGATCCACGTCCGCCAGTTGTTGGCGACGATGAGGTCGGGCTCGGCCTCCTTGAGCCGGGCCATCAGCTCGTTGTCGTCGGGCCTGTTGCGCAGCAGCACCGGCACGCCGTGGGCCTCGGCCAGCTCGGCCACCGAGTCGTTCCAGATCCTCTCGTACGCGTGCTCGCTCCTGGGATGCGTCACCACCAGCACGACCTCGTGCGTGGAGTCCAGAAGAGCCTGGAGCGTGCGATGCCCCCAGGTCTGGTAGCCGAACATCACGACCCGCATGGTGTCTCCTTGTCGAGAGGAACCGCTTCGGTTAGGGTGACCTTAATTAGGCAAGGCTAACCTAATTTGAGCCTCGTCTCCACCCCCGGTTCGGTCGTCCAGAAAGGCCTCCATGTCAGCGGAGCAGCACGTCCACGACCTCATTGGCATCGGCTTCGGGCCCTCCAACCTGGCCCTGGCCATCGCGCTCAAAGAGCGTCACGGTGACGGGGTCGACGCGGTCTTCCTGGAGAAACAGCCCGCCTTCGGCTGGCATCGCGGCATGCTCATCGAAGGCACGACCATGCAGGTCTCGTTCTTGAAGGACCTGGTCACCATGCGCAACCCGGCCAGCGAGTTCAGTTTCCTGTGCTACTTGCGGGAAAAAGGCCGGTTGCTCGACTTCATCAACCACAAGACGATGTTCCCGTCCCGGCTGGAATTCCACGACTACCTCGAATGGGCAGCAGCGCGTTTCACCGGCCAGGTCGAGTACGCCGCGGAAGTCGTCGCCGTCACCCCCGTCGAAGCGGACGGCGCCATCGAGTTCCTCGACGTGGTGGCCCGGCAGGGCGACGGCACGCTCGTCACCCGCCGCGCCCGCAACCTCGTGCTCGCCGCCGGCCTCGAGCCCGTCCTGCCCGACGGCATCGTGAGCGACGAGCGCGTCTGGCACAGCGAGGAGTTGCTCGCCAAGCTGCCCACGCTGCGCGACCCGCGCAGGTTCGTCGTGGTGGGGGCCGGGCAGAGCGCCGCCGAGGTGGCGGGCCACCTGCACGGAGCCTTCCCCGCCGCCGAGGTCTGCGCCGTCTTCGCCAAGTACGGCTACACGCCCGCCGACGACAGCTCGTTCGCCAACCGCATCTTCGACCCCGAGGCCGTCGACCACTTCTACACCGCCCCGGGCGAGGTGAAGGAGCGCCTGCGCGCGTACCACGCCTCCACCAACTACTCCGTCGTGGACCTGGAGCTCATCGACGAGCTCTACCGCCGCCACTACCAGGAGAGGGTGCAGGGCAAGGAGCGGCTGCGGATCTTCAACGCCTCCCGCCTGGCCGGCGTCGAGAACGACTCCAGCGGCCTGCGCGTCACGGTCGAGTTCCTGCCCACCGGCGAGCGCACCCTGCTGGATGCCGACGTCCTCGTCTACGCCACCGGCTACCGCCCCACCGACCCGCTCACCCTCCTCGGCGAGACCGGCGGGCTGTGCGAGCGCCTCCCCGGCGGCGGCGTCCGCCTCGGCCGCGACTACCGCATCGCCACCTCACCCGAACTGCGCTGCGGAATCTACGTCCAGGGCGCCAGCGAACACACCCACGGCCTCACCTCGACCCTCCTCTCGAACACCGCCGTCCGCGTAGGCGAGATCGCCGCCTCCCTGACCGACCACCTCCACGCCCCTGCCCACGCCCGGGTGCGATCACTGGTGTAGCGCGGCGTTCCTGGTGGACGAGGTGGCGCATGCGGCCCGCTGAGGAGCTGCGCTACCTCATCCTGACCGCCCAGCGCGAAGGCAACCGGCTGCTCGCTCAGGCGCTGCGCCCGCTCGGCGTCACTCCGTCCCAGGCGCGCTCGGTTTCCTGCGCGCCTTCGTCGCCGGCGCGTCGCCGGCCGGGCCCCCGTGGATGTCCAGGACCTCCCACAGGCCGGTGATCTCCAGCAGCCGGACCAGCACGCCGTGGACGCCCGTCAGGCGGAGCGAACCGCCGCCGTCGCGCAGGGCGTTGTGCAGGCTCTCGCAGGCGCGCAGGCCGTTGCTGTCCATGAACGTGAGCATGGTCACGTCGAGCACCACGCGCTCACCGGGTGCCGCCTGCTCGCGGACGTACTCCTCCAGCAGGGCGGCGTTCGTCATGTCCACCTCGCCCAGCACGGTGATCACCAGGCCGGCGTCGTGCCGCCGGGAGTCGAGGGTCAGGGGTGACGCGGCGGGTTCAAGGCCGTCGCCAGGCCGGTGGGCGATGTGAAGGTGCATGGCGTCCTCCCGGTCATGGTCGATCTGACGTCCTTCTCTGGAGCTGAAGCATAATGCCCGAATACCAATGCCGGAAGCACTTTTCGTGTGATCTTCCTGACCCGGCGCACCTGACGTGCTCTTGTCTGGTACAACTTGAGTTTTCGTGAGCACGTCCAGCAATCGGTCCGGCTCCTGGACCTTCCTGACCAACCACGCCCGCGTGCTGGTGGAGATCGCCCGCAACCCGCGCGCCCGCGTCCGCGACATCGCCGCGGGCATCGGCATCACCGAGCGCGCCGTCCAGGGCATCGTCTCCGACCTCCAGCAAGCCGGCTACGTCACCATCGACCGCGTGGGGCGGCGCAACGAGTACAGTCTCAATCCCGAAGCCCGCTTCCGCTACCCGACCGAGGCCGCCCTGCCCGTCCGCCTCCTCATCGACATGTTCACCCAGCACGACCTGGTGAGCTCGGAGCCGGAGAAGGTCATCGAGTGACCCCGGCCTGAGGCGTCAAGGGGCCGCCTCGATGGCCGGCCGCGTCACCGGGGCGGGCAGGCGCAGGGCGGCCAGTACGGCTTCTTCGACGGTGTCGTGCACGTGCAGGACCGTGTGCGCGCGGGTGATCCGCATCATGGCCGCCAGCCGGGGATGCGGCGCCGCCAGGCGCAGGGTGCCGCCGTGCTGGCGGGCGAAGGCATGGGTGTTGAGCAGCACCCGCAGCCCCGCGCTGCCCAGGAAGTGGGCGTCGCTGAGGTCGATGACCAGGTGCTCATGGGGCGCCCGGCGGGTGGCGCGCAGATGACGGTCGAGCAGGACGGCCGTTGCGGCGTCGATCTCGCCCGCCACGGAGATCACGCTCACCCCCGGAAGCCGCTGCGTGGCGAACGTCAGTTCCGGCACGGGCATCCTCCCCCACCACGAGAAGTTCGCAGCCCTACGGTAACGGCGTGGGGGACGGGCGTACAGAGGTCGGAGGACACGTAAAGGAGACGAAATTCCCGGGACAGCCGGAATGGCCGCCGAATCAGGGCGCGAATGGCTCGCGGGGGCAAAAAGGGGGAACCCGGAAACGTTCTTTTACCGTCGCCGTGATTCCCCATGGATTCGCCTGTGACGCTTGTGGGGAACGGATGCCACTCGCGGCTTGGTCACGGGTTCTCTTACGAACCGCCAAGGTTTCTTGATCATCTTTGTCGGGGTGGCGAGCGGCGTCCCGGCACACGCGGACTTACTTTCTTTCTTGCTTCCTATCGGGACGCGATCGAAAGGAAAACACATGCTCCGTCGTACTGTGTCAGGCGCTTTCGCTCTGACGGTCGCCGGTCTCATCACGGCAGCGGCGTCTCCCGCGCTCGCCGAATCCCAGAGCCCGGCGGACTTCTACGACTCCGCCGCGGCCATCATCAACTCCGACGGCAGCCTCAACAACGGGACGAACGTCGTGCGGTCGTGGCGGGCGGGCACTGGCAGGTACTGCGTCCAGCTCGATCACTCGGTGTCCGCGCCCCACACGCTCATCCAGCTCACTCCGCGCGAACCGCGGAGGCTGCCGAACATCGCCTACCGTAACCCGTCCACGACGTGCTACCGGCACAACACCATCACCGTCACCGTGTACGACACCAACACGGGGCAGCTCGCCAACGGGGGATTCGACCTGCTGGCCATCTGACCGGAGCGCGCGCCGCCGCGGAGCCCCACAACGGGCCCACGGCGGCGCTCGCGCGTCCGGGCGGCATCACGGCAGCACCTCAGCAGCACCCAGGCAGCACCCAGGCAGCACCCAGGCAGCACCCCGGTAGTGCCCCGGTAGTGCCCCGGCAGCGTCAGGGCTGATTCCGTGACCTGCCCGCGATCCCCGCGCGCGACACTGTCCGTCGACGTCCGGCACCCCCGCGCCTCACCCGCCGTTCGCCTCGCCCTGCGAAGGTGACGCCGTGCGGCGCACCGGTGCCGCAGTCGCGACGGCAGAGAAGGTGATCGCGTGTCCCTCCCCGGCCCGGCCCCCTCCCCGGGACGGACTCCCGCCTGGCGCTACGCCATCGGAATGTTCGGCACCTCCATCCCGATCAACATGATCAAGGGATCGATGATCCTGTTCTACGTCGACATCCTCGGGCTCGACGTACGCGCCTACGGCGTGGTCATGGTCATCTACGCGGTCATCGACGCCATCGACAACCCGGTCCTCGGCCACCTGTCCGACCGCACCCGCACCCGCTTCGGCCGCCGCCGCCCCTGGCTGCTGGTCGGCGCGCCGATGCTGGCGGCCTGCATGATCGCGTTCTTCTCGGCGCCGGAGTCGCTGGAGGGCATGGGCCTGCTGCTGTGGTTCGCGGTGTTCGCCATCTTGTGCGAGGCTTTCGACTCGATGCTCAACGCGAACTACGGCGCGCTGCTGCCCGAGCTCTACCCGCGCGAGCGTGAGCGGGCCGTGGCCAACAGCCTGCGCCAGGGCTTCCAGCTCGTCGCGCTGGTGATCTCGCTGGCGGTCACGCCGGTGCTGACGACGCAGGTGTTCGGCACCGAGACCTCCACCCAGGGCTTCCGTACCACGGCGATCATCTACGGCGTCATCGCGGTCGCGGTGATCGTGTTCATGGCGCTCGGCGCCCGCGAGAACCCCCGCTACGCCACCCGCGAACGCCCGATGCTGCTGCGCAGCGTCGGGTCGATCCTGCGCAACCGGCTGTTCTGGACGGTCGGCCTGACCGGCGCCTGCTACGGCATCGCGATGGCGCTCGTGCTGTCGGGCATCCAGCTGTACGTGCGCTACTCGCTCGGCCTGCCCGTCGGCCACGCGCTCTACCTGCAAGGGATCGTCATCCTCGTCTCGGCGGGCGGCCTGGTCGCATGGACGCGGGTCGTCGCCCTGCGCGGCGCGCTGTGGACCTGGCGGCTCGCCTTCGCCGTGCTCGCCGTCAGCTTCGCCGGTCTCTTCCTCGCCACCGACCTCGTCACCGCGATCGCCGCGGGCGTGCTGGTCGGCGCCGGCTGGTCGGGCATGCTGGCCACCAACGACCTCATCGTCGCGCGCGTCCTCGACGCCGACGCGGCACGCAACGGCGAGCACCGCGAAGGGCTCTTCCTGTCGGCGTTCGGCTTCTTCTCCCGGCTCAACGGCGTCGTCACCGGGCTCGCTCTCACCTCGCTCGGCGTGTTCTTCGGCTACAACTCGGGCGACGACCCGGGCGGCGACCCCGGGCTGGCGTTCCGCATCTACCTGTGCGTCTATCCGTTCGTGCTGACCGCCATCGGCGCGGTCGCGGCCCGCTTCATCTCCGTACCGATCGAGACGCCGGCCGAGCAGCAGCCGCCCGGCACCGACGGCGCGCCGGCCATGGAGCAGCCGCGATGAGCCGCCGCCTGGTCATCACCGCCGACGACCTCGGCCGCGAGCCCGGCACGACCGAGGTCATCGCCGGCCTGCTCGCCGAGGGCCACGTCAGCGCCACCACCCTCATCTGCGTCTCACCCGAGGCCGAGCGGGCCGCGTGCCGGGTGCGCGAGCTGGGCGTGCTGCCGCGCCTGCACGTCACGCTGACCAGCGAACGCGGGGTGCCGCGCTGGCGGCCGCTCAACGGCGCCGCGAGCATCGCCGACGCCGACGGGACGCTCAGCGACGACCCCTTCGCCTTCGCCGCCCGCGGCCAGGCCGACGACGTGCTCCGCGAGGCCGACGCCCAGCTGCGCTGGATGCGCGCGCACGACCTCGCGCCCGTGGCGGCCGACTCCCACGCCGGCACCCTCTACGGCCTGCACGGCAGGTCGTTCCTCGCCGAGTCGCTGCACTGGTGCGCCCGCCACGGCCTGGCCTTCCGGTTGCCCCGCGACCCCGCGCCGTACATCGGCGGGCCCCTGCCGCCGCCGCTCGCCGCCGCGCACGAGAGCGCGATCGCGCTGGCCGACGCGCTCGGCGTCGCGCTGCCGGAGACGATCGCCACCAACCGCGGCACGGCCGCCGACCTCGGCTCGTACGAACGGCTCCGCGACGACTACCTGCGCCGGCTCGCCGCCCTGCCGGAGGGCACCAGCGAGCTGTTCCTGCACCCCTCCCGCGAGGACGCCGTCACCGGCCCCGACGGCATCGTGCGCACGTGGGAGGCGCGGCTGCTGCGCGACCCGGTCTGGCACGCGGCGCTCGAACGCGAGGACGTCGAGGTCGTCCCCGGCTGGTGGAGCTGAGCCGGCCTCAGGAGAACCAGTTCGCGCCCAGCTCCTGGATCGTCCTGCTGCCCTTGGGCACGAACAGCGCCTCGCTCAGCACCTGGTTGACGCTCTGCGGCTTGTTCAGCATGGCGAACAGGAACAGCGAGCCGCCGTCGGCCGTACGGAAGCCGTAGACCGAGCTGCGGCCGCGGAAGGCGACGTACAGGCCCTTGTAGACCTCGGGGAACGCCTTGCGGCTGAAGCTGTCCTTGGCCAGCCGGTAGCCGGAGGCGCCCTCCTTCTTCTCGTGGTTCCAGAAGTTCTGGTACTCCAGCGCCACCGCGCGGGCCATGTCGTCACCGATGTCGGTGATGTAGCCGTCCGCGTCCAGCTTCGGCTTCGGCACGCGCTGCCCCCAGTGCACCGGGGTCACGACGGCCAGCCTGAAGGGCTCGCCGCCGGTGCGCAGGAAGGCCAGCAGGTGCGCGCGGACGTGCCCCTTGACGTCCTTGTACGTCGCCTGCGCCATGAACCACTCGTCGTTGTCCGGCTGGTTCTCCGGCCGCGGCAGGTAGATCACCGGCGTGCCCTGGACGTTGATCGGCCGGTGCTCCGGCTTCTGCCCGAAGTCCTCGTGGTTGCGTTCGAGCACGCCTTCGTGCAGGGCCCCCTCCACGAACAGCGCGTCCAGCGTGCTGTTCTTCCGCCACCACTTCGCCTTCTTGATGGTCTTGTTGTACGTGCCCAGCCACTGCCGCAGCTCCTGCCCGGCCTGCGCGGCGGTCAGCGCCGGCCTGCTGGGGGAGGGGGTGGGGGGCGTGCTGGGGCCGGGGCTGGGGCTGGGCGGTGGGGTGGCCGGCGAGGAGGTGGCCTTCGCCACGGCGGACGGCCGGGCCAGCCCGGGGACCGGCGGCGGCAGCGTCCCGCACCCGGCCAGGCCGGCGACCACGGCCAGGCCCAGCACCGTCCGGCGTACCGACATGCGCCCCCCAATCCGAAATTACGGACATGTCGGAGAGAACATATCGGACGGGTCAGGTCGCCGTGAGCTTGCCGAAGTCCGGCGCGAAGACGGTCATCCAGCGCGGGTGCAGCCGGTAGTAGACGACCTCGTTCTCCCAGTCGAAGGCGTCGGCGCCGTAGAAGTCCTTGAAGTACGCCAGCAGGTCGGGCCAGTCCGCGGCGGGCTCACCGTCCTCAGGGTTGAGGATCTCCACCGTGCCGTGCGTGAACACGCCCAGGTCCTCGCCCCGCATGTGCGCCACGCTGGCGGTCGGGCGGGCCGCGAGGTGGCGTGCCTTGGCGGCGGTGCGCGCCGTGCCGAAGTGCCACCTGCCGCGCAGGAAGTGCCCGTCCGCGCCGCTGATCCGCGGCTCGCCCTTGGCCGTCACGGTGGACAGGGCCAGCGTGCACATGCCCGTGAGGACCTGGGTGAGCTGCTCCGCCGTGAGGGTCCGGTCGGTGACGATCGACTGGAGATGCGAGGTGGAGCGGGACAGCGAGGCGTCGAGCAGATCCTGGAGTTGCTGAAGGTCTTCCGGTGTTTCGCGCATGAGAGTCCTTACCTATGTGAAGGCCGCGGTTCGCGGACCGATAAGACCATGTTCACCCGAAAAGCCGACACCTTGTGTCGTGTTTCCCGGCGTGATGATCGCAGCCCTGATCTAATCGCGCCATCCAGCCCGGAGGGGGGAGCGCGGTCGTATGCGGCGGGTCTCCAGCGCGGCGGCGCTGCTCTTATCGCTCCTCGTCCACGCGCTGACCCTGGCGTTCATAGTGCTGGGCTGCTGGATCATCTGGATGAACGCCCACCTCGCGGCCTTCTGGCTGGTCGGCTCCGTGCTGATCGGGATCGGCGTGCTGCTGCTGCCCAGGGCGCGCCGCCTGCCCGCCGACGCCGAGCCGCTCGGCCGCTCCGCCGCGCCCGAACTGTACGCGACCGCGGAACGGGTGGCCCGCGCGATGGGGATGACGCCTCCTGCGGTGCTGGCCGTGCGGGACCTCGCCGTGACCACCGAGGTCATGCGGGCAGGACGCCGCCGCGTGCTGCTCATCGGGCTGCCGCCGTGGCTCGTGTCGTCGGCCAGGCAGCGGGTGGTGCTGCTGGCCAGGGCGTACGCCTCGGAGCCCGACGACGGCCGGATCGTCGGCGGCGCGCTCACCACGCTGGCCGTCTGGCGCGAGTCGCTGCTGCAGGGCGAGGAGGCGCCGGGCAGGTCCGACGTCTACACCCGCATCGGTGCCGCGGTCGGCTCGGTCGGAGCCCCGTCCGGCGCCTACTCCGGCATGGGCTCGATGGGGCGCGGGCTGGGCAGGGTGATCGGCGTGCCGGTGCTGTTCCTGGAGTGGGCGCTGACCCGCCTCGTCCAGGCGAGCCGTGGAGACACCGCGAGCGAGGAGCTCCAGCGCGTACGCCGCGTCGCCACGGACGCCGACCTGGCCGACCTCGACGACCTGCTCCGCGACGGCAGATACCTCGCCCCGGTCCAGGCGGCGGCCCTGCGCGGGGCCACCGCCACGGAGATCCGCGCCTCGGCCACCACCACCACCGCCACCACCGCCCCCGCAGCCGACCTGCTCACCGCCGACGCATCCGGGCGCATCGACGACGAGCTGAGCGGGCACTTCACCCGCGCGATCAAGGGCTTCGGCCTGATCTCCTGACCGGGGTCAGTGGACGCCGCGGATCGTGCCGCCGTCCACCCGGAGCGTGGTGCCCGTGACGTAGTCGGCGAGCGGGCCGCACAAGTAGAGCACGGCGGCGGCGATCTCCTCGGGACGCCCCAGGCGGCCGGCGTCGTTGGGCACCAGGTCGGCGATGGCGTTGCGTTCGATCTCCGCCCACGTCTCACCCCACCCCCGCGCGGGCGCGAGATCGGTGAGCAGGCGCTGGACGGAGTCGACCAGGATGGCGCCGGGCGCGACCGTGTTGGACGTGACCCCGGTCCCCGCGAGCTCACGCGCGAGCGACACCGCGAGGTTGTGGCGGGCGGCCAGAGTGGCGGTGTAGTGCGGCAGATCGGCGCCCGGCTGCAGGGCCAGCCCGCCGCCGATCTGGACGACCCGCCCCCACCCGCGCTCGCGCATGCCGGGGAGCAGGCGCTGGATCATGCGGACGCCGGAGACGACGTTCACCTCGTACGTCCGCCGCCACTCCTCGGCCGTGGCCTCCCAGCCCCGGTGCGGGTAGGAGCCGGCGTTGTTGACCAGGACGTCGATCGGCCCGCCCGCCAGCGCGGCGGCGGCCGTGGCATCGGCCCCCTCGTCGGTGGCGAGGTCACCGACGGCCACGTCGGCGCTGCCTCCCGCGGCCCTGATGGTGGCGGCGACCGCCTCGGTACGCGCCGCGTCGCGCCCGTGCACGACGACCCCGGCGCCCTCGGCGGCCAGGGCGGTGGCGATGGCCGCGCCGAGCCCCGAGCTGGAGCCGGTGACGAGGGCGCGCCTGCCTGTCAGGTGGAGTTCCATGGTGCTCCTCAGATCGTGCCCTTCTGACCAGGGCACACACGATGTCTACAGTCGTAGACTACGACATAGTATACGGTTGTAGACATGATGGCTCCCGAGACACCCGTGAAACGCCGGCGCGACGCCGCCGCCACCCGGCAGGCGATCCTGGAGGCCGCCATCGCCGCCTTCACCGCGCACGGTTACGCCGGCGTGGGCGTCCGCGACATCGCCGCGAACGCGGGCGTGACCGCGATGCTCATCAACCGCTACTTCGGGTCGAAGGAGCAGCTGTTCGCCGAGGCGGTGGACGCGGCCTTCGCGCCGCGTACGGTGATCTCCGGCACCGGTGCCGAGCTGGCGGGGGAGACCGCGCGCACGCTGGTGGCGCGGACCGCGCCCGGCGCGGACGAGCTGGGGCCGTTCCTGCTCATGCTGAGGTCGGCGGCCGACCCCAGGGCGGCGGAGATCATGCGGGCGGCGATCGCCCGGCACCCCGGCAGGCACCTCACCGAGGAGCTGGCGGGGGAGGGGGCGGCGGTGCGGGCCGAGCTGATGCTGGCCCTGCAGGCGGGGGTGTGGCTGATGCGCAGCGTCATCGGCACGGACGCGCTCAAGGACGCCGGCCCCGACGACCTCACCCGCCGGATCCGTGACCTCCTCCAGGTCCTGGCCTGAGGGCGCCGGCGGGCAGCGGGAAGCCGCGCAGGCGGGGTTTGTGGATCTTGCCGGAGCCGGTCTTCGGCAGCTCGTCCACGACCTCGACATGGGCGGGGATCTTGTACGCGGCCAGGCGCGGGCGCAGGAAGTCCCGCAGCTCACCGGCCGTGACGTGCGCCCCGGGACGCAGCACAAGGAACGCGCGGCCGGCCTCGCCCCACTTGGCGTCCGGCACGCCGAGCACGGCCACCTCGGCGACCGCCGGGTGCTCGAAGATCGCCGCCTCCACCTCGGCCGGGTAGACGTTCTCCCCGCCCGAGATGAACATGTCCTTCACCCGATCCACCACGTACAGATGACCGTCCTCGTCCAGCATGGCGAGGTCGCCGGAGTGGAACCAGCCGTCGGAGAACGCGGCCCTGGTCGCCTCGGGGTCGCGCCAGTAGCCGGGGGTGACGTTCGGACCCTGGATGAGCACCTCGCCCGGCTCCCCGGCCGCCGCGTCGGTGCCGTCCGGCCGTACGACCCGGACGTCCGAGAAGAACACCGGCACACCCGCCGACCCCACCTTGCGCACGCTCTGGTCGGCCTCCAGGAAGGTGGCGCCTGGAGCGGTCTCGGTGAGCCCGTAGCCCTGGCAGAACACCAGCCCGCGCTCCTGGTACGTGCGGATCAGCGCGGCCGGCACCGACGCCCCGCCCGCCATGAGGTGCCGCAGCGACGACAGGTCGGCCCCGGCCCACCGGGGCGAGCCGGCGAACGCGGCGAACATCGTGGTCACCCCGAACATCCAGGTGACGCCGTGCTTCTCGATGAGGTCGTAGCACGCGTCCACCTCCCATGACGGCATGATCACCGAGCGGCCGCCCTTGAGGAAGGTCGGCAGCAGCGTCTGGTTCAGGGCCGCGACGTGGAACAGCGGCGCGCTGATCAGCGTCGTCTCGTCGCTGGTGACGTCCACGCCGAGCAGCAGGTTGAAGCAGTTCCACACCAGGTTGCCGTGGGTGAGCGTGGCGCCCTTGGGCCGGCCCGTCGTGCCCGAGGTGTAGAGGATGAGCGCCGGGTCGTCGAGGTCCACGGGCGTGTCGACCGGGGTGGGGTCGCCCTGAACGAGCCAGCTCTCGTACTGCCCCTCGCCGAGCGCGACCCGCCGCCGCGGCCCGTCCTGCAGGGCGTGGACGACGTCGGCGCACTCGGGCGCGTAGATCAGCGTCTCCGCGCCCGAATGGTCCAGCATGTACGCCACCTCGGGCGCCGCCAGCCGGAAGTTCAGCGGTACGAAGATCGCGCCGAGCAGGTGCGCGGCGAACATCGTCTCGACGAAGGCCGGATGGTTACGCCCGAGGTAGGCGACCCGGTCACCCGCCCCCACTCCTGAGGCGCGCAGCTGGGACGCCAGCCGCGTCGTCCTGTCGTGGACCTCGGCGTAGGTGACGGAACGGCCGTCGAAGACGAACGCGGTCCGCTCCGGCGTCATCATGGCCCGGCGGGCGGGCCAGCCTCCCAGTCCGGTGTTGCGCATGGGGCCTCCTGTCGGCGAGGGGGGATCGACGAGGATCGGCGGGTCAGGCGTAGTGGCGGTAGATGGCGCGGGCGACGCAGGCCGGCCGGTCCGAGCCCTCGATCTCGACCTTGAAGTCGAGGTGCATCTGCACGCCGTCGTTCGGGACGTCCTCGACGGAGGCGACGACCGCGCCCAGCCGCACCCGCGCGCCCACCTTGACCGGGCTGGGGAAACGCACCTTGTCCAGGCCGTAGTTGATGCTCATCTTGACGCCCTGGATGTCGAGCAGCTCGGTGAACAGCGGGATGAGCAGTGCCAGCGTCAGATAGCCGTGCGCGATCGTCCCGCCGAACGGCCCGTCCGCGGCCCTGACCGGATCGACGTGGATCCACTGGTGGTCGTTCGTGGCGTCGGCGAAGGTGTTGACGCGGTCCTGGGAGATGTCCAGCCAGGCGCTGTGGCCGAGGTCCTTGCCGGCCAGGGCCTTGAGCTCCGTCAGTCCGTGCGCGGTGGTCGTCATTGGGCGTTCTCCTTCAAGCCGAGCAGGCGGGCGGCGTTGTCCTTGAGGATCTTCGGGCGGACCTCGGGCTTGATCTCGAGCTTGTCGAAGTCGCTCAGCCAGCGGTCCGGGGTGATCACGGGGTAGTCGGAGCCGAAGAGCACCTTGTCCTTCAGCAGCGAGTTGGCGTACCTGACGAGCTGCGGCGGGAAGTACTTCGGCGACCAGCCGGACAGGTCGATGTAGACGTACGGCTTGTGCGTGGCGACCGCGAGCGCCTCGTCCTGCCAGGGGAACGAGGGGTGGGCGAGGATGATCCGCAGCTCGGGGAAGTCCACGGCCACGTCGTCCACCAGCAGCGGGTTGCTGTACCTGAGCCGGATGCCGCCTCCGCCTGGCACGCCCGCGCCGATGCCGGTCTGCCCGGTGTGGAACAGGGCGGGCACGCCCAGCTCCTCGATGGCCTCGTACAGCGGGTAGGCCATGGGGTCGTTGGGGGAGAAGCCCTGAATGCTGGGATGGAACTTGAAGCCGCGCACGCCATGGTCGTTGACCAGCCGCCGCGCCTCGCGCACCCCCGCTCTGCCCTTCCACGGATCGACGCTGGCGAACGGGATCAGCACGTCGGCGTGCTCGGCGCAGCCCTCGGCGACCTCCTCGTTCGCGATGCGCGGGTGCCCGGTGGCGTGCTCGGCGTCCACGGTGAACACCACCGCGGCCATCTTCCGCTCCCGGTAGTACGCGGCCGTCTCGGCGATCGTCGGCTGCCGGTGGCCGTGGGCCTTGAAGTACTCCTCGGAGGCGCCGAACAGCTCGGGGCTGAGCGAGCGGTGGCCGTCCTTGGAGATCTCGGCGTGGGTGTGCACGTCGATCGCGACCAGGCCGGCGACGTCCATGGCCGGCATCTCAGGCACCCTGCCCGGAGTCGGCGGGCGCCTTGGGGGCGGGGATCCCGTACGTCTCGGGCTCGGCGCCGACGCCCGCCTGCCACGACTCGGCGATGGCGTCGGCCGTCCAGCCTCCGTCGGCGAAGGCGACGGCCTTCTCGGCGGGGTGCGACCACAGCGCGAGGCGGTCGCCGCCGATCCCGATCGCCTGGCCGGTGATCCCGGCGGAGGCGTCCGAGGCGAGGAAGACGATGAGCTCCGCGACGTCCTCGACGGTGCCCATGCCCTCGTCCCTGCGCAGCCAGGCGGGGAACGGCTCGCCGGTCCGCTCGGCCTCCTCGATGACGGGCGCGAAGGCGGGGATGGTCTTGGTCATCTCCGTCGCCGCGACCGGGACGACCGCGTTGACCGTGACGTTCGCCCTGGCCAGCTCCATCGCCCAGGTCCTGGCCATGGCCACGATCCCGGCCTTGGCGGCGGCGTAGTTGGTCTGGCCGAAGTTGCCGCGCTGCCCGGCGGGGGAGGAGATGAGGATCAGCCGCCCGCCCTCGCCCTGCTCGCGCATCTTGACGGCGGCGGCCCGCGCGCAGGTGAAGGTGCCGCGCAGGTGCACGTCGATGACGGCGTCGAAGTCGTCGTCCGACATCTTCCACAGCACCTTGTCGCGCAGGATGCCGGCGTTGGTCACCATCACGTCCAGCCGGCCGAACTCGCTGACGGCGGTCTCGACCAGCTGCTCGGCCGCCTTTGCGGAGCCGACCGGGGCGACGACCTCGCGGGCCCGGCCGCCCTTCGCGGTGATGCCCGCGACGACCTCGGCCGCCGCCGAGGCGTCCACGTCGTTGACGATCACCGCCGCTCCGGCCGCGGCCAGTGCCTCGGCGTACGCGCGGCCGAGCCCGCGGCCCGCACCTGTGACAACGGCGACCTTGCCGGAAAGATCCATGGGATTCCCCCTGAAGTGATAAGGCGGACGAAAGCGAATATATGTCACTGTTGTGACGGGCGTCAAAGATTTGCCCAACGTTGGCGGCCTGCCTACGCTCGTGCTGTGACGCGTACCGAGGGGAACGACTCCCGACAGGCGGCCGCGCGGCCGCAGTCCCTGCTGCTGAGCTTCCTGGGCATCTACGTCCTGGGCCGGGGCACGGCCGTCTACTCCGGCAGCCTCATCGAGGTGTTCGCCCGGCTCGGCGTCTCCGAGGAGGCGGTCAGGTCCACGCTGGCCCGCATGGCCAAGCGCGGCCTGCTGGCCCGCCACCGCAAGGGACGCAAGACGTACTTCGGACTCACAGAACGCGCGGAGGAGGTGCTGGAGGACGGGCGCCGGCGCGTCTGGGAGACCGGCGCGGTCAACCGCGCGTGGGACGGCACCTGGACGCTCGTCGGGTTCTCGCTGCCCGACAGCTCCACCCGGCACGACCTGCGCTCCCAGCTCATCTGGGCCGGCTTCGGCCTGCTGCAGAGCGGCATGTGGATCGCGCCGGGCACCAAGGACGTGCACGGCATCCTCGCCTCCCTGGAGGCGAGCGGCCTGCGGGTCTCCGACCACGTCACCGTGCTGCAGGCCAGGGCGCTCGGCCCCACGGAGTCGGCCGACATCGTGGGCAAGGCGTTCGCCATCGACGAGATCGCCGGCCGCTACCGCTCTTTCCTCGACCGCTGGGACACCGAGCACCCGGCGCCCGAGGCGGCCGACGACCTCGCCCGCCAGCTCCTCCTGCACACCGACTGGCTGCAGCTCATCCGGCAGGATCCGCACCTGCCCGCCGAGCACCTGCCGCCCGGCTGGCCGGCGATCCGCGCCGAGCAGGTCTTCCACCGGCTGGCCCGCGTCTATGAGCCGCCCGCGGCGAAGCTCGCGTCGGAGATCGTCGAGACGTCCGACGACCCCGAGCGCGGCAGGACCACGGTCTCCAGCCACTGACCGACCTGTTCCGCGACGTCGCCGCCGAAGGTGCGGGTGTCGACGTTGTCGGCGTGCACCTCGATCACCGGGAACCCGGCCGACTCCAGCGCCCTGGCCGTGAAGTAGCTGCCCCTCGGGTCGTCGGAGACCAGATGCACGACGCCGTCGATGCCGTGCAGGCGGGCCTCCTTGACGTACCACTCGCTCGACCACGGCGGCGTGTAGAGCTGGTCGCCGAACGCGGCGAAGCGCGCCGCCAGCGCCCGCATGGGGTCGTCGCCGTAGCGGATGTAGCCGTCGGCGGCGATGGCGAGGTACATCGACCAGACGAAGACCGCGCCGTACTCGTCCTGGAAGCGCTGGTAGAAGCCCATGTCGTACCAGAGGCCGCGGCCGATCCACATCAGCCTGGCCCGCTCCTTCTCGCAGGCGCCGACGCCCGCGTCCACGCGCTCGCGCACCTCCTCGTAGAAGCTCTTGGCGAGGTCGCGGGCCCACTCGGTGCCGCGGTGCCACTGCGGCAGCATGACGCTGGGGATGCTGTCCACCACGCCGAGCGGCGCGGGGCGGGCGCGGGCGATGAGGTCGCGCGTCTTCCTGTTCCACTCCTCCTGCTCGTTGACCAGGGCCATCACCTGGCGGAAGCGGGACTCGTCGAACCGCCTGCCGGTGGTCGTCTCCAGGAACCTGACGAGGTTCTCCAGCTCCGCGGTGAGCAGGTCGAGCCGGGCCGGGCCGACGGCCTCCTCCCACCGGTGCGGCATCAGCTCCCACCAGTTGACCGGGATCTCGTTCTCGGCCGCGCTCTCCAGGGGGAAGAAGGTGACGCCCGGCTCGTGCCCCCAGACGTCGAAGATCTTGCGGGTGACGTCGCCGGTGGCGTCGCCGACGATGATGTCCGGTTTCGGCAGGCCGCCCCACGGGCCCGCGTCGGGGTCGGGGTCGAACGCGGAGCCGAGGGTGACCGCGTTGTACTGCTCGGAGTAGTCGGGGTAGCCGCGCTGCCGTACGAGGTCGAGGTAGTGCCCCGAGCGCTGCTTGGCGGTCACCAGGGACGCCCACCACTGGCCGACCGCGTACGGGATGTCCATCGTGCGGAAGATCTCGTGCGGGACGTCCGCGTTGAGCAGCGCGAACGGCTCACCGGCGGCGACCCGGCGGCGCAGGTCGGCGAACCATTCGCGCTGGTGCCTGCCCGCCTCCGCCGCCGTGGCGAGGGACTTCACGCTGCGCGAGCTCACTTGGGGCATGCGAGTTCCTTCCGCAGGGCGGCCAGGTCGGCGCGCCCGTACTCCTGGTGTTCGAGCAGCACGGCCGGGATGTCCAGCGCCGCGCGCTGCGCGGGGAAGTCCCACGCCGGTGCCTCGTCGGACTCGCGGCAGTAGGAGACGAACAGCTCGGCCCGGCAGCGGCGGACGGCCACCGCCGCGTACGCGGCCCGCGCGCCCGGCGTGGCCCGGTGCGCGGTCAGGGTGCCGCGATGGTAGTGCTCGGCCAGCGCGTCGAGGCTGGCCGTGCCCACCGGGCCGGTGACGGCGAGGTCGCCGAAGGAGTGGTCCTCGCCGACGATCACGTGGCCCTCGGCCTCGATGGCGTCGTACACGTGCGGCGTGTCGTGGGCGCTGCCGCTCAGGAAGACCCGCCGCCCGGTGTGCTCGTCGAGCCGGTCCGCCTCCGACAGCAGCCTGGCCAGCAGCGCGATGTGCTCGGTCACCGGCAGGGCGGCGTTCGCCGCCGCGAGGAACTGCCGGCCGGTGAGCCGGGCGGGCACGATCCTGCGCAGCTCGGCGACGGCGGCCAGCAGCCGGCGCCGCTCGTCGTGCGCCGCCACCGCCCCCGCGAGGTCGAGCCCGCGGCCGGTCCACGCCTCCAGGCGGGCGGCGAACTCGCCGACCCTGCGCCGGTTGTAGCGGGCGGTCGTGCGGTGCGGCAGGTGCAGCAGGTCCACCAGGTACGCCTCCGGCAGCCCCCGGCCCGGCTCCACGCGGCGCAGCTCGCGCAGCGCGTAGAACAGCCGCAGCGACGCCTCGCAGTCATGGCTGACGACCACCCGGTCCAGGTCGCCGAAGGCGCCGTCGAGCAGCCGGGTGAGCACCGAGCGGGCCGCGGGGTCCACCCCGCGTCCCAGGTAGCGGTCGCCGAGCTCGGAGCCGGACTCCGGATCGCCGGTGAGCCGGGTCGCGCGCAGCCCGGCGGCGGTCAGCAGCTCGACCGGCACGTCAGCGCCGACATAACCAACGACGGGGCCCTCCTGGACGCGGCGGGCGTACGCCTCCTCCAGCGCGGCCAGTGCGCCGCCCACGTCAGATCACCCCTTCGTCGGCCAGCGTCTTCAGCTCCTCGGCGGAGTAGCCGAGCAGCCCGCCGTAGATCTCGTCGTTGTGCTCGCCGAGCCCCGGCGCCGGCCGGTCGAGCGCCGCCTCCGAGCCGGAGAAGCGGATCGGCACGCCCGTGCCGTACAGGTCGCCGGGGTCGCCGTGCCGGGGATGCGTCAGCGGCACGACCTCCTCGCGCTCCAGCACCAGCGGGTCGCGTACGGCGTCGCCCGGCTCGCGCACCTCGGCGGCCGGCACCCCGTGCCGCGTCAGCAGGTCGAGGACCTCGGCGAGCGGGTGGTCCGCCGCCCACGCGCCCAGCAGCTCGTGCAGCTCCCCGGCGTTGACCACCCGCGCGTCACGGGTGGCGAAGCGCGGGTCGGCGGCCAGGTCGTCGCGGCCCATCGCGGTGAACAGGCCGCGCGCGAAGGCGTCGGTGGGCCCGCACAAGGCGAACCAGCCGTCCGCGGCCCTGAACGTGCCGAACGGCGCCAGCCTGGGCACGGTCGCCCCCGTCCGCATGGGCAGGCCCAGCTTCTCGTAGGCGTCGAACGGCTCGCACGCCACCAGGGAGGTGAGCGCCCCGAGCATGGACACGTCCACGTGCTGGCCCTGGCCCGTCGCGTCGGCCCGCAGGACCGCGGCGAGCGTGCCGATCACCGCGTACAGCGGCGCGACCAGGTCGCCCACCGGCAGCCCGAAGCGGACCGGCGGCTCGCCGGGCGCGCCCGCGGTCATCATCACGCCGCTCAGCGCCTGGATGATGGTGTCCATGGCCTTGCCGGAGCCGGGGCCGCCCTGCCCGCCGAAGCCGCTGATCGACGTGCACACGATGCGCGGGTTGATCGCGCTCGCCCAGTCGTGATCGATGCCGAGCCGGGCCGTCACGCCCGCGCTGTAGTTGTCGATCATGATGTCGGAGACCCTGACCAGCCTGCCCAGCACGTCACGCGCCTGGGGATGCTTGAGGTTGAGCGTGACGCTCTGCTTGTTGCGGCCGCGCAGGAGCATCGACACCGACATGTCGTCGTCCGCGGCGCGGGCCAGCGACAGCCCGCCCGCGCCGAGGTACGGCGCGTTGTTGCGGGAGCTGTCGCCGCCGGTCAGCGGGTTCTCCACCTTGATGACGCGGGCGCCGAGCCCGGCCAGCAGCAGGGTCGCGTACGGGCCGGACAGCGCGGTGGTCAGGTCGATCACCGTACGGCCGGCCAGCGGGCGCTCAGCCACGCAGCACCACCTCGTCACCCTCCCAGCGGAACTCCGTCTTCAGGCCCGCCTGCCGCGTGATGCGCTCGATGTAGGCCACCACCTTGCGGCCCTCCTCGTCGTCGCCGAGCGGCACCGGGCGGCCCGCGTCGTCGATCCAGCACGGCACCAGACCGGCCGAGACCAGGCCGTCGCGGTCGAAGCGGCACAGCGCGATCGCGGTGTTGCGGCTCTCCGGATGGAACGGGTAGTACGGCATGTCCGGGTCGGGGGCGAAGCCGTACAGCTCGACCCGGCGGCGCGCCCATTCGGCCCGCTCGCCCTCGTCGCCCGACTTCGGGGTCAGCGCGTGGGTGACGGTCACGAAGTTGCCCAGCCCGTGATAGATCGGCTTGCCCCGGTACATCTCGACGCCCCGCATGATGTGGGCGTGGTGCGCGAACACCGCCTGCGCGCCCGCGTCGATCGCGGCGTGCGCGACCGGCCGCTCGTACATCGCGAGCACCGCCGGCGTGTGCCCGACGCCCTTGTGCAGCGACACCAGCACCACGTCGGCCTCGCCCGCCAGGGCCTGGACGTCGGCCGCCATCCGCTCCAGCCCCGCCGGGTCGGCGAAGGTGTAGATCTCGGGCGGGCCGCCGGGGCTGGCGTGGTCGAGCTCGTAGTGGGTGAGCACCTTGACGTACGCGCAGCCCGGCTTGCGGCTGGTCGCCCACGACTCGCGGGGGCCGACGCAGTTGTAGCTCAGCACGCCGACCCGCAGCCCGTCGCGCGTCACGATCGCGGGACGGCGGGCCTCGGCCAGCGTCATCCCGGCGCCGGCGGTGGCCATCCCGGCCTCCGTCGCGTACTTGATGGTGTCGGCCACGCCCTGGTCGCCGACGTCGTAGACGTGGTTGCCGGCGAGCGTCACCACGTGGAAGCCGGCCTCGGCGACCGCGCGCAGCGCGGCGGGGTCGGCGGGCGGCGCCGGCACGTCGGTGCTGACCTGGGCGGTGGACGTGCTGTGCGGCACCTCCACGTGGCCGATCACCACGCCGCCCCGGCCCAGCGTCTCCCGGGCGGGGACGAAGAAGGACGCGGGATCGGGCTCGTCGACGACCAGGTCGCCGACGGCCATCACCGTGAGACTCAAGACGTGCTCTCCTCTACAGGGGTCTTTCCGGCCTGGCCGGTGAAGCGCGACAGGAAGCTGCGCAGGCGGGGCGACGAGGGGGCGTCGAAGATCTCCTTCGGTGTGCCGGTCGCGGCCACGCGGCCCTCCTCCATGAAGACGCAGCGGTCGGCCACCTCGCGGGCGAAGCTCATCTCGTGCGTCACGATGATCATGGTCATGCCGCCGCGCGCCAGGTCGCGGACGACGCTCAGCACCTCGTCCACCAGCTCGGGGTCCAGGGCGCTGGTCGGCTCGTCGAACAGCATGATCCGGGGGTTCGTGGCCAGGGCCCTGGCGATGGCGACGCGCTGCTGCTGGCCGCCGGAGAGCATCCGGGGATGGGCGTCCGCCTTGCCGGCCAGCCCCACCCGCTCCAGCAGCCGCAGCGCCTCTGCGCGTGCCTGCCCGGGGTCGCGGCCGTGCACCGCCACCTGCGCCTCCACCACGTTCCGCAGCACGCTCCAGTGACCGAACAGGTTGAACTGCTGGAAGACCATGCCCATGCGGCTGCGCTGGGCGGCCACCCTGCGGTCCGGCAGCGGGCGCAGGTGGCCCCGGTGCCTCTCGTAGCCGAGCAGCTCCCCGTCGAGGTACATCGCCCCGCCGTCGATGCTCTCCAGCTGGTGGACGCAGCGCACCAGCGTGGACTTGCCCGACCCGGACGGGCCGATGACGGTGACCACCTCGCCCTCGTGCACATCGAGGCTCACCCCGTCGAGCGCCGCGTGGCCGCCGAACCGCTTGCGCACGTCACGGACGTGCAGGACCGGCGTGTCGCTCACCGCTGCCCCTTCCCGAAGTGCCGCTCCAGGCGCCGCTGGCCGAGCGAGAGCACGGTGACCACCGCGAGGTACCAGGCGCAGGCCACGATCAGCAGCGGCACGATCTCGTACGTCCTGTTGTAGATCACCTGCACGGAGTACAGCAGGTCGGCCATCGCGATCACGCTGACCAGCGAGGTGCCCTTCAGCAGGCTGATGAACTGGCTGCCGGTGGGCGGCACGATCACCCGCATCGCCTGGGGCAGCACGACCTTGACGAACCCCTGCCCGGCGGTGAACCCCATCGCGCGGGCCGCGTCACGCTGCCCGTGGTCCACGGCCAGGATGCCCGCCCTGACGATCTCCGCCATGTACGCGGCCTCGTGCAGGGTGAGCCCGATGATCGCGGCGGTGAGCGAGCTGATCACGGAGTTGGTCGGCCACGAGACGAACGTCGGCCCGAACGGGATGCCCAGCGAGATGCGCGGCAGCAGATAGCCGAGGTTGAACCAGAAGATCAGCTGCACCAGCGGCGGGATGCCGCGGAAGACCGCCACATAGATCCCGCAGGCCCAGGCCACCGGCTTGAACCCGCTCAGCCGGCCGGCCGCGAGCAGCACCCCGAGCAGGCTGCCCAGCGTCATGCCGATCACGGTGAGCAGCAGCGACATGCCGAGGCCGCGCAGGATGTTCGGGTCGAACAGGTATTCGCCGGCCACCGCCCACTCGAAGCGCGGGTTGGTGAGCAGGAACCAGACGAACTGCGCGGCCAGCACGAGCAGCACGGCTCCGGTCACCCAGCGCAGGGGGCGGACGCGGGGCCGGGCGGACGCGATGTCCACGGGGGCGTCCGTCCGGGCCTCCGCTGGCGCGAGACTCACTGCGCGCCCGCCGTGTTCAGCGCGGGCTCCTCGACGGCGACGTTCTGGAGCCCGTACTTGTCCATGATCTTCTTGTACTCGCCGTTCTTGAAGATCTCCTTGAACGCGTCGAGCATGACCGGGCCGAGCCCGCTCGACTTGGGCACCAGCATCGCCAGCCGGTCCACGCCGGCGCCCTGCTCGTCGGTCTGGGTGACGTAGGTGAAGGCGTCCTTCTCCTTGCCCAGCACGTCGAGCGCGGCGCTCTCGGTCATGCCGGCGGCGTCGGCGCGGCCCGACCTGGCGGCGAGGATGGTGCCGTTGGTGTCGGCGAGGCCGATGAACTCGATCTTCGGCTTGCCCTGCTTGGCGCACCAGTCGGTCAGGCGCTTGGCCTGGTCCTCCACGATGCTGCCCGCGGTGCCCGCGACGCGCTTGCCGCACAGGTCGGCCGAGCTCTTGATGGCCGCGGACCCGGACTTGGGGATCAGGTAGGAGGTCCTGGTGACCATCCACACGATCGCGTCGAACTGCTTCTCGCGCTCGGCGGTGTCCTTGACCGGGCCGTTGAAGGCGTCGTAGCGGGAGGCCAGCATGCCGGACAGCGCCGCGGGAAGCCCGTTGACGATCGAGATCTCGGTGCGGACTCCCAGCACCTTGCCGAGCGCGTCCTGCAGCTCCTTGTCGATGCCCGTGACGGTCTTGCCGTCGTTCGCGACGATCCGGTAGGGCGGATGCGAATCACCGGCAAATCGGATGACGCCCGCCTCCTTCACGGCATCGGGTAGGGCGTCGTACAGAGCCGTCGCGCCGGCCGGCCGCTGCGGCTCACCGCCGCCTCCGCCGCACGCCGAGGCGGAGGCGAGCGTCACGGCCGCCGCGCCCGCGAGCATGGTCCTGGACAGTCTCATGGTGGTCCTTCCGCGACCGGCTAATGATGCAGTTAGTTTTGCGGTCGTTGGGGCAAGTGTCACATCTCAGGGTGCACACCTGTCAAGGGCCCACTGTGCGGCGGGGACGGTCAGGAGGGGGTGAGGATGGAGCCGGTCCCGTGGTGGGAGACCAGGCCGGCCAGCGCCGGGTCGAACTCCGCGACGATCTGCCTGACGCGGAACTCGGCGAGCGGCCCGAGGGTGTCGTAGATCTCGACGAAGAGCTTGCGCGCGGCCGCGCGCGGCCAGTCGGCGGGCAGCAGCTCGGCGGGCAGGTCGGGGTCGTGGTTGGGGAACGTCCGCCAGGTGTCCATGATCCCCGAGCGCGCCACCAGCGCCTCCGACGCGCCGACGGTGCCCCTGCGCACGCGGTCGAGGAGGGGCGCGTACTGGGCGACGAAACCCTCGTACGTGCGGCGCAGCTGCTCGAAGTCCCACGCCTCCCGCGGCGCCCGCATGCCGGGCAGGTCGAGCGCCTCGGCGCGGAAGACCGTCGCCATGGGGATCTCCAGCTCGCTGAGCACCGCCGCCGCGCTGTCGGCGTCGGCCCTGGGCGAGACCCACAGCCCGTCGTAGAGCGGGGCGAAGCCCAGCCAGCGCAGCCGCGCCCGCAGCGTGTGGCGCAGGTCGCGCTGCTCCTCGGAGATGGAGAACGCGGCCATCACCCACCTGCCGTCCCAGGCCCCCTGCTCCAGGCCGAACGACATGATCCGCTGCCGGCCCTCCTGCAGCACCGCGGCGGCCTGGTCGGTCAGCCGGTAGTAGGTGCGCCGCCCCGACTTCGACGACACCAGCAGGTCCCGCTTGGTCAGGCGGCTCAGCGCGGCCCGCGCGGCCACGGGGGAGACGCCGAACTCCTCGGTCAGCCGCACCAGCGCCGCCGAGGGCAGCTGCTCGGGCCGGCTGATCCAGTAGTCGCCGAGCAACGTGGTGATCAGGTGCTGCGGGGGCGCGCCCACCTGGTAGCGCGGAAAGTCGACGTCTACGGCTTCGGCCAGTTTCCGGTCATTCACATCCCGAGTATATTGACAACGTTTACGCGCGCGGTCGTTGCCATGTTGTCATGCTTTGTGCTGCTGCATGATGCGGTCAGCCGTCGGTGAGGAGGTCGAGGCGAGCCCGGTCGGTCGTCTCGTCGAAGGTCGTGCGGCGGTGGGCCGCCGGCGACTCCAGGGCGGAGACCTGAGCGAAGGTGTGATGCGCCGCCAGGCCGGCCAGAGCGGGGTCGAACCCGGCGAGGATCCCGCGGAACCGCTCCTCCGCCGGCTTGCCCAGGGAGTCGTAGATCCGCACGCACAGCCGCCTGGCCTCGTCGCGCGGCCAGCCCGCGGGCAGCAGTTCGGCGGGCAGGTCGGGGTCGAGCGCGGGGAACACCCGCCAGTCCGTCATGATCGCCGTACGCAGCCGCAGCGCCTCGGCGGGCGCCGGGCTCGAGCCGGCCAGCCGCTCGGCGACCGGCCGGTGAGCGTCGATGAAGCGCGTGTAGCGCTCGCGCAGCGCGCCCACGTCGAAGGCCCGCTCCAGCACCGGCTCGAGATCGCCGCCGGCGACCTCGCGGGCACGGAACACCGCGGCCCCGCGCACGCCCAGCCTGCCCAGCAGCGCGACGGCGTCCTCCGCCCGGTCGTGCGGCGACACCCACACCGCGTCGAACACCATGCCGAAGTGCAGCAGGCGCAGCCCGTCGCGCAGCAGGCGGCGGACGTCGCGCTGGTCCTCTGGCACCGAGAACATGACGACCGTCCACCGCCCGTCCCACAGCGGCGTGGCCGCGCCGAACGTCAGCAGTCGCCGCATGTGCGCCACGATCACGTCGTGCGCCCTGGGCGGCAGCCCGTACGCGGTCGTGCGGCCGTTGCGCGAGCTGGTCAGCAGCCCGCGCGAGGTGACCCGCCGCAGGGCGGCGCGGGCGCCCGCCGGAGTGATGCCGAACTCCTCCAGCAGCCGCACCAGCGCCGCCGACGGGATGTGCTCCTGCCGCCAGAACCAGTAGTCGCCGAGCAGCGTGGTCAGCAGGCGCTGGGGCTCGGCGCCCTGGCGGGCTCTGGGCAGGGATCCGGGCTCCGGCGACGCGGCCACCAGGTGTCCCCCCATCGTCAGACTCCTCGGCCGGGACGGCCGTCCCGGCCACGGGCGGGCTCGCCGGGCTCGGCCTGCGTGAATCCTACGGCCTCACCGATGACGCGCACCCCCTTCACCGCGGCCTTCACCGCGGCCTTCACCGCGGCCTTCACCGTGGCCTTCATCGCGGCCTTCATCGCGGCCTTCATCGCGGCACGTGCGGGCGCAGGAAACGGCCAGGGCGATAGGCGGTGAACTCCGCCGTGCCCAGGTCCGGGTAGGCGGCGGCCAGCCGGTTGAGCCGGTGCGCGCCGGTGTCCGGCCACCGGCCGGTGGCCACCCGGTCGCGCAACGTCCGGACGGCGGCGACGAACTCGGCCCCGGTGTAGCGGCAGTGGCCGGGCCGGTCCACGAACGCCTGCCGCAGCAGCGGGTTCTTCCCGGCGCGCCGGACCACGTCGGCGTACGCGCGGGCCTGGGTGACGGTGGGGTAGTTGTCGCCGCGCTCGTGCATCGTCAGGACGGGGACGCCGAGCCGGCCGCGAGGGGTGAAGTAGTCCTCCATGTACGCGACGGCGGCCGGGTCGGCGGCCACGCGGGGCGCCTTGGCCAGGGCCGCGAGGTCGGCGTCCAGGCTCAGGCCCGCGCGGTCGTAGAGGGCGCGCACCTGCCGCAGGCGCCCCGACTCGCGCAGCTGCCTGCGGTAGTCCACGCCGGTGTTCCAGGAGAAGTTCCCGCCAGCCCGCTGCTCCAGCGGATGGCGCGGGGAGAAGACGGTCGGCATGAACGCCGCGTACTCCTGGGCCTGCTGCGCCTCCCAGTCATGCGGCGCGGGCTCGTCGGTGCCGGTCACCGACCAGGGCGAGACCTGGGCGAAGGACGCCGCCAGCGCGATGCGGGCCCGGCCGGCCGCGCTCTGCTGGGCGGCGTCCAGGACGGTGCGGGCGGCCGTGGTGCTGCGCGCCTCCTCCTCCGCCGAGGCCAGGCGGACGAGCTTGATGGTGTCCTCGCCCGGCGCGAGCAGGGTCTTGAAGGCGAACGCCGCGTCCAGCGACTGGTTGAGCATCGCCACAGGACCGGCGACCGAGGCGCAGTACGGCAGCGCGCCGTCGACCAGGTCGGGCCGGAGCTCGGCCAGCCCGGCCGCGACGGCGCCGCCCATCGAGGCGCCCCATGCCAGGGTGATGGCCGGGTCGCCGGCCTTCTCGGCGAACGTCGCCAAGGTGTCGGCCGAGGCTTTGAGCGTCTCCTCGACGGCCCAGCCGTCCCCGTAGGGCCGGGAGCCGGCGAGCGCGTAGCCGTGGGCCAGCAGCCACGAGCGCGAGGCGGCGTCGCCGCCGAGGTCGGCCGGCAGGTGGTCAGGGCCGGCGCCCTGGCCGTAGCCGGGGGTGAACGTCAGCACGGTGCCGTTCCAGCCGCGTGGGACCTCGATGGCGTACGTGGCGCCGCTCGGGTGCACGCCGGAGAGGCTGAGCGCACCCGTCTCGGCCGACGCCGGTGGCGTGAGGGCGAGCGCGGTCGCCGCGACCGAGGCCACGGTCATGGCGCGAGATGCCCGTTTGATCACTGTACGGGGATTGATGTCCGCCTCCAAGGGTGGGAAGCTGCCAACGCGAGAAAGACAACACATCGATGGACGCTCGTCCGAAATGAGCCGCCGATGTTATTAGACACAAATCCTACGGTCGTCATATAAGTGTTGACAATGGTGCCGGTGCTGCTTACTTTGGCCCGACCACCTGCATGTGAGGAGCCTCGATGTTCCGCAAGTCAGCTCTGGGCGCCGTCGCGGCATGTGCCGCGATCGCACTCCTGCCCGCCTGCGGCGCCGGCCCCGGAAGCACCCGCAGCGCGTCCGGCGACGGCGGCCGGCCCACCGAGCTGGTCTTCGCCGCCATCCCTTCCGAGCAGAGCGACAACCTGGAGGCGTCGTTCGCCCCGATCATCTCCGCGCTCGGCAAGGAGCTCGGCATCCCGGTGCGCTTCCAGGCCGTCACCAGCAACGCGGCCGTCGTCGAGGCGCAGGTCGCCAAGCGGGTGGACGTCGCCGTCTACGGCGCCTTCAGCTACTACCTGGCCCGCACCCGCGCCGACGTCGAGCCCGTCGCCGTCCCGCTCGCCGCACCCGACGGCGAGCCCGGCGCCTACGCCTACGGCGTCACCCGGGGCGGCGACAGCGGCATCGCCTCGCTCAAGGACGTCGCCGGCAAGGACGTCTGCTTCACCGACCCGGGCTCCACCACCGGCTACCTGCAGCCCCTCGCCTCGCTGCGGGAGGCCGGCGTGGACGTGGACAAGGACGTCAAGACCGTGTTCACCCACGGCCACGACACCGCCGTCGCCTCGCTGCTGGCCGGCGACTGCGACATCGCGTTCGTCGGCGACGTCTTCATCGACCAGCTGCTCCCCGCCCGCGGGCAGCTCAAGCCCGGCCAGGTGACCAAGGTCTGGACCTCACCCCTCATCCCCGGCCCGCCGATCGTGGTCGGCACCTGGCTGCCGCAGGACATGCGCGACAAGATCACCACCGCCGTGACCGGCCTGACCGCCACCGGCGCCGCATCGGCCGGGCTGTGCAAGGGCAGCGAGATCAAGGGGTCGAAGGACTGGGGTGAGCACGCCGGCGTCCCCGCCTGCACCCTCGGCACCTCCACCGCGTGGACGTTCGTCAAGGCCACGGACGCGACGTACGAGCCGATCACCCGCATCTGCGAGATCACCGAGGCCGAGGTGTGCACGTCCGGTGGCTGAGCAAATCTCTGTGAACGGCCCTGAGACCGGCTCGGCGACCGGCCCTGTGAGCGGCGGCCCGGTGAAGGGCGAGCCCGTCCTCCGATTGTCCGGCGTCGGGAAGAGCTTCAACGGCGTCACCGTCCTCGACGGCGTCTCCCTTGAGGTGCCGCGCGGCCGCTTCGTCGCCCTGACCGGCCCCTCGGGAGCCGGAAAGTCCACCCTGCTGCGGCTGGCCAACGGCATGCACCTGCCGGACCGCGGCACCGTCAGCACGCTGGGGGAGAACCCGGCCGCCTGCTCCCGCAGCCGCCTGCGCGCGCTGCGGGCCAGGGTCGGGTTCGTCTTCCAGCAGTTCGGCCTCGTCGGACGCCTGTCCGCGATGGAGAACGTCCTGATGGGCGCCCTCGCCACGCTGCGCCTGCCCCGCTACGGGGTGATGAGCTACCCGCGTGCCCTGCGCGTCCGCGCGGTCGAGCAACTCGACCGCGTCGGCCTGGCCGACCAGCGCTTCCAACGCTGCGACACGCTCTCCGGCGGCCAGCAGCAGCGCGTCGCGGTGGCCCGCACCCTGCTGCAGAGCCCGGAACTGATCCTCGCCGACGAGCCGGTCGCCTCCCTCGACCCGGCCGCGAGCGTCCTCGTCCTCGACACCCTCAAGCGCATCGGCACCGAGGACGGCATCTCCGTCCTGTGCAGCCTGCACCAGGTAGAACTCGCCCTCAGCACCGCCGACCAGATCGTGGCCCTCCGCAACGGCCACCTGATCCTGAACGAACCCGCCACCACCCTCACCCCAGCCCGCCTCCACGACATCTACACCCCGGCAGGTGAGCACGATGCCTGACGTATCGGCGCCGTCCGCGCAGGGGAGTGCGGTCGCCGGCGCCGTCCCGCCTTCTCCCACCCCCAAGGACCCCGGCCCTCTCCGGCCGCCCGTTGGTGTCCGGGGGGTCGTGGCGGGTGGGTTGATCGCCTCGGCGGTGGGCGTTACCTGGGTGGCCTTCTGGTGGATCGGGTTGTCGCCGGTCACGCTCGCCGCCGGGCTTGATGACACCGCGCGGTTGCTGGGGCGGATGTGGCCGCCCACCCTGCCCGCCGCCGGTGACGTCGCGGCGATGATCGTCGAGACGTTGCTCATCGCGGTCGCCGGGACCGGGCTCGCCACGTTGGCGTCGGTGCCGTTGGCGTTCATCGCCGCACGTACCCACCAGGGAACCCCGTGGCTGCGGCCGGTCGCCCGGGCGGTGATCGTGCTGACCAGGGCCGTGCCGACGCTGGCGTTCGCGATCCTGTTCGTACGGATCTTCGGCCTCGGCCCCCTGGCGGGCGCGCTCGCCGTCGCCGTGCACTCGGTCGGCATGATCGCCAAACTGCTCGCCGACGCCATCGAGGAGGCCGACCCCGCACCCGCCGAGGCGGCCCGCGCGTGCGGCGCCCGCGAGGCGCAGGTGGCCGCCGCCACCGTCCTGCCCCGCGTGTTCCCGGCGCTGGTCGCCATCGTGCTCTACCGGCTCGACATCAACATCAGGGCCTCCGCCGTGCTCGGCATCGTCGGAGCCGGCGGCATCGGCGTGGCGCTGCAGACCGCGCTCGGCAGCCTCAACTACCACCGCGCGGCCGGCATCATCTGCGTGATCGTCGCCCTCGTCCTGCTGCTCGAACTGCTGTCGGTGGCCCTGCGCCGCCGATCCGGCGGAAAGACGGAGGGCACGGCGCTGCCCGCCGGCCGGACCCCGTACGACGTCGGCTGGGACCGCGCCCGCGTGCTGCGCGTGGCCGGCGCGACCATCACCGGCGTGATCTTCCTGGCGTCGCTGTGGTCCCTCAGCCCCGACCCCGGACGGCTGTCCAGCGCCTGGCCCAACCTGCAGAGCGTCCTCACCGGCATGTGGCCGCCCGCCTTCTCCACCGACCTGCTCATGGCGGTGCTGGAGAGCCTGCTCATGGCGCTCGGCGCGGCAGCCGCCGGCGCGGCATGCGGCCTGGTGGCGGCCCTGCTCACCGCCACCGGCACCGCCCCTTGGCGCCCGCCGGCCGCCGCACTCAGAGTGCTGCTCGTGGTCGTCAGAGGCATCCCCGACCTCGTGTACGCGCTGCTCTTCGTGGCCGCGCTGGGCCTGGGACCGTTCGCGGGTTTCCTGGCCCTGTGGATCTCCTCCACGGCGCTGGCCGCCAAGTTTTTCACCGACTCCCTGGAACAGCTCGACCCGCTGCCGCGTGAGGCGCTGACCTCGGTCGGCGCCGGCAGGTGGCAGGCGTTCACCGCCGGGACGTGGCCGCAGTTCGTGCCCGCCTTCACCGGCAACGGCCTGTTCGTCGCCGACCTGGCGCTGCGTGAGTCCGTCGTGCTCGGCATCGCGGGTGCGGGCGGCGTCGGCTACTTCATGCAGGAGTCGATCGCCACCCTCCGCTACGACACCACCGCCGCGATCATCATCGCGATCGCCGTCGTCGTGTACGCCATCGAGACCCTCGCCCGCACCGCCCGCCGCCACCTGCTGTGACCGCCCCCGGACGAGCCCATACGAAGGGACCTCACCATGACCGCCCCCGCGGGCCCCGAACGCGCCTCCGACTGGGACCCCACCGCGCCCGAGACCTTCGACAGCTCCCACGGCGTCTACGCCGACCTGCGGCGACGCTGCCCGGTGCCGTGGAGCGACGCCTTCGGCGGCTTCTGGGCGGCCACCCGCTACGCGGACGTCGTGCGCGTGGCCCGCGACAGCGCGACGTTCAGCACCGCCACGCAGAACGTCGTCCCGCACGTGCCGCGCGCCCAGCGCCGGCCGCCGCTGCACTACGACCCGCCCGAGCACGGGATCTACCGCGCCCCCATGGACCGGGTGCTGCGCCGCGCCGTGCTCAGGCGCCTCGAACCGGCCTTCGCCCAGGCGGCCCGCGAACTGCTGGAACCGCTGCTGGCGCGTGGCGGCGGCGACTACGCCAAGGAGTTCGCGCTGCCGTACGCGGCGCAGTGCTTCGCGATCTTCCTCGGCCTGCCGGTGGAGCAGGTGCTGGAGATCCGCCGGATCGGCGTCGAGTACAGCTTCGCCATCCAGGAGATGGACCGGGCCCGGATCATGACGGCCAGCGAGGAGCTGTACGCCATCGCCAGGACCATCGTCGCTGACCGCCGCGCCGACCCCAAGGACCCGGACGAGGACCTGGTGTCCAGCCTGCTGGAGGCGTCCGGTGACCCCGAGCGGCCGATCCCGCCCGACCTGGTCGTGGCCACCGTACGGCAGACGGTCGTGGCCGGCATCGGCGCGCCGCACGCCGTGCTGGGCAGCGCCGCCGTCCACCTGTCCCGCGACCCCGAGCTCCAGGACCGGCTGCGCGCCGACCCCACCCTGCTGCCGGCGGCCATGGAGGAGCTCCTGCGGCTGTACGCCCCGTACCGCGTGTTCGCCCGCACCGCACTCCGCGACGTCGAGCTGGGAGGACGGACGGTACGCGCAGGAGAGCCGATCGCGATGATCTTCCCCTCGGCGAACAGGGACGAGACGGTCTTCGATGACGCCGACCGGCTCGACCTCGACCGGCGGCCCAACCGCCACCTCGCCTTCGGCCGCGGCCCGCACCGCTGCCCGGGCGCGGCGATGGCCCGCATGGAGCTGGCAGCCGCGCTCGGAGAGCTGCTCGCGGGCACCGATCGGGTCGAACCGGATGGCGAGGTGGAGATGTTCAACTGGCTCGAGTTCGGCCCCAAGTCCGCACCGCTCCGCCTCGTCCCCCGCACCTGACCCCGGCACGCCGGCCCGCGGTCGTCCGCCACGCCCTTCGTTCCCACCCCCCGTTCCGGCACCCTCTTGCCGGCTTCGTCCATCGATTGTGGAGGCAACCACCCATGTCGGCCCCCTTCAAGACCGCCCGGATCCTGCTGGCGGCGACCCTGGGAGCGGTCGTCCTGGCCGGCTCCGGCACCGCGACGGCCTCGTCCCCCGAGAACCCGCCGCCGCCCGAACCACCGGCGGCCCCGGCTGCGGCCATCCTGCCCACCGTCCGCGAGGCCGCCGACGGCCTCCCGGGCCACACCGTCTACCGTCCCGCCGACCTGAAGAAACTGCGTAAGGACAGCCTCCCCGTGATCGTCCACGGCAACGGCGCCTGCGCGGCGAGCAACCTCGAAGGCATCACCTTCCTCACCGGCCTGGCCTCCCAGGGATACATCGTGGTGGCCAACGGCGGCGTGGCCGACTTCCCCGTCCCGAGCACCCCTGAGCAGACCATCGCGCACCCGGAGGCGCTGCTCGCCGCCGCCCATTGGGCCACCGAGTCGAGGCGGGCCCGCAAGCAGTTCGACGGACGCGCCGACACGACCCGCGTCGGCGTGCTCGGGCACAGCTGCGGCGGCGTCGAGGCCCTCGCCGCAGGAACCGACCCGATGATCGATGCGGTCGCCGGCTTCAACACCGGCTATCTCCCCGAACCCTTCTTCGGCGGCTTCGGGCGCGACCGCCTCGCCGGCCTGCACACCCCGACGCTCCTGGTGAACGGCGGCCCGGACGACGTGGCGTACCAGAACAGCATCGACAACTACGCCCTCCTCGACGTCCCCGCCGTGCTGGCCTCCGACGCGACGGCCGGGCACGTCGGCCTCATCGCGGGCCTCCAGGCGACGAAGGGCTGGCAGGTGGCCGCGGACTGGTTCGACTACGTCCTGCGCGGTGACCGTACCGCCGGGGCGCGCTTCATCGGCCCCGACTGCGGGCTGTGCGCCGAGGACGGCTGGACCGTCGAGTCGAAGGGACTGTCGCTGTGATCCGCCGCGCCACCATCGTCTCCCTGGCCATCGCGGTGACGACCGCCGCCGCCGGCCTTCCCGCCATGGCCGAGAGCGGTCCCACCCCGGCCGTCGCCCCCGGTGGCACGCCCTGCCTGCCGGACTCGCCGTCCCGTCCCACCTGCATCAGCGGCACGCTCAAGGACGGCACACCGTACGAGTTCGTCGTCCCCGCCCGCTGGAACGGCACCGTGGTCGTCGCCCTCGACTTCGCCGGCCCCGGCCGCACCGAGCAGCTGACCGCGCGCCTGCTGGCCGACGGCGTGGCCCGGGGCGGCACGAGCCGGGTGGTCACCGGCTGGAACATCCGCGCCGCCATCGACAACCAGGCCGAGGCCCTGTCCCGGTTCGAGCAGGCGTACGGCAAGGCCCGCAGAGCCATCGCCTCCGGGACGTCGATGGGCGGCTTCGTCTCCGCCGGCGCCGCCCAGGTCCACCCCGGGAAGTTCGACGCCGCCGTCCCCATGTGCGGCGGTCTGAGCGGCTCCGTCGCCCAGTGGAACCAGAAGCTCGACACGATCTTCGTCCTCGAACGCCTGGTCGCGCCGGGCCTGCCGGTCATCGACATCCCGGAGGACGTCGAGTCGGCCCGCCAGGCGTGGATCGACGCCCTCGCCGCCGCCCAGCGCACCCCCGAGGGCCGGGCCCGGATAGCGCTGGCCGCCGCGATCGGCCAGCTCCCCGCCTGGGGCAGGAACCCCGACGGCACCACCCCGCCGCCTCCCGCCGCCGGCGACGCCGCCGGCCTGGAACAGGGCGCCTACCTCGCGCTGGCCGGCGGCCCCCTGCCGTACGTCGGGCAGGCCATGAGCAGCCGCCGCCAGATCATGCAGGTGGTGGGCGGCAACCCGTCCTGGAACACCGGCGTGGACTACGCCGGACAGCTTCGCGAGGCCGACCCCGCGCTGCGGCGCGCGGTCGGCAAGCTGTACGAGCAGGCGGGCCTGAAGCTGACGGACGACCTGAAGACCCTGGCCAAGGCACCCCGCATCGCCGCCGACCCAGACGCCGTGGACCGATTCGCCCGCGGCATCGTCCTGGACGGCAAGCTGCGCATCCCCGTCCTCACCCTGTCGAACATCGGTGACCAGATCTCGACCGTCGCCCAGCAGCAGGCGTACGAGGAGAAGGCCCGCCGGGCGGGATCGGCGTCCCTGCTGCGCCAGACGTACACGCGCAGCGCCGGCCACTGCGACTTCACACCGGCGGAGCAGCACGCCGCGCTGACCACCATGTTCGACCGCCTGCGCACGGGAAGGTGGCCGGCGACGTCCGCGCCCGCGATGAACGCCCGCACCGCCGACCCCGCCGCCCGCTACATCCCCTTCACCCCACCCCGCTTCAACCGTCCGTAACCAGTTGCTTACGGGTTCTTGCTCTTGCCCCTACCCCTCTCCGGGCAGGTGCCGTACGAACCGAGCAAGGACCCATGCCCATGCAAGCGATCATTCAGGACACCTTCGGCGGCCCGGAGGTGCTGCGCCTGGCCGAGGTGCCGCGACCGGCGCCGCTGCCCACCGAGATCCTGGTACGGGTGCACGCCGCCGGCGTCAACCCCGTCGACTGGAAGACCCGCCAGGGCTCCGGCATGGCGGCGGTGCTCGGCGACCCGCCGTTCGTGCTGGGCTGGGACGTCTCCGGCGTGGTCGAGGAGACCGGCTTCGGGGTGACCCTCTTCCAGCCGGGCGACGAGGTGTTCGGCATGCCGTGGTTCCCGCGCCAGGCGGGCGCGTACGCCGAGTACGTCACCGCGCCCTCCCGCCACTTCGCCCGCAAACCCCGCTCGACCAGTCACGAGACCGCCGCCGCCACCCCACTGGCCGCCTTGACCGCCTGGCAGGCCCTGATCGACACCGCCCACATCGGCACCGGCCACCGCGTGCTCATCCACGCGGCGGCCGGCGGCGTCGGCCACCTGGCGGTGCAGCTTGCCAAGCACACGGGCGCGCACGTCATCGGCACCGCCCGCTCGGAGAAACACGACTGGCTCCGGGACCTGGGCGCCGACGAACTGATCGACTACACCACCACAAGCTTCGAGACCGCCGTACGCGACGTGGACGTGGTCCTGGACCTGATAGGCGACGCCGTTGACCGGACCAGCACCCGCTCCCTGCAAACCCTCCGCCCAGGCGGCCTGCTGGTGGCGGTCCCCTCAGGCGTCGCCCCCGATCTGATCGGCCGCGCCCGCGAGGAAGGCATCCGAGCCACCGGCATCCTGGTAGAGCCCGACGGCGCCGCCCTCACCCAGCTCGCCACCCTGATCGACGAGGGTAACCTGCACGTCGAGGTGGAACGCACGTACCCACTCGCGGAGGCCGCCGAAGCCCACCGCCACGGCGAACAGGGCCGCACCCGCGGCAAACTCGTCCTCACCGTCGCCTGACCGGATTGTCGGCCGGGTCCGGCAGGATGGCGGGCATGGTTTCCTACCAACTGGTCATCGACTGTGCGGAGCCTGAGCGGATGGTGCGGTTCTGGGCGGGGGCGTTGCGGTACGTCGTGGAGCCGCCGCCCGGTGGGGCCGGCACGTGGCGGGAGCATTGGCTCCGGCTCGGGGTGCCGGAGGAAGAGCTGGGGGAGGGAGACTGCGCCGACAGCATCGTCGATCCCGAGGGGCGCGGGCCGCGGATCTGGTTCCAGCAGGTGCCTGAGGGCAAGGTCGTCAAGAACCGGTTCCACCTGGATGTGCAGGTGGGCGGCAGGCGGGCGGAGGCGCCGCTGGAGGTCCGGAGGGCGCGCGTGGACGCTGAGGTGGAGCGGCTCGTCGAGGCGGGGGCGTCCGTCGTGTTGGTGCTCGCGCAGCCCGGGATGGATCACTACGCGGTGGCGATGCTCGACCCCGAGGGGAACGAGTTCGACGTCGTCTAGCTTCGATGGGGAGGCTCGTGCGTGAGCGGACGCCGCCGGCTCCTCGCCGACCTCGTGGAGCTGCGCCGGCCGGTGGATGAGGTCGTGGGCGCGCTCCGCTCGTTCCCGTGGGACGTCGAGCGTCCGCTGGTGCGGGTGCGAGCCGAGGACGTGGTCCGGCTGCTGCGGGCGTACCTGGCGGGAGCCGTCACCGCGGACACCGTCACCGCGTGGGCCGACGCCCTGGAGATTCGGGACGACGTCGACATCGATGAGGGGCTGCGCGACTTCTTCACCGAGGCGTCGGCGCCTGAGCTCTTCGAGCCGGTGCCCGCACCGTTGCCCTGACCCACGAGCTGCTCGGGGGCACGCTCGCGGGCAAGGCGATCGGCGTGCTCGGCGCGTCGTTCAAGCCAGGCTCCGACGACATCCGCGACGCACCCGCACCGGACGTCGCCGCCACCCTCGGCGGCCAGGGCGGAACGGTCACCGTGTACGACCCCGCGGCGCTCGGCAACGCCCGCCGCACACCCGCGCCTGGGCTACGCCTGGTCGATGCGGGACGCGGTACGCGACGCCGACGTCGTGCTGCTGCTCACCGAGTGGCGCGAGTTCCGTGGGCCGCCCCTAGATCGTTGATGTGAAATTCGCTGATCGTCTGCGGGCACAGCGAAGGGCGTCCAAGATCGGTTTGTGAAGACTGAGCTGGACGCCCTTCTGAC